>NZ_JAQQPT010000017.1:0-174552 GCF_036688725.1 Pseudomonas lactucae | reverse complement strand
AAAAATGCTCCGTATCTTTCGATACGGAGCATTTTCTTCGAGCGCTGCGCAGATTGCTAGGTTTTCACACAGCCTGTTTTGGCGGGTTTTTTCGTTTTGGGTGCTCTGTCGGCTTTCTACGTTTCCAGATATGGACTCAGGGAATTTCCCCTTATGAATATTGCGAATACGAGTCGTACGCCCGAGTAGTGGCATAATGCCTCATTCCTTTCTGCGCAGGCATGGAAGCATGATCAAACCCCTGTCTTTTCTGCTGCTTTTTACCTTGACCACAGGCTGCCAAAGCCTGAGCCGACCTGCCGATTACGATTCTTCCCTCGTTGGCTTTCGATGCATGATGATCGCCGGTGAGAAACCCTTTGAACGCGCCAATCTGCGCTACATCGAACGGTATGCGAACTATGGCAATGCTACGTGCAAGGCAATGCTGGGCAAGATGTATCAGGAGGGTGGATATGGTGTGGATCAGAATTTCAGCAAGGCGCGAGCGTTGTTCGTTGAGTCCAGCAAGCTAAACCCGGCCAGTAATGTTCTTTTGGGGCAGATGGCCGAGCGTGGTGAAGGCGAGCCGGTGGACTACGCAAAGGCGCGCGAGCTTTATCGCCTCTCCGGTAAGAATGCTGTTCTGCTCCTTGGCCGATTGATGGAGGAAGGCAAAGGCGGGCCACGCGACTTAGCTGGCGCGTTGGGACTGTATCTGGATGCGAGCGAACATTGCGGTGATGATGCATGGAAAGCAATGAACCGATTGCGCACAGCGGGGCAATCGCTCAATGAGGTGCAGGAGAAACGCTATGAGCGCCTCTGGTTTGGCGGCTTTCGTGGCGAACAAAGCCGCCGTCTGGCGGTTCGGGAAGTGTTCGAGGCGGTCAATGCCACGGGTACGGTGAAGAACGCGACATTGGCTTATCTTTTTAAATCAGACAGCGGTACACCTGAGGTAACCATGATCAAGGGTACCGGTGATGCCAATGTGGACGGATGGATCATGAAGGCCGCCCAGAGGATATCGATGGGAGACTCAGCGCCGTTGACAAATAGTTCAGGCGTACTGGAAATCAAGGCGCCGCTTGTGATTTCACCTCAAGAGACTCGTCACGTGAATTGGATATGCGGCCGGAAACCCTGTAGTTGATTGCTGCCAGGCGTTTCGATAAGCGGGACGAATTTATTTGAATAGGCCGATACTCATAACGGTAGTAAAGACTCAAAAATATAACTGAGGATAAATAATTCTGTCCCCTTTGGTCCTCTCAGTGCGACGTAGCTATCGCTTGGGCCAGTTGCATGTCTGACATGAGAGGAGAGGGATACGTCGACCGGTAGTACCGGGAGGCCTGCTCAAACTTCGCGCCACGAATCTCGCCGTCGGAACCAACGAACGTCAGTGCGTCAGTCTTGGCTGATTTGAAAATCTTTGGCGGCTCGGTTGTGAGAGATGTGGTCGCTCCAATTAAAATTGTGGGCAAAGAAATTGTGATAAAAATTCCTGCCGCGACAGGGTTGACGTTGTCACCTGATACAGCCTGTGTGCTGACCGATGCCAATAGGGCGATTGCCAGCGTCTTCCATGAGTCCATTCCTTGGTGCTTCCATTGCGTGCAGAGGGCGTTACCATAGCAGAGGAGGGGATCGTTAGAAACAAAATGCCCGGCGCCAGACCAAGGGATAAACGATAAACGGGACAACGATAAACGAACGATAAACGGGACGGATTTATTTAAATAGGCCAATACTCATTATTGCAGTAAAGACTCATAAAATAGAATTCCCCCTTTACCCTTTATTGCCTGGCGTTTGCTTTTGGGGTGCTGGGGAGGGCTTGAAAAAGCCTGATGCCTCTGGGTCAGACTGTCCGGCAGTAGTGGTAATGTCTACGCAGCACCCTTGGAGCCTGCTCGATGAATCGTCAACGTCCACCTCACTGCGCGGCAGCGCCTCTAGTCGCGTCAAACGCTGAAAGCTCCGCCGCCCATCCTCCTATTTGGCATCGCGGCCAGGATTTACTGACCTTTGGCAGCACGGGTGCGGCCATTCTGGGTTTCTGCTTTGTGGTGCTATGGTTGTTGCCGGGCTTAGTGCTGACGATTTTGCTCCTTCTCGGGTTTGAAGCGATGCAAGGTGAACCGAGCAGCGATGAGTCGAGTTTCACAATGTCGACGCTCATTCTAATGCTGATTGGTTGTGTTGTGCTCATGGGGCTGGTCTTTGCGTGGATCTTCTCTGCCGCCAAAGTGCTGGCCTTCACGTTCGACGAAAACCAACAACTGCTTACCCTCACTGTCACCCGTCGCGGCCGTAAACCCACCGAAGTGCAGGTGCCATTTGACGATATTGTTTGTATTAGCCCTTACGTGTTAGCCAGTTATGACCGTGATGGCTATTTTAGCGTCGTGTGTCAGGGCCCGAGGGACAAGGAGTTCGAATATCGATTGGCTGAGGGTACTTCTCTGGAAGAAATGGAGTTTCACACAGCTTGGTTGCGGGGAATAATTGGCTTACGGATGCATGATGTACTGAATCTGGATAAATGAACTACTACGTCGCTTGATACCGATAAAAGTACGATAAACGGGACCGATTTATTTAACTAGGCCGATACTCAAGGGTAGTAAGAGGGTAAATAAATTCGTCCCCTTTACCCCTCTTTACCCTGCGTGAAGACACCGCAAACAGGCGAGGTTATCGATTCATTGAGCATGGGCTTGCTTTCTTTGTCCAACCTTTCAATCGCTGATGCTCTGTAGGAGGGAATGATGAAAACGGTCAAAGCCGGTGTTTTGGAAATCGCCTACCTGGAGGTCGGTCCGGTAGACGGAGCCCCCGTCGTGTTGCTCCACGGCTTCCCCTATGACGTGCATGCCTACAATGATGTCGCCCAAATCCTGGCCTCGGCTGGAAAGCGATGTTTCACGCCTTACCTTCGGGGTTATGGCCCCACCACCTTTCTGACCAAACAGACAATGCGCTCTGGAGAGCAGGCGGCAATAGGCGCTGACTTGCTGGCTTTTCTCGACGCGCTGAACATCGAAAAAGCTGTACTTGCAGGTTATGACTGGGGGGGAAGAGGGGCTTGCATCGTCGCTGCGCTATGGCCGGAACGGGTAAAGGGTTTGGTGAGCTGCGGTGGCTACGGTATTCAGGATATCGCTCAAGCGCACCAACCTGTTTGCCCCGAGGCTGAGCACCTTCTTTGGTACCAGTACTACCTTCACGCAAGCCGTGGTCGCGCTGGATTGACCGCGAACAGAAAGGCGTTCTGCCGCTTGCTATGGCGCATGTGGTCGCCGACCTGGGAGTTCACCCAGGAGGCGTTTGAAACAACCGCCGCAGCGTTTGAGAACGAGGACTTTGTGGACGTGGTAATACACTCCTACCGTCATCGTTTCGGATTGGTTGAAGGCGATCCAGCCTATCGGAACATAGAATCCCGGCTTGCCGCGCAACCCAAGATCGCGGTGTCTTCATTGGTTCTCGAGGGGGGTGCCGATGCGGTTGATCCACCTGTCGAGCACGATCCATTCGCAGCTTATTTTATCGGGCCGTATCGCCGGGAAATCCTGGAAAACATCGGCCACAACGTACCCCAGGAGGCTCCAGAAAAATTCGCCGACGGGGTCTTGAGCCTTGCTGATTGAGGCTATGCAGCCGATGCGTCGACCATTGCGCCTTGGATTACGCCAAAAACGGTCACTGGAGGCCCGCCGCTTCAGCGTCGATGCCCACGAACGGCAGTAGGTGGGAAGCCGAACCGATCACGAAAACGCACGGCAAATTGCGACGGCGTCTGGTAGCCGACGTAAAGCGCTATCTGCATGACGGTCTGCGCGGATGATTGCAACAGTTGCAGGGCAAGGGTCATGCGCGCATCGATCAATAAGCGACTGAACGTGGTGCCTTCTTCCGCGAGCCTGCGCCGCAGCGTGGCTTCGCTGAGCGCAAAGGTCGAGGCAACATCCAGCGCACTCCAGTCGTTTGCCAGGTCGCTGGCTATCAGTCGCCGCACTTTGATCGCCATCGTCGGCACGCGCGGCGGTTCGAACCGTACACCCGTCACGCCAACCCAGGTCAGCAATTCCTGTACGCGATGCCGAGCGACAGGGTCTGGCACCGTGCTGTCTATTACCGCTTCAATGGCGCGCCTGAACGACTCGGCAAAATGCCCACCTTCGCCTGTGATGGGTTGAGCGTATCGAATGGCCGCCAGGTGCGTATTGGCTTCGGCGTTCGTTTGGATCAACGCTTCGTCCCACACCAGCCAGTGGGCTTGGTAACTGCCGTCCTGGGTGTCCGGCGGGGCACCGCTCCAGGAAATCTCAGGGGAGAGGTTCTTGCCGGTGCAGCCGAACACATTGGCAAATTGACGCTGTCGAAAATGCCCGTCCTGGACACTGCTGCTTTGCACCGTGAACGACTGGGCTTGTGCAGTGGCAGCGATGAGTGAAAGGGCAAAAAGGCCCGCGGCGACACATGGGTATTTCATACCGACTCCTCTTGGTTTGGAGTGGTTAGTCTGGCGTGCCTGGTCAGCCAAGACTGTTTGCCAGCGCTCGATTTTCGTCGCAATCCAGTCAATATGCCTGGACCGTATGGGGCTTCAAGGGTGGTTGAGCGCGTCATCATCCCGCTACCTCCCTGCACAAAAACGGGCAGTCGTTGTGCCATTTGGTAGCACATGGCTCCATCTGCGCCGCGTATCTCGCCTGCGCATAAACGAAAGATCACATTTGAATCAGCCAGTTAACCCTGAACCAAGCTCATTGGCACACATTCTGCTTTGTTGCATTCGTGGATAATTGGATACAAAAATACAAAGAGGCTGCCAATGCAATTTGCCCCCGCTTACGTTGACCGCCAGCCCCTCACTGCCGAGGAGGAGGCCTACAATTTTCTGCTCGATGCCATCTGCGGCGGCCGCTACCGCAAAGGTGATCGGCTGATCGCCGAGGATATTGCCAGCGAGATCGGCATGAGCCGCATGCCGGTGCGCGAAGCGTTTCGCCGCCTGGATGCCCAGGGGTTGGTGACCCTAAGGCCTAACCGTGGCGCAGTCGTGAGCGGTCTGGATATCGACGAGCTGCACGAGGTGTTCGAGATGCGTAGCGCTCTAGAGGGCCTGGCCGTGCGCGTCGCGGTCAGCCGCATCGGCGAGCGCCAGATGGCGGCTCTGGAGCGGCTGCTGGACGAGATGGATGACTACCGCGACGAGAGCGCCGCGTGGGTCCGTCGCCACCGCGCCTTTCATGAATACCTGTGCAGCCTCAGCGGTCGCCCGCGCTTGATGAAGCAGATTTCGGCGTTGTATTCGCTGGTGGAAGCGCCCATGCGCTTGTGGTTGCAGCACAGCGAAAAACCCCTGAGCGCGCGCCAGGAACACGCGGTGATCCTCGACGCGATCCGCGCCGGTGATGCCGCCCGTGCCGAGGCGGTGGTGCGCGAGCACATCGAAGGCACCGTACCGGCGTTGAGTCACTTTCTGCGCTCGAAAAAATAATAGAGACGGGTCCGAACCCGTCCGTGTTTTGACTTTAGTCCTGCCCCGTTATTCAACGAAGTGGAGTGTCTGGTCATGCATAAACAACGCCGCGCCTTGCTGGTGGCTGTAACCCTGGGTCTGTGCACACAATGGGCGTTTGCCGCGTCCCAAGTGCCGGAGCGCCTGCAAAAGGTCGACAAACTCACCTACTGCTCGGGGATGGATTCACCTCCCCTGGTGTCCTTCGACGAAGCCCAGAAACCGCGCGGCCTCACCGTCGACCTGGGTCTGGAAATCGCCAAGCGTCTGGGCGACAAGCAGGTGCAATGGCGGGTGATTCCGTTCTCCGGCCTGGTGCCGGCGCTGCTCGCCCAGCAGTGCGACATGATCGTCGACCAACTGTTCGATAAACCCGAGCGCCGTCAGGTGATCGACATCGTCAACTACATGTATTCCAGCCAGTCGGTGGTGGTGCCCAAAGGCAACCCTAAAGGCATCAAAACGTTGGATGACCTGTCCGCACACAAGGTTGCGGTACTTAACGGCTCCACCATCAAGACCCTGCTCGATACGCAAAACGAAAACCTCGCCAAGGCCGGCAAGCCCCCGATGAAACTGGTGGTGTACAACACCGACACCGATGCCTTCCAGGCCCTGCGCATCAGCCAGGTCGACGCCTACGGCACCACCGTGGAAACGGCCGGTTACTACGCTGCGATGGCGCCGGAGCTGTTCCAGGAAGGCGTCCCGGCATTCAGCCGCATCCTTACCGGCCTGGGTATGCGCAAGGATGATCCGCAACTGACCGCCGCCGTGCAGCAGATCATCAGCGACATGCGCAGCGACGGCAGCTACGTGCAATTGCTCAACAAATGGCATGTCAGCAGCGACACACTCGACTGAGGCAAAACGGCGATGAATTTCAATTGGGATGTGTTCTGGCAGTACCTGCTGCAGCCCAGCGGGGTGTACCTCACCGGGCTTTGGCTGACCTGCCTGATCAGCGTGCTGGCGATGCTGCTCGGCTGTGCGCTGGGGTTGGCGGCGGCGCTGTTGCGTCTGTCGAAGAACCCGTTGCTGCACTTGCCGGTACGCTTTTACGTGTGGCTGATGCGCGGCACGCCGTTGCTGGTACAGATCGTGTTTCTGTACACCGCACTGGCGGCGGGGGGGATCTTCCGCTTCGAGGACATCGAGCTGTTCGGCCTGATCGTCCCCGGCAATATCCAGGCGGCGATCATCGCCCTGGGCCTGAATGAAGGTGCGTACATGGCCGAGATCATCCGCGCGGGTATCGGCGCGGTGGACAAGGGCCAGTACGAAGCCGGACGTTCCCTGGGCATGGGGTTCGGCAAGTTGATGCGGCGCATCGTGCTGCCCCAGGCGTTCCGGGTGATCGTGCCGCCGCTGGGCAATGAGTTCAACGTGATGCTCAAGAACACCACGCTGGTCAGTGTGATCGGCGTGCAGGAGCTGCTGCTCAGCACGCAGATGGTGACCTCGGCGACGTTTCGCGTATTCGAGTTGTACCTGGTCGTCGCGATTTACTTCCTGACCTTGACCACCCTGTGGGGCTTCTTCCAGCGCTGGCTCGAAAACCGCTTCGGCCAGTCCGATCGACCTTCGGCGCCACCTCCGGCCGCCAGCCGCATGTTCGGTCGCAGCACCCTGAAACTGCTGAGGGGACGTTAACCATGGCGCACCAAAGTGAAGAGCTGATCATTGACGCACAGGATATCCAGAAGTCGTTCGGCGAGTTGCAGATCCTCAAGGGCATCTCCCTGCAAGTGCGGCGCGGCGAAGTGGTGGTGCTGATCGGCGCCTCCGGCTCCGGAAAGACCACCTTTATCCGCTGCATCAATTTGCTTGAAGACATCCAGGGCGGGCGCATCCGCGTCAACGGCCGCGCCATGGGCTATCGCGAACGCAGCGACGGCAGCCTGGTACGCGACTCGGAGCGCAACATCGCCCGCCAGCGCCGTGACATCGGCATGGTGTTCCAGCGCTTCAACCTGTTCCCCCATATGACCGCGTTGGAAAACATCATCGAAGCGCCGATCCAGGTACTCGGCGTTTCGCGTGCCGAAGCGCTGGAGCAGGCGCGTGGTTTGCTGGCGCGGGTCGGTCTGGCGGACAAGGCCGGCCACTACCCGTCGATGCTTTCCGGTGGCCAGCAGCAACGGGTGGCGATTGCCCGTGCGCTGGCGATGAAGCCCCAGGCCATGCTGTTCGACGAGCCCACCAGCGCCCTCGACCCGGAAACCGTCGGCGAGGTCCTGCAGGTGATGAAGGAGTTGGCCGAGGAGGGCATGACCATGGTGGTGGTCACCCATGAAATGGGCTTTGCCCGCGAAGTGGCCGACCGCGTGGTGGTGCTCGATCAGGGCGAGTTGATCGAGCAGGGGCCGCCGGAGCAGATTTTCAGCCACCCCAGCCATCCACGTACCCGGGCGTTTCTCAGCCGCGTGCTATGACCTTTTTTGAAGAGCCTTTGCCATGTTGAAATTCTCCGCTCACGAGTACCCCTATCCGTCGCAACGCCAGAGCGCGTTCGCCCGTCGCGGCATGGTCGCGGCATCGCAGCCGCTGGCGGCCCAGGCCGGCATCCAGATCATGCAGAAGGGCGGCAATGCCATCGACGCCGCGATTGCCACGGCGGCGGCCCTCACCGTCGTAGAACCCACCGGTTGCGGCCTGGGCGGCGACGCGTTTGCCTTGGTGTGGTGCAGGGGCCAGTTGCATGGCCTGAATGGCAATGGCCACGCGCCGGCGGCCTTGAGTATCGAGGCGGTCAAGGCGGCGGGTCACTCACAGATGCCGCTGTACGGCTGGACCCCGGTCACGGTGCCGGGTTGCCCGTCGGCGTGGGCCGAGTTGTCGAAACGCTTCGGTAAATTGCCGTTTGCCGACGTGCTGCAACCGGCCATCAGCCTGGCGCGCGACGGGTTCCCGTTGTCGCCGGTGGTTGCCCATCAATGGCAGATATCCTTGAACGAATTCGGCCCGCACCGCGATGAGGTGCTGCAAGCCTGGTTCGACACCTTCCTGATCGACGGACGCGCGCCTCAAGCGGGTGAGATCTTCCGCAACCCGGCCCAGGCCCGCACGCTGGAAGAGCTGGCCGCCACCTGCTGCGAAAGCCTGTATCGCGGCGCCCTGGCCGAGCGCCTGGACGCGCATTCGCGCGCCAGCGGCGGCTACCTGCGCGCCAGTGATCTCAAGGATTACCGTGCGCAGTGGGTCGAGCCGATCCACATCAATTACCGTGGCGTGGATGTCTGGGAAATCCCGCCCAGCGGCCAGGGTCTGGTCGCCCTGATGGCGCTGAAGATTCTTGAAGGCTTCAACTTCGATCACCGCGACAGCCAGCAGACCTGGCACCGCCAGCTGGAGGCGATGAAGCTCGCCTACAGCGACGGCCTGCACTACATCACCGACCCGGCGCACATGCGCGTGGCGGTGGCCGACCTGCTCAGCGACGACTACAGCACCCGCCGCCGTGGCCAGATCGGCGAGCAGGCCCAGCCACCCAAGCCTGGCGATCCCCATGCCAGCGGCACGGTGTACCTGGCCACGGCGGACGCCGAAGGCAATATGGTTTCGTTTATCCAGAGCAACTATCACGGCTTCGGCTCCGGCGTGGTGCTGCCCGACAGCGGCATCGCCCTGCAGAATCGCGGGCAGGAATTCAGCCTCGATGAGGCTCACGCCAACTGCCTGGCACCGGGCAAGAAAACCTTCCACACCATCATCCCGGGCTTTCTCAGCAAAGACGGCAAGGCGCTTGGACCGTTCGGCGTAATGGGTGGCTATATGCAGCCTCAGGGCCATGTGCAGATGGTGATGAACCTGGTGGACTTCGGTCTCAACCCGCAGGCGGCGTTGGACGCACCGCGCTGGCAATGGCTGGGCGACATGAACGTCGGCATCGAACACGGTGCTTCACGGGACCTGGTCAATGCGTTGGCGCGGCGCGGGCACAAGGTGCGGACCGACAGCGACCTGACCGACTACGGGCGAGGGCAGATCATCCTGCGTGACCCGGTCACCGGCGTGTTGTGCGGAGGCACTGAGCCACGGGCGGATTCGCATATCGCGGCTTGGTAAGCGCCTGCCCACCCGAAGGCGATGGCCGCGCAGAGCGGCCATTCATTTTTACTCGTCAAACACGCCGAGGTTCGCCCTCGGCCATTTCGCGCATCAGGCTCAGGTAACGCCGCGCGCCCAGCCCCAGCGGTCGGTTTTTTACCCAAATGATATCGACCCATAACCGCATCTGACTCGGCATGTAGTCAAACACCACCTCCGTCAATGCGCCCGACGTGAGAAGAGGTTGTACCAGCGGCTGTGGAAGATAAGCCCAACCCAATCCTTGCTGCACCAGGTCCAGAGTGGCCAGATAATTGTCGCTGTGCCAGATCCGCCGCGACAGCACAACACGTGGGTCGGAATCTGCAGGTCCTCCGGTCGCAACGATGATCTGCCGAACATTGACCAGTTGCTCCTCACTCAATGGGCTTTTTTTGCCGGCGGCCGCGGGATGATCTGGAGCAGCAACCGCGACCAGCAACTGGCTCCCCGCCTCAAGAAACGTCTCGCGCTCGTCAAGCCCTGGTCGTTCGAACCCAAGCGCCAATTGCACACGCCCTTCATGGAGCATGCGCATGGCCTCGGGGTGCGACGCGGAGCGAATCTCGATCTCCAGCGTGGGAAACTCCCTGGCGATAATGGACAGCGGACGATTCCAGATGCCTGTTTGCAACTCCGGCGCCATCGCAAGGACCAGGCGCCCCTCCAACCCCTGATGAAGCTGCAGCGCATGGGCGTCCAGCAGGTTCAGCTGGCTGGCGACCTGTCGTGCCTGGGGCTCGAGTGCCTTGGCGGCTGGCGTAGGAATGGCTTTGCGGGTTGATCGGTCAAAAAGCAACAAATCCAGCTCGGCTTCAAGCTGCGACACCGCCATGTTGATGGCCGAGGGGACCCGGCCTAATTTTCGAGCCGCGGCGGAAAAAGAGCCGCTGTCCATGACGCAGAGGAAGAGCTTAAGGGACTCGCTGGTAAACGCCATGGTGGTCGTCAGTTTTTCTGATAATGGTCGTCTTTATTTATCAGGTTTATTGGCCTAGTTTCCACTCTCTTTCAAATTAAATACGTGGGGCACACCATGTTGGGTCAAGAATTGAAGGGGCATGTGGCACTTGTCAGTGGTGCCGGGAGTGACTCCGGGATCGGTATGGCTATTGCTCGCAGACTAGGTGCATCCGGGGCGAAGTTGATCATCACTGCCAGTAGCAAGCGCATCGCGGACCGGGTTGAAGAACTGCGCCATGAAGGGTTTGAAGTTGAAGGCCGGCCAACTGATCTCACCGATCAAAGTCAGGTGCGTGACTTCAGCCTATGGGTCGAGTCAGTCTGGGGGCGGGTTGATATTCTGGTGAACAATGCGGGCATGTCCATGCAGGGCAGCCCTGAGATTTTCTCGGAATTGGCGACGATGGAACTGCATGACTGGAACCTTTCACTGGCCAGAAACCTGACCACTGCCTTTCTGCTGACCCGAGCCGTGTTGCCCGGTATGAAGGCGCGAAATTACGGGCGCATCGTCAACATCAGTTCCACTGCGGGAACCCGAGGCAGCAATCCAGGCGAAGCTGCTTACAGCGCCGCCAAGGCTGCAATGATAGGCATGAGCATGGGGCTTGCACTGGAAGTCGCCAGGCAGGGAGTCACTGTAAACAGCGTGGCTCCCGGATGGATCGCCACCGGTTCAACGACGCCCGTTGAAGCGCAGGCGGGGCGCTTCACGCCGATGGGGCGGGCGGGCAATCCCCGAGAAGTGGCCGCGGCGGTTGCCTTTTTGGCATCGCCTGAATCCAGTTACATCACCGGTGAAGTTATTGTGGTGGATGGCGGCAACTGCCTGATCGAGAACAAAGCCCCTCAAGCTGACTATTAAGTTTGAATACGCTCCCACACGATTAACGAAAGTTCCTGGGGAAGGCGCGGCTATATACCACGCTTTATAAAAGTGCGACCTATCAAAAAATAGGTAAGTTCACTGAAGCGTATTCGGCCGCCCGTCAATCATCGATGGTTAATTGATTTGATAACTGACATAGGGTTTTGATCATGTTGAAAAGTGGAATTAGTGAATCAGCAATTGCTGCTTTTGCCGCCTCCGAACGTGCCCGTTTTATACAAAACAATCCAACGTCCATGGCGCTGGCCAAGCGTGCCGAGGCGAATCTGTTCAACGGTGTGCCCATGCACTGGATGAGCGATTGGTCGATGCCTTCGCCGCTCTTCGTCCAGCGTGCCAAAGGGGCACGCTTCACCGATGTTGACGGTCACGAATACATAGACTTTTGCCTGGGCGACACCGGCACCATGTTTGGTCATTCACCTGATCCTATCGTCCGCGCCATCACCGAACAGGCCAATAACGGCTTGACCACGATGCTGCCGGGCGAAGACGCGGTGGTCTGCAGCGAGTTGCTGGCTCAGCGATTCGAGCTGCCTTACTGGCAGGTGACCGCTACTGCGACTGATGCCAACCGTTATGTGTTGCGCTGGGCGCGGGCTATTACCCAACGCAATGTCTTGCTGGTGTTCGACGGCTGCTATCACGGCACCGTGGATGACGTCATGGTGCGCTGCCGCAACGGCAAAACAGTGCACCGTTCAGGCCTTGTGGGCCAAGCCTACGATCTGACCCAATACAGTCGATCCATCCCCTTCAACGATGTTGCCGCGCTGGAGGCTGCTCTAGCCCAGGGCGATGTATGCGCACTGATGTGCGAGCCGGCGATGACGAACATTGGCATGGTCCTGCCCGATCCGGGTTTCATGCAAAAGTGCCGAGAGCTGACCCGTCAATATGGCAGCCTGCTGATCATTGATGAAACCCACACTATTTCCACCGGCATCGGTGGATGCACGCGCCAATGGGCGTTGGAGCCCGACTTTTTCGTGGTGGGCAAGCCCATCGCAGGTGGCGTGCCTTGCGCTGTGTTCGGCATGACCGAGCACGTTGCCTCGGCCATGCAAGACGCACAGAAGACCGTCAGCGCAGAGGGCGGCGGGCATGGCCACAGCGGTATGGGAACGACGCTGTCCGCCAATGCACTGGCGATGCGTTGCATGCGCGCCAGCCTCGAAGAGGTCATGACAGCGTCGGCCTACCAGCACATGCTGCCCCTGGCCTCGCGCCTGGCCCAGGGATTGCGAGCGTTGTTCAAACGGCACCAACTGAACTGGTCAGTCACCGAGTTGGGCGCGCGTTGTGAGTTTCAATTCTGTGCCACCTCGCCCAGGACCGGTGCGCAAGCCGAGGCGGCGTTTCACGACAGCCTTCAAATGGCCCTGCATCTCTACTTGATCAATCGCGGCATCCTGATCACGCCTTTTCACAACATGACCCTGTGCTGTCCACAAACAAGTGATGCCGATATCGACAGGCTGATCGGTGAGTTGGATAGCGCGCTGACTGCGTTGCTTGCCATACCTGGCGCGCGGGTTATCTCTTCATAACGGCATGTCTGAAAACGCCATTGTTCTTAAATACTGCCAGCCGCTTGAATGAGCGCTAAGAGGTTTGACATGCAATTTGCCGATAAAAAAGAAGCCCAGGATTACCTGGCCGCCCACCCTGAAGTGCTGAGCATCGAGCTGTTCCTAATCGATGCGAACGGTGTTCCACGGGGCAAGCTGTTGCATCGCGACGAGCTACTGGCCATCTACGAGAATGGTCGGCCACTGCCAAGTTCCATTCTCGCCTTGACCGTGCAGGGCGAGGACGTAGACGAGACTGGCCTGGTCTGGGACGTCGCTGATGCGGATTGCTGGACTTACCCCTTGCCGGGAAGCCTGACCCTGCAACCCTGGCGCAGCCATCCCACCGGTCAAGTGCAGGTGAGCCTGCACCCGACCCAAGGTCTTCCCGCCGCGCCCGCCGACCCGCGCCATGTCCTGGTGAACACCATCGAACGGCTAAAAGCCGATGGATTCCATCCGGTCATGGCGGTTGAGTTGGAGTTTTACCTGCTGGACCGGCAACGCGACGTCAACGGCCGGCCGCAGCCGGCGCTGCAAACCAATGGCGTGCGCCCGGTTGCTCCGCAGGTGTATGGGGTCTACGAGTTGGAGCAGCTTCAACCGTTCCTTGATGACCTCTACGCGGCGTGCGCGCTGCAAGGGCTGCCGGTACGTACGGCGATCTCCGAGTACGCTCCGGGCCAGCTCGAGTTGACGCTGGAACATCGTTTCGATGCACTCCAGGCCATCGATGAAGGCGTACGCTACAAGCGCCTGGTCAAAGGAGTGGCCAACAAACACGGGCTGCAAGCGTGCTTCATGGCCAAGCCATTCAGTGATCAGGCCGGTAGCGGTATGCATCTGCACGTCAGCCTGGCGGACGAGGAGGGGAACAACTTGTATGCGAGCGAAGAGCCGCAGGGCACGCCACTGTTGCGGCACTCCGTCGGCGGGATGATGGCAACTTTGTTTGACGCGCTGGCGCTATTTTGCCCGCATGCCAACTCCTATCGCCGGTTCCAGAGCGGCAGTTACGCGCCACTGGCCAAAAGTTGGGGCGTCAACAACCGTACGGTGTCGTTCCGTGTGCCCGGCGGCCCCGCGATCAGTCGGCATATCGAACACCGCATTTGCGGCGCCGATGCCAACCCCTATCTCGCCGCCGCCGCGGTGCTCGCGGGCATTCACCACGGAATCACTCATCAAAGCGATCCCGGCGCGGCGATTGAGGGCAATGGCTACGAACAGGCGACTGATTTCCTCCCCACCGACTGGCTGACAGCGTTGCAGGCACTGCAACGTTCAACCTGGGCACATGAGGCGCTGGGTGCCGAATTCCTGAAGGTGTTTTTGGCGATCAAGTGGCGCGAGTTCCGTCAATTCAATGCTGAAGTCGGGGAGCAGGACTGGCGTTGGTATCTCACGCACGCATGAATGGTGGCCCGTCAGCGGGCGTTGAAATACACCGCTGACGGCACCGGCTGCCGTGTATTCGACAAGATCACGCTGCAAGAGGGCGCTCACTCACCGTGCCGCCCATGATTACAAATGAAACTTGCCCACCTCCTGCTGAAGGCTGGTGGCAACCCTCTATCTCCATCACGTTCGTCCATGACACCGTTGCGACTAACAGCCAGCAAATGACTGTTAATCATTGGGTCCCTGGTTCGAGTCCAGGTCGTGGAGCCAGATAGGGAAAAGCCTGCAGCGATGCAGGCTTTTTTTCCTGAATTTCTCGGGGCGATCAAAGCGCATAGCGTGACCCGCATGAATGCATCTCTAATCCTATGATTCGGAGGTAAATATCATGAAAGTCGCTGCAGTCGTTTCAACCAAAGGCGGGCCGGGTAAAACCACGGTTGGCGTCAATCTGGGCTGATTTGGGGCCGATGCAGAGGCCGCACCCTGTTCATCCATCTGGATAGTCAGGCGTCGCTGTTCTCGTTCTATGCCCTATCGCATGAGGCGTGTGATGGTGCTTGTTATTGCTGACACCGGACGAAAAAGACAGGATTTCAGATGCCGAACAAGTGCCGCGGAAAACCATCTTCAGACGGAAGCCCAAGGGACCCGAACGGGCACCCAGGAAGGTTAGGTTTGGAATCTATGACATCCGCTACATGTCGGATCCAGTCTGAGCTTGGTCCGATGCGTTGTACCAGGAACCAGATGATAGCGATCTGTCCATAAAGACGAGTGAGTGCGCTGTGATCCAAATTCAACGTTTGGAAGTATGGCTCTGCAGGAAGGTCAGGGAGGGCATTCGCTGAAACCTGGTTCCAAATACGACTGTGATGTGCACAGCGATTTCGAAGGGTGTTAATTTCTTGCAGCCAAAGCTTGAGTGTCCTGGTGTTCGAGACGCCCAGACGCTGTGCGATACGATTTTGATGATTGCCTTTGAGTATCTCGTAGTACTTGGAGTGTAGTGGTCTAATGAAACCGGTAATCTTAAACTGGATACAGGCGCACTCGGGTTCAATGACATCGCTGGCAAAGATACTGAGCATGGTTATTACCTGAACGTCGGTGGGACCTATAAAAGCGGTCAGAGCACCACTCAAGACCCGAGTCAAGTGGGTAAGGGAAAGGCAGGTGATACAGGTTGGAGCGCTTCAGGCTGGAAATACGACAAGGAGCGCGAGCAATCGGTCCGTGCAACGGTTGGGGCGGGAGAGGTCATTGTTCGCGAAGCTTCCGATGCGGGTTCCGCTATTGCAGGTCTCAATCGAGACGTGGAAAAAGCATTCGAAGTAACGAAAGACAAAGAAAAGCGTACGGACCTTTACATCAGCGACTCTTCGTTGACGGCGGTGACTAACCCAACAGCAGTCATTGGGCAATGGAAAACGGATGCTAATAAATATGGGGACCAAACAGAGGAAACCATTCACAAATTGCTGGATCTGTTTGGTGCGGGTGCGCAGATTACCGTAGGGACGAATCTTGATGACGTCTCCAAAGAGATGCTCGGCAAGGCTTTATTTAGGCAGTTAAGTAGTCGTCATGCGGAAGATCGCGCAGCGCTGATCACTAAAGCGATAGGGGGAATCACTGGAAAAGAACAGGCACCTGAAAACCAAGCGCTGATTGATAAGCTCACTCAGATTGCAGGGGATGATCCTAACAAAGTTTTGAGCATCATTAGCTTGTTGAAGAGCTTGAATGGGCCTGAAACTGGCGCGAAAAACTTTGTGGCGGTTCCTATTATGGCGGCTGATGCTGTCGTAGTGACTGTCGGTGCTGTTTTGGTAGCTTCAGACGCAACGGTACAGGAAAAAACACGCATTGCTGCCAATGCTCTAGTTGCTGAAGGTGCGAAGCTCGGCAAGGAAGGCGAGAAACAGATCAGGACTTCCATTGCTCTGTGGGAGCTTTTGCTTGGAACACAATTTCCGGCTCACCAGCTCGATCCTGAAAATCTGGTATATATCACGCCAATCATCAACGTTCTTATCGAGCATCCGAGCAGTGGTGGTTTCGCTACTGGTAGCGCTGTTAACCCCGCGATCAATACCGGAGGAACCCAGCTGGATGGGCAGCGGGATGATGGGAAATACGTAACGCCTGAGCACCGCCTTGACCCGGGGAATATGTATAGCGAGAATGGTTCTGGTCCAAAAGCAACTACTAACGCTACAAATACACCCAGGTTCATTACGGATTCTGCCGGTAATGCTATTGATTTAGATTATACCAAGGGACTCAGGGAAACGAATGTGACGGTCACGGGAACGCGTGGTGGTGTTCAGTATCCGTTGCAAGGGCAAACTCCCGATTCTTATGCGAATCTTGGAAATGGGCATGTTGTTGTCTACGGTCCTGAGGGGCGTGCACTATATGATGTGTCTAGCTCTCGGATTAAGGTGGTCGAATGGAACCAAGCTCCGAATGGAACATATTTCCCCAAGAAGGGAAGTGATACAAAATTTTTTGAGGGAAAAGTTCCTCAGTCGGTTCTCGATAGCTTAGGGTTGAAATGATGAAAGTTTATCAGGGTAATATTTCTAAAGAGTCGTTGAGTCTGTTTGTTTCAGATATTGGCTCCGGGGAGTTTTTTTCATATGTAGGGCACTTGGTTTCATTGGAACAGGCAATTTCTGTTCTGGGTTTGCTCTCTCCTGATTTTATTGAGGACAATGGTCACATTTTCTGGCTGCCTAACGCTCAGCAATACGATCCGAAAAAATTTCATTTGAGCGGGCTGGTTGAGACCGAATCTAGTGTGTTGGAACAAAGTACGTCGCGTAGAGACGTTGAACGATACAGAAATACTTTTTCAATAAATCAGTTCTTTTCAAAGTGGGAGGATGCACCGGGCCGACCCGTATTTAAAGTGGGCCTGTCGGAAGAAGATTATCGTCTTTGTCATTTATTTGCTGAGCAGATCACTAGATATTGGAAGCGCGCGTTATTCGATGCCTTTCCAGAGAAGATATTTCAGTTTGAAATTGCTGACGATCTTCTCGATGAATATGGCGTCTGTCTGACATTCTGGCAGTCGTAGTTTAAATGGCGCACAGGATGTGTCCGCGCCATTAAAATCACTGCCAGAGACTAAACAATAATTATGCGTTTAGAAATGATTGAGAAAAGCCTTGTAGAAAAACTTAAGGTAGTCAATGAGAAACAACGAAAGCGTGCTGTAAAAGTGGCTTGCGAACTTGCTTTACAGGCCTGCCCAGAAGAGTCTATTGTTGCCGAATCTCTTAGGTATCTACAATCTGGTAATCAACTCACGACTGATCAGGTTTCTGGACTAGATGTTTTAGCTGCATAGTTAGATGAGAAGTATTTTGACTTGCAAGACAGCCTAGACGAAGGTCAAAGCTTAAATGTAGAAGGCCTTCAGCTGTTTAGCCAAGCTCGCGCTGTATCGGCGCTGTCCTTAGCTGGTGGAGAGGATTCGCTTATGGCTGCTACCGGAGCAATATATGAGGCATCATCAGCCGTTGATGATGGAACTCATATTTTTAAAGCAGTACTTTCGGTTTTGCCAAAGTCTTAATCAGCAGGCGTTTTGCTTTGGCTGATATCCGGCGCACTCTTGCTCCGGTATTTTGTAACCGTCCAGGCAACACACCTTCCTGACACCGTCGCTTGAGGCGAAGGTGTCCACCTAAAAATGATCTGACCCCGAAAAGTTGGACGCATTCTATGCCTGCCGTGCTTGACCTTGTCGGATGCGCAAACGATGGATGCCGTTCGAGCTATTGGAAATGGCCCCGCGCTTGAGGCTAGGGCCGATGGCGCCTCGTTGCATCAAACGACAATTAGCGGGATTAAAATTGAGCTCATTAATGTTGGGGACCGCGTTAGTGCTGGCTACACTTGAGGCAGAGGCTGCACGGATTCGACGAAATTCTGATGGGTGAAATATGTTTGAAGAATATGAATTTTTGCTTGATTCGACAGGGTCTGACGATTACTGGTCGGATGTAGGAATTGATATCGCGGCCTCCAAAATCTCTCAGTTTGATAATTCAAGCTGGAATGAACTTGAATCTGCTCTTCTGGCGAAGTCTGAAGTCTGGCGAGGTCGGTGCGCGGAGTCTCTCGGTGACTCGAATGATGAGCGGGCGTTGCGCGTTTTGCTAACGCTTCTAAAAGCTGGAGGGGAGTCTGTTGTAATTCACGCAATTGAATCAATTGAGTCAGTTTTTTTGGCTGGCTACATTCTTGACAGGGCGCAGGTTGTACGCGCTCTAGATGAGGGGGTTGAGGCAGAGAGCAGAACGTTGAAGCTAATGGCAGCTACGTTGGTCAGGAAGTTAAGTGAGGCATAAAGGTTGCTCGATAGCTGACAGCGAACGCCTCCTTTTCCTACAAGACATTGCTTTGCCACGCTTTGACAACCCAATCCAACCCGACTAACTTTCGTTGCGTGCTGCACTCACGCGGCTCACGCTATGCAGCAACCCTATATATCCAACTCGTTCTTCCATGGCCCCGTTGCGACTAACAGCCAGCAAATGACTGTTAATCATTTTGACGGGCCTAACCTGAAAATATGGCTGCCGAACGACGCTTTGTTCCAGGTCGCTTGACGCGCCAACGATCTCTCCTTGGGCACCTATCCTGAGATTGATCTGCGTGAAGCACGCTCCTTGTGTCATGACGCCCGAGCGCTCTCGCGAAGGATATCAATCCCATGCTGACCGCAAATAAAAGCGACACGCTGCGGCTGTGAACAACATCACTGGGCAAGTGAGCAGGCAAGTAAGCTAGTCTGTTCGCCCGATAGGCCGTCGGTATTCGCCGGCCTGAAAACAAAGGCGTTATCAATGTCGAAGCATTTGCTGTTGGGCTGGACCCGTTCCTTGTGCGTGCTTGCTGCCTTGAGTGGCGCGGCCACCATGGCAGTTGCTGTTGCGCCTGAAAATACCGCTACGGCGGCATCGGATGCGCAATCGGTGTCCCTGGCAGGCGGCAAGCTGAAGTTCGTGCTGAAAGGCGTCGAGGCCCGTA
Organism: Pseudomonas lactucae; assembly: GCF_036688725.1. Lineage (NCBI taxonomy): Bacteria > Pseudomonadati > Pseudomonadota > Gammaproteobacteria > Pseudomonadales > Pseudomonadaceae > Pseudomonas > Pseudomonas lactucae. The sequence goes on along the minus strand of NZ_JAQQPT010000017.1, from coordinate 155,075 downwards.
CCTTGAACAGCGAGCACGGCGGCACGATGTACTTCGATCCGACAAGCGAGCGGGCCATCATCGTTACCGAAGGTCCGGCGCCGACATCGGGCACCACCCCGGACGCTGCGTTTCGCCTTGGCGTGGATACCTTGAAGGAAAAGCAGCAGGCCGCGTCACCCAACTTTCGCATGACTGGAGAGACGACCATTCAAGTGAACGGCTTGAAGATGTACCGCCTGGACGGCACCGACGATTTCAACGGCCTGAAACTACTGGTGGCTTCGTTGATGACGATGAGCGATCAGAACATCACCATCATCGAAGTGATGTCCAGCGTAAACGACCCGGCCGGCCATACCGCTGCGTTGAAGAACATTCTGGGCAAGTAAACCGCAGGTTTCCGGATAGTAGGCTGTCGGCTCTCGACAGTCCGTCCATCACAAGGAGCCCGCATGATCTCGTGCAAAGCCCCGGAACCCACTGGATTTAGACGGACGGCTCTGGATTCGAAATCGAATAACCTATTTTTACTAAAGCTTTTTTGGATTCTGTGGAATTCAGTTACAAGCTATCGGGGTCCCCAAAAAACATTTTGACTTGGCTCTAGGACGGTGTTTTCAGGCGGAAAAAATTCAAATGTGCCCCCAGTTTTGCCCCCAGTAGCGCGGGATATGCGGGCGATCGAGATTGGCGATCTCTGAGGCGGAGCAGGGTGGTCGTCGATGGCTTTCAATGCACGTCAGACTCGGCTTGCACGAGGGATGCCTGGATGATTGGTCGCCTAGGGCAGGGCACCAAGCGCCTGGTAGGACACCAAATCACATTCGGTGTCCGGTGTGTCATAGCTCAACGACAGATATTGCGGCTAGCTGCTTACGCTGCTAGCCGTAATATCTGTTGGGAGAAGTCTATTGATAAAGGAGCGTGCCTGTGCACTCGCCCCTATATTTGAAGTTAATGCTACTCCCAGCCGAGATCAAGCGTACGCCGCAACGAATGCTAGCGTCCGCCTCGCAGATCTAAGCGGTCTAGCTCCTCAAGAGTTTGGACAACGACCTCGACAAGTTCCCCGTCAAAGTCATCGCGGTCTGCCTCCTCATGAGTGCCTTTGTTCAGGTAGGTCCAGACAAGATTATTGACTGGAATACCCAAAATGCGGCCATACGCAGCAAGAAGTGGCTCTCTGTTCGCATGGTGGAAGGTCTGGGCATCTCCCAATTTCTTGACCAACGCTTCGCATAGATTTCTCAACGCAGGCTCGGCACCGACGCCAGCCAACATCAGATTCAACACGCCTTGGCCATGACTTCCAAGCCACCGCCAAACTTTCTCGCTCAGCATCTCCAAGGCTTGGCGAGAAGCAGCGAGCGCATCTCGGTCGTTGAGCGCTTCCCTTGCTGCCCTGGCCTTGGCAATATAATTCGCGCTCGGTACGTTGCCGGTAACTCTCGGTTGATAGTTGCCATCGTGATGTCGGAACAGGTAGACCTGGCACGCATTTCTGCGACGGGCAGGAAGGTGTTGTTGGATGTCTTTAATGAACTCGTTGCTGTGACAGGTGACGATTAGTTGGATTTGAGCGAAGTGGTCGCCCTCAAAGATCGCCTCTCGGATTCCGCCTCGATGGTCATGGTCGATGGCATTGATGGCATCGTCGAAAACGATAACTGGGCAGCCGATGCTCTTCGCTTTGGTCATCAAAATGGCAAGGCCGAGACAGCGTATATGCCCCTCGCTCAGAACGTGGAGCGCATCGACGCGGAGCCCAGGGTTTCCCCGGAAGCTGATTTCGATCTTTTCTTCGCCAGTCAAAGGGAGATGCAGCGCTGATAGCTTGTCCTCGTCGCGATCATTGCGATTGAACGCGTTATAGAGGTCTCTGGCAGCGTCATTCAGCCCAGCCATTAGCTGACCAGGGAGTTGATCTCTATAAGATCTAAGTACTTCGAGAAATCTGTCGTAGGCGGTCTTGTACGGCCTGTCGCGGGCGATATCTAGTCTCTCCTGCTCCGCTTGTGCGATCAACCCAGCATTTGTTTCGTCGAATGCTTTGATGCGGTTACGTGCTGCTTCGATATCCGCTTGCAGTTGTTGCCGCTTGAGATCTTGCGCTTGCACCTTTAGCTGGAAATCGTTGAGTCGCCGACGTTCATCGATGTGCGGTTGTCGATCTCGCTGAGCCGTCCTTGACGCCTCGTCTTGCGCGGTCATGCGGTCTACTACGCCGAGGATCTCATCCAGCGAAGGCATTCCGCGCTGGCCTGCGGGGGGCTGGGGATAGATATCTGTCCACCAACGACCGACAGGCTCCGCGGGGAGTTGCAGAGCCCATCGACCGACTACTGATTCCTCTTCTTGGTGAGCAGTTATGAACGCGCTGAGGGGGGAGAACATCTGCCGCAACGCGCGAGATGCTTGGCCAAGTTTTACGTCAATGGTCTGCTGTTGCTCTTGAAGGGCACCCAGCTCTTCAAGCTGCTGCAAGCCGTCGACTGCCTTCTTAAACGGATCTGCGGCAACATGAGCGTCACCGTTCAATGGTGTGTCGCAAGCGGGGCAGCGGTCTCCAACAGTCTGCTGCAAGGCGAGAACAGAGTTGTACAGTGCCTTGAAGGACACTTGGTCGCTCTTCGCCCGAAGAGAATCGATAACCGCATCAAGCTCCTGGGAGCACTGGTGTGCCTCTGCGAAAGCATCCTGGAGACCTTGTCGTGTGACACCAAGAACACTCGGTGGAACCGCTTCCAGGATGCCATCAAGCTCTTGGAGACGTCCCGGAGATTCCCCTGTACCAATCAAGCCCTTCAGGGTTTGATAAGTGAGTTCAACTGCGTACTCCTTGGCTAGAGAGGATTCCTCTTCGTCCAGCACTTGCTGGGAGGCAGCTTCTCCATTAACGGTTGCTTGGTCTGCCTTCAGCGCGTTCCGGCGCATCGTCAAGGTGGTTTGTAGTTCTGCGACCAGAACAAGCTGTCCGTCGATGGTCTCGTTGAAGTGGCCTACGAATTCATTGAACTGGTCCATACCAAAGAGTGTGGCAATCAGTTCGGCTCGCTGAGCATTAGGCCGGGCAGCGATTCTTGAGAATGCGTCGATTCGGTTTTTTTCTATAAAACAGAAGCGGTAGGCGTCGAGATTTGCAGCAACGTCGACCTCGCGTCCTTGTTGATCCGTAGCCTTCAGAACTGGCGGATCGAATCGTCTGTCGTGGACATTTGCCAGATACGTCCTTGCCGCAATACGCTTGTTGCCGGCCTCTTCGACATCCCCAAGAAGGGCATATTCCAATCCTTCGCAAAGGCTGGTTTTTCCGCTGCCATTGGGGCCGTAGAAAAGGATGATCTGCTTTGTTAGGTCGAAAGGCTCAGGTGCTCGGAATCCTCTAAATGGACCGAGCGTCAGGTGACGCAACCTAACCCATGGCCAGACGCCTGCGTTTGCTTCAGCGACGTCGGCTGGAGGCGCCTCAACCGTACCATCAAGCTCTCGCCGCATTAGGCCTACTAGAAAGCTGGAGCGCTGGCTTCGTTGTCGTGAGGTTTCCGCCAATTCGTCAAAGTTAGCAAGGGCCAAAGTAGCCAGGCGGCGCACGCCGCCGGGAACTTGCCTATCTGGCTGGTAAATCCAGTGCACGAAGCGCTCAAAATCCTGTCTTGCCGATGCCATGCCCCCTCCCTTTGATCAGCGGTATCTGTAGCTAGCGTACCGTATGGGTCATAGGGCTCACCAGGAGCACCTGAGTTAATATTCAGCCGGGCCGTATCCTAGGTGATCTTGACGTTTTCACATTCTAGATTATTCTGAAACACAATTAATGTGTTTTTGAATTTTGGAGGGTGGCATGGTCAAGTATCCCGAGTTCGCAGCGCTCATTGTTACCCTCAGAAACGCTAAGGGGTGGAAGCAAAAGGAGTTTTCTACCAGTGCAGGCCTCACTCAGCAGACGGTTAGTCGCTGGGAGAAGGGTGCGTCCCGTCCGAGGGCGGAAGAGCTGCCTCGCCTCGCTGCTCTTCTAGAGGCGGAGTTGAGCGTTATGGCTGCCGCTGCTGGATATGTACAGCCTGCTCCAGTCAGCGGTCAGCCTGAAGGTGCGCCGACCTATGACGTTCCGCTTCCAGTGCATTCTTTGCGACCTGACAGCTTCGAAAACTTTAGTGCTGATTTTCTTCACCGGTACTACCGTAGTCGTGCCGGCGTAGTAAATCGCTTTGGTGGTAATGGCAGCAAACAATACGGTATCGATATTGAGGTGCGTGGGAGCACTTTCCTGCATTCATTTCAATGCAAGCGTGTAGAAGAATTTGGGGCGCAAAAAGTCCACGATGCTGTGGCCGAACACACTTATGTGTCAGATCTCAAGGTGCTGTTGCTTTCCAATATCGCAAGTCCTAAAGCCCGCCAGGCAATTGCTCAGTATGATGGGTGGGAGCTGTGGGATCGGATAGATATCTCAGCAAAATTCCGTGAGCTATCAATGGTTGATCGAAGGGATTTGGTCGACATTTATTTTCGAGGGCAACGCCAGGCACTTCTTGGTGAGCCGGAGTCGGGGCCATTTCAGAGGGCCGAAGAGTTCTTTAAGGGTTTCACGGATAAGGGTCGCTTCTTTAATCATGCCTGGACTTTAGTAGGCAGGGAGGAAGAGTTAGAAAGGCTGGCTGCAGATGTTCTCGATGACAATCTCCTGGTTACGATGCTTCTGGGGGCTCCGGGGAACGGGAAGACTCGACTTCTACGAGAGGTTGTTGAGAGGGTGCGAGGGGCGCGGCCGGATATATGTATTCTTTTTGTTTCTCCGACGGAAGATGTCAAGGCACAACATTTAGACGAGTTGGGGGGCGATGCGAAGCTATTAATTATCGACGATGCCCATGATCGTGATGATCTTGCCCAGTTGATGCGGTATGCGTCAGTGGCAGAGAACAGGGCAAGGTTGTTGATTTCATTGCGGCCATACGGTCGAGCTATGGTTCGTAATCAAGCCTCACTTGTAGCTATGGATAGCCCTCAGGTAGCAAGTGTGGAGTTGAGGCCGCGTACTAAGCAGGATGCAAAGATCCTTGCTTTGCAGGTATTGCAAGCCTCGGGCGGGCCGATCGAGGCGGCAGATATCATTGCGGAACTGACATACCCCACGCCGCTTGTGACCGTGCTAGCTGCTCAGATAGTCGCCAAGGAGAATGTAGCGCCGGCGTTGATTGGCAACAGCGAGAACTTTCAGGAGCATGTGCTTGCTAGGCTGGAAGATATTATTGCTGGCAAAATTGTGACTGGGCAGGACGTACCCAAGCTTCAAGCCGTTCTTCAGATGGTCGCATTGCTGCAGCCTGTGGTGTTCGATGATCCGGCTTTCCTCCGGATCTTGCAGGAGGTTGAGGGGCTGGGGCATGAGGATGCTCAGCGCCTGCTTCGTCTCCTCGGTGAGGGGGGAGTTCTCTTTAAGCGCGGTCTTCGTCACCGGCTGGCTCCGGACCTGCTGGCTGACTCCGTCATCCAGCGCAACTTTATTGGTATTGATGGATCCGTAACCCCCAAAGTTGAGCGTGTTTTCGAGCTCGCTGACTCTGAGTACCTGAAATATCTATTAGTCAACCTAGGGCGTCTTGACTGGCGTTTGCGGAATGGTGATCCAGAGGGCAGCACATTGCTATCCAGTATTGGACGAAAGCTCCAATGGCACGGGGAGTACCATAATCCGCACGTTCATGCCGTCGAGGCCGTGGCTTACTATCAGCCGCGGCTGGCACTCAACTTCGCTGAGCGGCTTATAGAGGAAGGTCATGGGGATGACGGCGGCGTATGCGGGATGATTCGCAACGCTGTCTTCAACCCGGAAGTTTTGGAAGAAGGGTGTGCGTTGCTATGGCGGGCGGGGCGAGGAGACGCCCGCGCGTTGAACTCGCATCCGAACCACGGAATACGAATTCTGAGAGAACTTGCTGAGTTCTCACCTAACAAGCCAGTGGCTTATGTGGAGCAAGTGGTAGCTTTTGCTACTGAACTGCTGGAGCGCCCTGTGGCCTTGTCCGGGACTTACACACCTTTCACTATATTAGAAGGGGCGTTAGGTACTGAGATGGAGGAGGTCACTTCGAGTAATCGGAGTTTTACAATTACTCGATACAAGCTGGATTTTGAGCTTGCCAAGAGCGTACGGGCGCGAGTGATCGATGTCATGGTCAGCTCCATAGAGCAAGGCCCACACCGGAAGGCATTTCTTGCTTCCAGTTTGCTTTCTGAGGCGCTTCGCGGCCCTATGCATGGCAGCGAAGATCTTGAAACGTGGGACTTTGCTCACGCTGAATTACTTCAGCGCGTGCATCTTGTGCTCGAAAATGCTCCGGTTCATCCGGCTGTTCTGGTTCAAACAGCGATATCCGTCAGTTGGCATGCTTTCTATAACGAGAATCAAGCATGCCGTTCTAGTGCGCGAGCTGTAATTGGGCTGTTGGGTCGTGACCTGCCGAGTCGACTGGTAAGGCTCATTGGTGACGCGTGGGGGCATCAGACGTGGGATAGTGACGAGTCTTTCGAGTACAAGGCCCACGAAGCTGAGACTCTCGCTTTGATAGCGGATCTTACGGCCGAGTTTCCCAATGCTCTGGATCTGTATGAGTTCTTGGATCATTGGCTCAGTGAGATTGGTCACGTCGCAGGTAACGGGTGGGGGAGTTCGTATGTTTTTGTGAACCGCTTGCTTCAGAGGCGTGCAGATCTTGCTCAAGCGATCATGGCCAGACAGTCGAGCTCCCAGTCGCCCTTGAATAACTTTTCAGGGGCTGCTCTGGCCGTCCTCATAGCAGATCAGAACCGTCACGGTCTTATCGCTGATTTGTTAGGGGCTGATTCGGCGTGTGCTTGGGAAATAGTTTCGGATGCATATGCACGTCAGGCCGATGGATTCTTCACTGATGCTGATTTGCCGGTTTTGCGACGCATTTTTCAGTCGAATGACCCTTCTGTTTTACGCAACTCTGCATCTATCGCGCGCCAGATTGCCAAGGGTAATCCAGCGCTAGCGGTAGAGATGATCTGTACCGCCGATATGGTTGTCTCTCCTCAGGCTACCCATGATTTTTTCATGCTCTTGTCGAGCCGTAGCATCCTCCCCGCGGGAAGTATCAGTTTTGACCAATGGCGAATTCTTTTGAGAGCGCTAGAGCGGATGCCTGAGCTTGATGATCATTGGGTTATCGAGTTTCTCAAGCAAGCTGTTGAGGTGGTTCCGGCAGACGTGGTTCAGATGATGAAGGGTAGATTGCAAGCTGTTGGTCGTTGCTTGGGGTATAGATCAATGCGCAGGGATCGTAGTGGTGCAGGGCTTGGTCTTCTAGCGCATCGTGATGGGCATCGCCTATTGCAAGAACTTCTTACCTGGGCCGTGGATGGTCAGGTGGGTGAGAAGCTGACTATAGATATAGGTGCGTGTGTTTCGGGTCTTTGCGGTAAGTATGAACAGCAGCTGCTCGATTTGCTGCTGTTGCTAATTAAAGGCGGCGGCCAAGCGCACGTAAATGTTGTCGCAAGCACGTTACGAAGTGCGTACCAGTCGCTCGTGATTCAGGAAGCGGCCTTTGTTAGAGAGCTATTGAGTCAGGCGGAGCTTATTAGCGAGAAGGCCGTAAGAGATATCTCCTCAGCTTTATGGTCATCCGCCGTATCTGGCGGAAGATCTGGACTGGCTGGAGAGCCCTTTAGTGAGGATTTGGCACTTAGGGAACATGCAGAAAAGACCCTCAAAGGTATGAGCAGGATGGATCCAGCGTATAGGCTGTACGGGGGGCTGCTTCAGCACGCCAAGGACAACATAGATCGGCAGGCAGACGAAAAGCGCGCGATGGAGCTGGAGGACGAGTAAAGGCGATACATCTGGCATGCCTGAAGTGAGCCAACAGGCGAAGGCTCCTCGCTCTCTGTATCCTTCTCGTTGATCGACCATGTTGTCGCTAGCGTCCTCGCCTTGCAAATTGCTTCATAGCGCCCGCCAGCAAAGCTGCGCGCGAATGACGGTGAAACAGACGGTAAAGGCACGTATCGATCACTGCCAATCCCTTTAAGTACGCGGGCTTAGGCGAGTTGTTTATGATTGAGTGGGCTACGTCAATGCTATCCAGGCCCAGTCCTCCAACTATGGTGTATTGCCCCTGGTCCATGGTTCTCACCAAAAACTGTACATCTGCCTAGTTGAGTTGACGTCGCCAGAACGAGCCAGAGTAGTGATTTGATGAAACCCGATACCGCATGCAGGCGGTTAGCTGTTACTCCCAGCCGGCCGCCTTCGACCTACAACAGGCGGTGGCGGAAAGCAGCATCCGGCAATCAGGTCGACAGCTACTCCCCACTCATACAGTTTCCTTCCGTGCACTCATTCAATTCTTGCCGCGGCTCGGTGATCACGTCTTTTATTGACGCGGTCACTGATAAACGTTCACCGGGTCCGGCTATCATCGCGCAACAACATCCAGAGCGGAGCCGGTATGCCATTCCCCATCCTGCCGTGGGCAGAAATTTCTAACAACTACCGTCGCGGCACTATCTTGCTCGGCAACGGTGCGAGCATCGCGATTGCGCCGACCTTCGCGTATGGCTCTCTGTTGACGCATGCTCGCGAGAATGAGTTGCTCGACGGCGATGTGCAGCGCCTGTTCGACTTCTTCGAAACCAGCGATTTTGAGCTTGTCCTGCGGCTGGTCTGGCAGGCCAGCAACGTGAACCGGTCACTTGAAATTCCTGACGAGCGAACGCACCAGGCGTATGTGCGAGTTCGAGACTCCTTAATACAGGCGGTCCGCAGCGTACACCCTGAGTACGAGCAGGTCACACAACACCTGCCCAACATGTACCAGTACCTTAAAGGGTTCGACACGGTCCTCTCGCTGAACTACGACTTGCTGATCTACTGGACCATGGCGCACGGCTTTAACGTCGACGATGGTCACAAGTTCAAGGACTGCTTCCGCGACGGCAGTTTTGACGACGATTGGCGGCGATTCCGTTCGCTTTACGGCGAGCGCGAAAATACCTTGGTCTTCTACCCCCACGGTAGCTTGGCTCTGAGCCGTAATAACGTGGAGGAAGAGTTCAAAATCCATGCTGCAGGCCATGGGCTGCTGGAAGCGATCCTGCGGCAGTGGCGTAGCGAACAAGTTGTGCCTCTGTTCGTCAGTGAGGGCACCGCCGGGCAAAAAATCAACTCAATCCGTAGCAGCTATTACCTGTCCACGGTCTATCGGGAGGTCCTCACATCGCCACGCAGATCGCTGACTCTGTTCGGCTGGGGACTGGGGGAGCATGACAGGCACCTGCTCAAGCGAATGCGAGGCAGTGGCATCCAGCGTGTGGCCGTTTCAGTATTTCGGGGCAGCCAGGCTTACTGCAATACGGCCCATCAGATCATCCAGGATGACCTCGGCGGGGTAGAAGTAGATTTCTTCGATAGTGAGAGTCCCGGCTGCTGGATTCACCCGGCGGACGAATAGGCTGGGACTTTTGGGTGCTATAAAGGCCATGCAAACAGCGTCGCTGCCGGCATGGCTCTACCGGACAGGATTGGCTGCTGCAGAAGACTGCTTTTTCACCCAGCGTGGTAATTGCCGACGACGATGTTCTGAGGGATGAGGGTTTATATGTTCAAGGTTAAAAAAACACGTCCAAAGTTGCACGTTGTTGTGAGGGCATCCCGGGAGCTGGCACTCGCCTTCGCGTTGGGAGGAGTGCCAGTTCTGTTAAACTCAGAGTCGTCAGCACAGTTCAAGGCAATGCTGGACCTTTTACTCGCGGCACCTTTTTTGATGGGCTACTACGCATGGCTGTGTTTAGCATTCGCGGTGGCTGCAATTGTTAAATACAAGTGGAGGTTCATGTCCGCTCGGTATCAGCGTTGGCTCGACGCTGTGCATCTTTTTTTAGGTGACATTGGTGGAAGTTTTTTGACCGCAGGCAGAACGGGTCTAGGAGCGATACTGGGATTTTTGACGGTTTGGCACTGGGTCGAACCGGACTCATTGAGCGCTGAGAATGTAATTCGTACGCTTGTTACGGTTTTCAGTCTCACTTTACTTAGCGTGATGCTGGCGCTGGGCGAAGAAACTTTGAAAGACCCAAAGCTAGCAGCAGCCAGTAAATAGCTCTTCGAAGATCTGCCGCCAAGGGGGGCGACATTCATCATTCAGTTTTGATGATTGTGGCAAGCTGCTAAGGATGCTGGCAGCGTGGGTAAATTGGGGATCTAGGTGTGGTAATTTCTCCGGCATCAGCACAGCACATAGCCAAAGGAATTCGTGTGGATAGGGAATGGGTAAGGCCGATGGCTTGGCAGTGTTGTTGGGGGATACTTCAACTATCACGCCGTGCCAGGAAACCTGTTACGTCTTGATGGTTTTCGAGTTGCGATTTGCCGCTTATGGCGTCAAGCCCTCAAACGTCGTAGCCAGAGAAACAGGCTTCAGTGGTCGCGATATGGACGCCTTGCCGACCTCTATATACCAAGGCCCAGAACCGCTCATCCCTACCCAGAAGAACGCTTCGCGTCACGTACCTTAGGGAGGAGCCGTATGCGTTAGCTCCTCACGGGGGGGGCATGTAGTGGTCAACTAATCCCGGACACGACGTTAAGTTTTTCCTCGGCCCGCGCTGGTGCCAACCCATCGTTGAATTGATGAGGCCGAATCCAGTTGTAGCGATGCATCAAAAAATGGCTGATATCGCGCTGTGCTTCCTGCGCAGTTCGATAGCCCACGGTCGGTATCCATTCTGTTTTCAAGCTGCGAAATACGCGCTCCATCGGTGCGTTATCCCAGCAGTTTCCTCGTCGACTCATGCTTTGGCGTATGCGGTATCGCCACAACCGCTGCCGAAAGAGTCGGCTTGCATATTGCGATCCTTGGTCTGAGTGCAATAGCAGATCCGAAGGCCTGCCACGCTGCTCGTAAGCCATATCCAGCGCTTTGATCACCAACTCAGCGTCTGGCTTTTCCGACAGCGCCCAGCCCACGATCCGACGCGTACAAAGATCCAGGACGACAGCCAGGTAATGCCACTTTCCTTGCGCCCAAATGTAGGTGATATCGCCGCACCAGACTTTATTGGGCGCTGGCACGTCGAACTCGCGGTTCAATGTGTTCGGGATATCCAGTCTTTCTACTGTTGCTCGTTTGTAGGCATGGGAGCCGGGTTGTTTGCTGACTAAATCAAGCTCGCGCATCAAGCTACGCACTTTGAATCGACCGAGTTGCTCACCGTTTTCACGCATCAGCGACAGGATGCTGCGACTGCCCGCAGAGCTGCGACTTTGCGAGAACAGCTCACTGACGCGACTACGCAATCGAAGCCGTTCAACATCGGGCGTGCGGCGCCGCAGGCGCTGGGCGTAGTAGCACGAGCGAGTGACGTCAAACACCTTGCACAGCCAATCAACCGGCTCATGTGCGCTCAACTGGTCAATCAGCGCGAACGCTCGTGATCTTCCGACATCAAGAGCGCGGTAGCCTTTTTTAGTATTGATTTCTCTCGCTCAAGCTGAGCAATCCGGGCTTCTAGCTCCTGAATTTTTTGCTGTTCCGAAGTCAGTGCCTTGCTTTGCGGGGTGATGCCTTTATGTTCTTTCTGAATCTGGTCAACCCAGCGGCGCAATGCCGACTCACCAATGCCGAGTGAACGGCTGGCTTCGATGTAACTGTAGTTTTGCTTGAGCACGAGGTCGGCAGCCTCGCGTTTGAATTCAGCAGAAAAGGAACGGCGTTGTTTGGTCATCTGACACCTCGATCTGGCGAGCATTCTCGCCTAAATGGGTGTCCGGTTTCATTAGACCACTACAGCAGGTAACTGCCATCCCTACCGCGACCGGTTGTTTTACGTCGAGCTTACCCTGTCCAACCTTTGCCGCGTAGGCTAGCAGCGCTACTAAATCCACGTCCAAGCGGTCGACGATCTCCTCCACCATACCCAACCTGGCGTTGGATCGATAATTCTCCAAATTATGCATATGGCTGGCATCGCCGGGGCCTGCAAGCGTCTCTTGCGACAAGCCCCGAGCCGTACACTACGGGTTCGGAGCCTGATTTTCTAACGAGTGCTCTAAATTTCCCGCTTTCTCTCTAGAGGGCGCTCAAATCCATGAGTGCTACTTCATTTTGAAGTCGAGTAAGTGATGGAAAATGCTGATGTCTTTATTGTTGAGTTTGCGAGACTCTTTGTAGTATCGAGTCCTACCCCTGGTGAATGGGCTTTCCAGCTCCTCTAGCGTACCTCTAGTATCAAATCCATGATAATCAATTGATTCAACGTATTCGCGATAGCTTAAGCTGAGCTCGTCAAAATCGGACGACGCTGTGTACGCTATTACAAAAATTGGACTCATGCCAAGCGCGTTGTAGCGGACAAGTTTGTCAAGGTGTTCTTTGGTGGTGGCTTTATTGAGTTTTTCACCGAGTCTGAACGCCTCAATCAGTCCGATAGTATTTTTTTTATTATCGATGATCAAACCATCCGTTTCGCCTACGCTCTTACCTGATCCTGAGTACCCCACCCTGGCTTGTTCATAAACTGTCCATCCGGCGAAATGCATACGTTGTCGCACGAGGGAGGTTAACCAGTCATTGATCATGTTTTCTTCATCAATAGAGATAGGAGTGGTTTTAGTATCACCTTCTTTTTTGCGTTGTAGGTTTCCGACTCGGGTTAGTAGTTCGCAACCAACTTGCTCCATGATGTGATTTAGAAAGTCGTCAGTTGAGCCGCGGGGTTCAAAGAAGATCTGGCTGTGGTCATAGCCATTACGATCTAGGATGTTCAACCAGATAGTTCTTAATTGCTCTTGGCTGGATATAATCTCAGCCATAGACGGCTGAGTTACCCTAGCGGGAAGCATTGACCCATTCTCATCTAGGGATTTTCGAAGCTGAGAAAGGTCACTGAAGATGGACTGCGGTGCACCTTGATGTATCTCAGTTAAGTGTTCTAGGTATTTTTCAGCATCTGCCCGCCTATGCGTTACCTTTAGATATTCCACTCGTACAGGCGCTAATTCATAAGACATGCGCTGTTGAGAAGAGGCACGTTCCCAAAAATCAGCGAAAACATCTAAGCGAGAAACTTTTAGGCATAGTTGTAGTATGTAGTTAAGATCGATGTCGGACAGCTGTAACTTTGTACCGCTGGGGCGCAGATTGTCATACGTGTCCATCCATATTTGAAAATAAGCTTCCAGCGGGGCGGGTGGCTGAGTAGGCTCGGGCCACTCTAGAACTGTTCTAATCACACCTGTCGCACTCTGAATCGATGGGGCAGTCTCCAAAGACCTGATAAACCCATTCAGTGCTTTGGTGGAATCTAGTTCGATGTTAATCAGTGAGATCAGGTGAGTTTTGAAGTCTTGAACCTCCTTTAGAACCTGCTTGTCATCAGATTCAACCTGATACTTGATCAGTTCCTCAGCTTTTTTGGATTTGTCGATGCCGTTGTTGCCATAAATGTTTTTAAGGTCAATTTTTGCTGATAGTTCGTCTACTCTATTTTTAAAGGTTTCGTGGGCGTGCTTTTTAGCGAAGCCAAGATAGTACGTCGCAATTTCGGCATTGCCGCTGTTAGTGGCTTTAACTATGACGTCTAGCACTTCCGGCATCCATGTGGGTTTCTCGGTTTCTAGATTTCGCTCCGCTAGTATGTCTAGGATTTGGGCTTTATAGTCGTAAGGCGCCGTTTTTTCGAGCAACGTCAGTAGCGCGCTCATGGGCGCGTTGCACTCTGATAAAGCCTTTGTAAAGCGTTTGAACTCTGCAGGTTTCAGCTCATTAGCCGTATCGCATATGGTAGGCCATAGATGAACGGGACTGCGATCAGATTTGTCGTGAATGTAGTCGAAACTACCCAGGGAGCTTTTCCTTGTGAAGCCAAGGCGTTTGATGATCAGTGTCATCGCATCCAAGAGGTCTTCGCGATCACGCTCGTCAGTAGCAGCTTGAAGAAAGCTTATCAATAACCTAAGGTGAGTTCTCGCGCCATACACAAGATCTCTCTGCTTCTTGGTATCTTCGGATCGCTCAGCGGTCTCGCTATTATCCAGTAGATGTATCAATCTAGCTTTATCGCCGCGTGATGCAATTCTGAATATCTTAGACCAATCAAACTCTTCTAGTACTAGAGGGTCGTCGGCTGAATTGCATTTGCCGGTCGTACGCTCCTCGATAACAATTTGATAGCTAGAAATCAGTATCTGGCTAATTTTTTGCGAGTCAAGTTCATTTCTTTGATTGGCATGGTCTTTTGACCATTCTAAACACCAAAATAGCATGAGCCACTCGCCCAAGGGAGAAACTCCATCTTTGGCTCTAGCGAGAAGTCTGGCACGAATTGTTTCCAATACGAGGGTCAGATTGTCAATAATCAGCCGTTCACGTGGGCCGTTTTGTACTCTGCATTCGAGGGCCTCCAGTACGTGCTTCAAGCTAGGCAGGCGTGTTTCGCTGATTGTCTTATGTCGTGAGTTATACCCAAATTCATGAGAAGTAACCCAGGCGACCATTTCGCATGTGTTGGCGATGCACGCTGAACGCATTGTGTCATCCAGCCAGACATTGAAGCTCTGAATGTAGATCTCCAGTGCTTGTGTCCAGACGATATCTTGCCATTTCCTTTCGTAGTCGACTTTCTTGGAAATCGGTCGTGCAGTTGGCTGTAAGTTTCTGTAGATACTTATCAGACCAATGTGGCTAGTAGTGTGTTCTGAAAGCAGATAACACTGGTACGCTGGGTGTGAATTATCGCTAAAAAGAATGCCGACAAGCCTCGGGCTGTCGGCGGATTTTTCAATCAGTTTACGGGTTAACGGAAAGCTGCTTGCACTAGAATAAAGATTTCGCTCGCTTCTGATAATTGTCCAAGCAAGGTGGGCGGTGGCGAGGTCATCAGTTCGGTAATAGCCGGGTTGATTCCACCACTCGATTTTTTCAAGAAGTGTCCAGTGCTCTTGATTCTGTTCATGGTTCGTGTAATATTTTAGCGCAGATACATCAAGCGCGTCGCGATAGGACGCGGTCTCTTGGCCTGATGTCGATGAATTTAGCCTGTGCGCAGACTCTATCATCGATCCGATGCGATGATGTAGCAAGGCTATGTCGAGTGAGCATTCTTTCCAGTTTTGATCTAGCGTCGAGTCAGCGAGAATGTAATTGAGTGCTGCCTGGAGATACGTTTCGCTATCTTCATGTTCAATATGAAATACGCCATCATCGCCATGTACAAGGTGCATCCGGCTCGCGTAATTTGCGAAAGCAGCATCTGAACTGTCATGCAGCTCTTGCAATAATGGCCAGAGGTATGTTCCCACCCCGTAGACATCGTCGTAGTCTAATTTGATCCGGTAATGGTCGCCATCTTCCTCTAGATACTCCTCTATGAATAACTTCTTGCTCTCGGATACTTTGTTTGCAGGGATTCTGAGGTGGGGCGTTACCAGTGGGCCGCGCAAGAATTTTATATCATACAAGTAGCAATAAGCATTCAACTGATCCCGTAGCTTCTCGGGCATGTCGGGTTCGACATGTGTGCTTCCTGCGAGTCGCAAGTCGTCATGTGGGAAACGTACTATTCGGGCCTGTTCGAGTTCATCTAGGCTAACCGCTCTTGCTAGGCAGTAATCACCCCCATCGCTAGATGGCCAGGGCTCACGCTCCTCGATCAGGCCTTTGACTGTGTCCCGATCCAGAAGGCGAGGGTAAATCTCGGCATCGCAGATTAGCTTCGCTACGATTTTGTGAATCGGATTGGGTGTTATCTCGCAATTCTCGTGAAATTGCTTGTACAGCCCCAGCTTTCTTTCCAAATCCTGAATCAGGTCGAACGCACTCATCACCGCTAAGTCCTTGTCCCTGAGGCTGACACCCCTTTATGGGTAGCGATTTTACTGGAGGATGAGCGATCTGGCGATGAACGGTTATGAGGCATCCTTGAGTTCTAGACGGCCAGAGTAGGGAGGCTACCTAGGCAAGGGGCTCAAGGGCGTCGGAGCGCGGGGTTACCCAAGAAGCACATCAGCAGATCTTCCAGAGCCATCGCTTCATGGTCATTGAGCTTGAAGGGCTCGCTTCCCTCTACATAGTAAGTCCTGGACTCGTTCGACATTTTGAGCATTCTGCTGTGTATCTTTTTTCCTGCCGAAAAATGCGCAGTCCCGCGCATGGCTGGATGCAATTCGATCAGAAAATTCTCAACGTCTTGCTCGGTCAAGCTGAAAGGCAGATCGTCAATGTGAAATTGAAGACGGTCTTTTACCCACGCGAATTGGGTAAATCTCTCGCGGGGTACGCTACATACTTCGAAGGGGTTGAGAATCGTATTTGCATCCTTAAAACGTTGATAGAGCTCTGGCAAAGACGGAAGGTTGGCAATGTCTGAATGCACAATACTATTGCGCAATTCTTTGAGCTCCTTCGCTTCGATGAGGAACCTGTCCCAAAAGCTAATAATATTAGGGTGCTTCGGGTATAGGGGCAGCACATCGTGAATCAATTGACCCAATTGGCCGGTCGGGACTTTCCCCGACTGGCGAGCGATGTAGTCTTTGACCTGCTTCTCGAAATCGATCGCTTCAGCCCTCACATCATCCGCGCTGGGCGCATGGCTACTAGGAATCTCTTGGTAGCTATTGGAAGGGCGAAAGCGGGGCGACAAGCCCAGAAGCCGGGTGAACCATTGCAGTATGTTACTTCCTTACATTGCGGTGAAAAGACATCAAGGCTCACTCTGAAACAGTCTTGTAGTGGCAATCGCCGCAGAGAGGGCCTGGTAGGGGGCAGTTACACTGTTGGACCAGCGCGCTTCTCAGGGCACTCATCGGTCAAGTCCCTACCGATAGTTTCTCTATTAGGGCAAAATGCTTCACTTTCGTTGAAGTCCGGTTGCTAAGGAGAGAATGCCGGTCATGGCCCCTACTTACATTTCACGACGTCTCAGTTATCACATTGATAACAAACAGCTGGTAATTGATGAAGCCGGGCTACTCGACGTGAGCGCTCCAAAGATAATCTTGGGCGAACCTGGGATGGGTAAGACTAAGCTGATCAGCTCGCTCGCTGCCAAGCTGGGAGTGAAGGCAGTATCGGCCAGCCGCTTCATGCGGCAATCAGCAAACCTACAAGGGATTCAGTCCGGCAAGCCACTCTTGATCGACAGTGTGGACGAGGCTATCGCCAGCGACGAATGCGCAGCGGTCGACGAGATTCTGTCGAAGCTGGAAAGCCTAGGCAATCCTGATTTCATTCTGGCCTGCAGAGCTCGGGAGTGGCCTGACTATGCGCTGGTGAAGCTCTGGGAAGTTTACCCGGAGCAGGCCGTTGTCTTTCATCTGGAGCCTTTGAACCGGGCTGAAGCAGAAGGACTCCTTGCTGAAGTTCTTGACATCAGCCTGGTCGGTGAAGTGCTCAATCGTATGGATGTCGATTCCATCTCGGAGCTTTATCACAATCCCTTGACGCTGGAAATGATGGGGAAAGTTGCAAAAACCGACGCCCATTTGCCCAGTTCGCGTGCAGCGCTGTTTGAGCGAGTCTGTGGGCTGCTCTGGGCAGAGCACAATGAGGGGCGCGCAGCGGATGCGTTGAGATATCTAACCACCGAACAAGCACTGGACAAAGCCGGGGCACTCATGGCCGGGCTGCTGCTAGCGGGGAAGGAGGCCATTGGGCTGGCCAGGCCTGCATTAGTGGCTGACAGCGATATCGGCTTAGCCCGTCTCACTGCGCTCATCGACCCGGTAGCGGCGAGAGCGATTGTGTGTTGCAAATTGTTCAACAGTGAGGGGCTACATCGTGCCAGGCCAATCCATAGGGTGATCGCGGAGTTTCTGGGAGCTCGCTGGCTGAGCCAGCAGGCTGACAATCCTCGTAAACAACGTCGGTTGCTGGCCCAGTTCCAGGGCAGTGGCAGGGTACCGGCCAGTTTTAGGGGGCTGCATGCCTGGTTGGCCGTTCACAGGGACGAACTGGCAGAAGACGTAATAACCGCGGATCCGCTTGGTGTAATGCAATATGCCGATACGACGAAGTTGACTAATGCTCAGCTCAAGTACCTATTCAAATCGCTTCAAGCAATTGCGCAAGCGGACCCTTATTTTCGTGATCATGATTGGAAAGGCCTGTCCGCTAAAGGTCTTATGGTTGAGGCTTTGTTGAGTGAAGTCGACGCAGCTATCTTATCAAAAGACAATGTACACTTGTCTTCATTGCTCATAGAAAGTATCCGGAGCACTCTGCTTGCCCGTCCTCTGCAACAAACGTTGTGCGACGTAATGTTGAGCACTGAACATACGTTGCACGAACGGTATGCCTCTGCACTTGCATTAAAGCCACTATACACGTGCGATGAGTGGGGCGATTTAATTGCTGCGTTGCTGCTTCAAACCAGAAGAAACTCCATCGAGCTTGCTTATCTGATTACCGAAATGCTCGGTTTCACAATAAATCCCGAACTTTTGGTCGAAACCACACTAGCAAGGTTGGGAGTGATTTTTTGTGAACTGCCCCGATTGCCGCAGCCCCAGGGGCACAGGCTGGGCGAATACTCATCGCTGTCTGACCAGCTCTCAACGTCTGAACTGGCACCGGTTCTGTCGTTACTTGCGGATCGTATTCACCTGGTGGATGCTCGGGACTTCACCGCCACCTTCGAAATTCACGAACTCATTACCTCGCTGGTGGCGCGAGCGATTGCGGAGCAAGTCGTCACCCTCAGCAATCCAAGCCTACTATGGGAGTGGCTCGGTATGCTCTCCCACGCAGACCGCAATGGGCGCGCGATGGGTCTTTTGCTCCGCCTGTTGGCAAATGACAATCAATTGCGTCGCGCCGTTCAACACCATGCTCTATTCGGAGAAGCACGTAAGTATATCTTTCTCCACCAGACAACTATCTTGCAGGAGCACCTAGTAGAACTAACGACGGACGACCATCTTCATTTCATGGAGTATCTAGCTACGTTCAGCAACCAGGACAGGAGCAGGCGTGAGGATTGGCAGAGTTTGGTTGAGTCGGCAGCCTATACCTGTGGAATTGACCAAGAGTTACGCTCGGCGAGCCTTAAATTTGAAGCAGGTTGCTCAGAACTTGCAAATTTCATTGAGCGGAGGATTGAGTCAATCGCTCAGTCGGCAGCAAGCGCACGCGAGCGTGAAGCACTTACTATTTCGCGCGAGCGCAGAAAAATTATCCAGGAGAGGCGTTCGCTGCGTTGCCATTATCGCCAGCACAAAGACAAGTTGCGTTCGGGAGAGTTGCCGTTCATCGAACCCCCTGCCAAACACTATCTTGGGCCGCTACGCCTTTTCCACGCAGCCCCCCCAGCGTTGGAACGGTTAAACCTTTGGTACGGCAAGACTCTGACGCGTGATGTGCTGGTCGGTTTTGAGGCTGTGTTACAGCGGACTGATCTGCCATCAGCGGCCGATGTTGCCAAAGCGCTAGCTCAGAATCGGCACAACCTCTTCAATTCACCCATCTTCGCTGCGCTCTTGTGCCGGTTGCGTCGGCAGGCGGGGTTCACCGACCTGTCTCACGATTTGTTGAAAACCGGGCTTTTGCTGTGTTATCAGCAAGGCCGAATGACCAATGACCCAGACCAATGCAACCTTAGTCTGGAGCTTGAGAAAATCGTACTGAGCACAGAGTACGATCGTGAAGCGTTCGCCCGACTGTGGATAGAACCAGCGCTGCAAACTGCCCAGAGTGTAGTTCCGGGAATTACCAGGTTAGTCACTATTGAAAGTTGGCGATCGACGACGATACTGTTGGCAGCTGAATGGCTTGCGCGGGCAGGTTCGCTGAATGGGGAAGTAGAAAAGCAGCTATTCCTCTTTCTCCTAGACTCAGGAGAGTCAAACAGACTACTCCAGATTGCGAATGTACGCTTGTGCGGAAGGGGTAGTGACCGCGAGATTGACTCAAAGTGGTTAGCGTTGAAGGTACTGATCGATTTTGAAGGCGCGCAAGCCCAGTTTGCCGACAGGCTGAGTGCACCGGAGTTTATCTGGAAATTGCGTGACGTTTTCACGCTGGAGCGCAACCGACGGTTAGTGGAGCACAGTGCAGAGCAAGCCGAGTGGATTGTTTCGCAATTCCGTCGCCTGTGGCCGATCCTACCCCCAGATGTAACGGCGCTACATCAAGACGGTGCTGACGAAGCGTCTCGCTTCATTATCCTGCTTATCGAACGGCTGTCTGCAGATACGACCGGCGATGCCTGTTGGGCAATCTCCCGGTTGGCTTCAGGTCCCTGCGACAGCTATAGCGAGTTGCTGAAGCACGCACAGGTTAGCCAGCAACAAAAAAATACTGAGGAAATGTTCAGACCCATTAAGCCAGAGCAACTGAAGCTACTTCTGGGTGGTGAACGACCTTGCAACGCTGAAGACCTCAAGACGCTCATCGTCGAGGAGCTCGCGGTCGTGCAGAACATTTTACAGGGTGATGAGCTTGATCCAGTACGCATGTTCTGGAATGACAGCGAAGAGCCTCGTGAAGAAAACCGCTGTCGCGACGACCTTGCAGGCATGTTGCGATCTCGTCTGGAGAGGTATGAAGTCTCAATGATGAGTGAAGTTGATATGCCCGAAAACAAGCGGGTGGACCTCGCGTTTCGCTGCGGTGCTATTCAGCTGCCACTAGAGGTTAAGGGGCAATGGCACTCAAAAGTATGGCATGCGGCAAGTAGCCAGCTGGATCGCCAATACCTGATTGATTGGCGCTCGGACCAACGGGGTATTTTCTGTGTGCTATGGTTCGGAACGCGGGTTTCGCAGAATAGTCTTCCATTTAGCCCACCAAAGGGAGTTCAGGCTCCGACCTCTGCTGAAGAAATGCGTAATGCCTTGATTGAACTTATTCCACAGGAAAGACGCAGTCTGATCCACGTGGTGGTCATGGATCTGACCAGGAGCAACCGGCGTCAGGGGAGTTGTTTGGCACAGCCGCTGGATATGCCGTAGCTGGGAATTGAGATCACGGATATCTCCGCCAGCACCTTCTCAGGACGTCGTTCATCATGGCGACGAAACTCAGCTGAGAGCTAAGGATGGCGACCAGCAGTCGATGCAAGCTTGGAGAGTGTCTAGAAACCCCGGAGCGATTCAAATTACCGAAAACGCTGAGCATCTTCGGTTGGGGGCATCCTTTTCAAACCATCCAAAGCATGCCCTCAAATATGCCCAAAATGTAGCAATCAGCTGGAAGTAAATGGCTCTTCGAGGCTAGGAAAAGGTAAAAGTGATCAGCTAACAAGCATGCGCTAAGCCCCTAAAGACTCTCAGGGTCGCCAAAAAAACATTTTGACTTGGCTCTAGGACGGTAGTTTCAGGTCATAAAAAACTAATAATGCCCCCAGTTTTGCCCCCAGACACACAGGGTGCGAGAGCGTTCGCGAGCGGCGACTTCTTACGGACTCCAGTATGGCAGTTGCTGGCTTTCGGTATAACTCCTCATTGGATCTGGAGGGAGGGTGCAGGGCTCATCAAAGACAAGCTAATCCGCTATCGCTCGAGAGCAGCGACTCCGATCGGCTGTGTTCGACCAAATATTTGCATCCGCGTAATTGGTTGCTGGGCTTGGAGGTTTCTACGAAACCAGGGGCGATTCAGTGATGCGCAGACGAAGAAACTAGCCTAGTCGCCTGCGTAGATTATGGTGGGGATTCTCCGGTAGTGTACGCGTGGCGCAGGCATCTATCGGTAACAGGAAGTCGAGCATGAAACACGCAAAAGGTCAGCTGGATCCAAGCAGCGCGCAAGCCATCGTGCATAAGGTGAAGCGTAATCACTGTACGTAAACTCAGTGCTATGCTCGGTCAAACATTTCCTTCTGACAGAGATATGCAGTGAGGTAGCCGTGGCCGTATTCGAGAGAGAATCGATGTACCAGATGCTGGCTAATCGTGACTGGGAGGGTTTATCCAACACACTCGTGGAGCATGCGAAAGCGCTAACAAATGACCCCATAACCCAGCAGGCGGTTGGCTTTTTTGAAACTGAATTCTTTGCTGATTGCGCTGGCTACCCTAGCAAAACTCGGTACCAAAAATTCGAACATATAGCGCTCATGATAGAGCTAGGTAAGCATGGGTTCTCCAGAGCATTTCAAGATCGCTTCGTGGATGAGAAGCTCAAAGTCATGCAGGAGTTGAGCTTGCCATCGCTTCTAAGCTTTGCGCTCTCCAATCAGCACCGGCCTCTTGCGAAGCAGATCGTCCAAGAGAGCAGGACGGCTAAGCTCGAGCAAATTGCCCAGGCGCGTCGTGGTGACCTCAGCATTAAGGCCAGCCAGGTACATGACGCGGGACCCAAAATCATAAAGCTCTTCAAGTCGCAGCAGGAGGAAAACTTCTTCGAGGCTGTTCGGCGGGCATTCCCTACCTATAACCCTTACCCCAACGTGGCTCTGAGCAGTGTGCTGGACATTAACGCGTTCAAAAATGACCTGACGCCCAAGGAACTCAGCTACTTCTTCAGAGCGGTTGTTGACAGCGTTGTGTTCGATGCCCGTGATAGCTACACCCCAAAGTTTTTCTTCGAGCTAGACAGCATCCATCACGACAGCACCCAGGCCCAAGAAAATGACTCGATGAAGGACGCTATCTTCAAGGCGGCTAACGTAAAGTTGACGCGGATCCGGGGGTACGGCTCTAAGGCACTCACCGTTCAGGAGTTTGAGCGATTGGTTGTTGATGTCATGCAAAATGGCGTCCTTCGATAGCGAAGAAGTCTCGCCTGACACTCGATCTCGACCAGTTTCAGAAGGTTCAATGAAGGCCCGTACCGCACAAGTTGAGGTTTGCTTTGCATCCAAAAAGAAGCGTAGTGTCAGTGGTAGTCGCACAACCCCGCCGAAGGAGAAATACGGATGGCGAAGACGTTCCGGGATCGAATCCAATCGATGAATGAGATGTACAAGCTCCCTGTAAATGATGCGCCATATCTTTTTGAGAGTACCGACGAGCGCTTGCTGAAATTCAAAAAAACCCTTCTAGATGAAGTACACGAGATCGACGAGATCGTTGGCTGTATCCGGAAAGGTGCTTCTGATCTGGACGTCCAAGTCGCAATCGCAGACCTGCTGGGGGACGTCATCGTATATTGCCGGTCAGAGGCGATGAAGTACGGCATTCCTCTTGAAGAGGTACTGGACGTCATCATGGACAGCAATGAGAGCAAGCTTGGTGCTGACGGCAAGCCCATATATGACGAGAATGGGAAATTCCTTAAAGGCCCTGCTTATTGGAAGCCAGAACCTCGGATCAAAGAGCTTCTCGCAAGCTACACACCTAAGAAATGATTTCTTTGTTGAGGTGATTCGTTGGCCACAATCCATGTAGGTAGATGCCGCAGTTTGGTCGACATCGAGCGCGCGATCTCCCAGATGTACAGCGAGTCGGAAGATAACAAGTTCGTCTTCCCTCTGGGCTTCTTCAAAGCGCGTCATAGCCCCATGTACGATGCGTCCAGGTTGCAGATGATCGTTACCTTGGCCCGGCAGCGATTGAAGGGCGACTACCTAGATATTCACCCCAACGCGACTCCGGAAGACGCCAAAGAGGCTGTGTGTAGCTACTCACCTGGCATCGCGGGCGCACGATTGACCCGTGGGATTCGGCTAGGTAACCAAGAGCTTGATCGACGAGACGTTCTAAAGGCTGCAGCGGGAAAAATGCGGGACACTGATGCCGGTGTTTTTCGAGACGTTATCCGGGGTCGAGCACTGGATCTAATCTGTGTAGCCGCCTCGAAAGTGCAATATCTGCGACCGCTTTTCGCAGCTCCCAAAATTGCGAAAGAACAGGAAGCAATGCGGGCGTCGATGGCTGAATTAGTTGACTATGTGAATCAGCAGAGCCGAGAGAGTATTCCTGACTCGCTCATTGATGCGCTGGGCTCATTCTCCAGTGAGCTTCTCCAGAACACCCAAGATCATGCGGTTACTGATCACGAAGGGAATCCCTACCTAGCCCACGTCGAGGGCCTGATATTAGGATGGACGCGCTTGAACGAAGAGCTCTTTTCGGAGGACTTTTCAGGCAATGATCTCCTAAGGGCGTACTGGGGTACAGAGTCTGGTGCGACAGACTCAGGCCTGACGAGCCTGCGTGTTTTTGAAATCAGTTATTTCGATTCCGGCCCCGGGCTCGTCAGCCGCTTCACCGGTAAATTAGTCACCGACATGACGATTGAGCAGGAAAGGAACGAGCTCCTCCAGTGCTTACAACACAATGTATCGTCTAAGCACCAGGACGCTGCTGGTGAGGGATTACCGCTGGTTCTCAGCGAGCTGAGCAAGATCGGGGGGGTGATCAGGATCAGGTCAGGGCGTCTGTCTGTCTTCAACGTGTTCACCAAAGGCGACACGCAGCGGAACCATTTTGAATTTGAGGATTGGACGCAGCAACCGCTAGCGCCCGTTCAAGGTGCTGTCGTTTCGATCCTCGTGCCGTTGAGGGCAGAATAATGGAAAGATTCTACTCTTGGCGTCACGTTAAGCATTGCTCGGTACAAGGCTCGGTTGAGGTTTTGAGCATTTGCTATAACGCCTGTGACCTCGGCCCGAACAATGTTTATCCGGACATTGAGTCTGCACTAAAAAGTCACGCCAACCTCCCTGACTGCGTTTACATCTTTGGTAACAGCCGTCAGCTGGCGGCGTTTCAAGACGCATGGGCATCAGACAGTCCGCGACGCGCTACGATGCTACGGCGCGGCGAAAAGCATGGGATTGATTTCGTCCGTCAATATGTCTTTTGTGAGTGGCAAGGTTCTGCCTTCCAACAACACACGCTTGGAAACACAACGGAGGCTTTCCAGTTTGACCCCAACGATTTGTTGGTGCGGGGCGTCTTCTCGCTCCTTGAAAAAAACAGTGCCATTCACAGGGCGCCATCGGGCCATATTTTCAAACACCCTTCAGGTACTAAAAACAAGGTTTTCATCCAGGCGAGAGATATCGCCAGCGGCGAAGCCGAACTCTTTGTAGTCGCTTATTGCGTCGCTCAGCGCCATTGCGAGCGGCTACGCGTCGCGAAAAAGATCTTCATCGATACCATGGGCATCTATGCCTTTGTCCGGAGCGCATTGAGTCTTTGCGATGGCGACGCCGAGATTCAGAGTTTTCACTCATACGATGAACTTGAGGGTCTTATTCCCCCGACCGTACCTTACTTCTGCGTTGTTTCTGCCTCTACCTCGGGGCGGATGGCAACAAAAATGAAGGAGCGGTGGTTCTCTGATGACTGCATTCTGACGATGGTGGACGTCAAAAAAGCTGGGCGAGACGGAGACGTGCTGGTATCACTCGGCGCCATGGGTTTGACGCTGCCTGAGCTTCATGCGACTGAGGGGACGCTGATAGAAATCATTGGCGAAAACTTTTCCTCCAAGGCCAAGCCCCCGAGGGCTGTAGTGATAGGAGTGAAACACGCTCCAGAAACACTGGACGCGATTCATCAGCATTTTGGATTCTCGATTCCGCCGCTCAATTCGCGAATGGAAGGTGGGCGAACCAAACTCGTCCAGCTTGATCCTCAAGCCATCATGGAGAATTCTGATTTTACGGAATGGCTTGATGATGAAATCAACTGGCGATTCCCGCTTGCAAGCAACCTCGTGGTCCATGCGCACGATGAAAGCTCGCGCCTGTTGGCAGAAGAAATAGCCAGGAAGCTACGGGAGAAGATTGCGAACGAAAAAGTCATAAGAGTGGTGGGATGCAACGAACTGCTAACCACTGACTGTTCGGATGTGACAGGGGTTGTGGTCGTTTCGGCTGTGTCGCGAGACGGTGGCGTGCTGAGGGGGATCAGTCGTGACTTGCGCACCCGTATCCTCGGCAATGTCCCTCGGCAGTATGTGACGCCGATAGGGATACCTCAAAGCGCTAGCTCCTGGAAACAGCTGGAAATCTTCTTAACCAGAAATCCGACCTCCCGGCTGTACGGCTTCTCAAACTGGATAAACATACCAATCGGGGAAGATGCGGAGCAGAGCGCTTGGTCATTACTGACAGCGCTGGGATCGGAGGGGCAAACCCTCAGTGCGGATGACCTGCATCTGGGTGCTGACATTCCTTCTGGTGTAATCACCCAGTCGTTGAATTTGGTCGTTACAGAAATCGAGAATGCCCAGCAAGCGCTGTTGCGCTCACCACGAGGGCAGCCCCTAACGCTCTCTGAAGGCTTCCTGTTCTTCAAAAAGGACTCTCAGATTGCAGAGAGGTATCAGCAAGTTAGCCAAAGCGCGGTCTTTCTCACATTGTCGTCGGTGCTTCAGTACGCCCGAGAGCATGAAAACCCCAGTCTGAAATTATGTCCAAACGGGTATGAGTCGGTAGTCCTGGGCCCTGAGTGCTTCCTACGTTTCAACGACTCGATTCTGCAGGCATGCTTGCTTAGGGCGAGTTATCCCTCCGAGCTAGACTACTCTGCAAGCCCCGAGCTGAGCAGGCTTATGCGAGAGTTTCTATCCAAGGTGTTCATTCGCTCCAACGACGAATACGGCGATGCAGCGCTTGAGTTTGCTGCTGCTATTGCGATCGACAGGCTGCGGTTGGCGAAAAAGGACATGGAAGCCCTTCTAGAAGAAAACTTTCGCAGAGCATCCGCAGCGCCCGCACCCTCGGCATTGCTGGGCATGCTGATATTGGCCAAGAATCGGATCAGCTGATCCAGCTACACGGTTAGGTGCCAGCTTTCTCCACGGCTAATTCGTTTTGTGGAGTTCGCTGCACCCATGGACTCACCATCAATGGCAACAGTGCGCGTTTTGCTCGATGTTAGACAAAGCTGCTTTCTCGACCAGCTCCAAATTTACGCAGGTCACGTCGCATCAAACCGTCGACGGCACCGGTGATCATCGCAATTAGGAACAGAGGCATAGCCAGAGTCAGCACCGCCAAACGCACCACAAAAGTGAAGATCGTGAATAGGGCTGCCAGCAAGTAGTCCTGCATCGCAACGTAGGCCTGCGCGAACTGCCCCTGCAGTGACGCTTCTCGACTGAGCAGTTTCAGCTGGGTGTCCGATTTCGCCCATCCAGAGCGCACCACGACTCAATCGTTCAGGCGTTCGAGTACCTTGGCGGTCATTTGCGCGGGTTCTTGCACAAGCAGTGAATTCTTGAAATGGCCACTGAGTCAACCCAGCTCACTCAGCCACATGGCATGGCTGTGATACCAGCCCTGCTCGGGCCAGAACCACAGCATTCCCACGAACTCCAGCACGATGGAAAACATCAGCGAAGCGAACAGCAGGCCGAGTAGCCGCAGACACAGCCCGAGCATGCCGAAGATGAGCCCCGGACTTCGCTGTGGAGGAGGCGGGTTGGCTGGGGTGGTCGACATACGGGCTCCAGAGTATCCGGTTGCTCACTGCGTGCTCATTTAGGAGCGTCTGCGCCCTGGTGGAGGCATTTCGGGATCGAAATCGACCGTCGGAGCACCGCTGGTGCTGCTCCACCAACCTTGGTTAGTTGATTTCCCGCCACCGAACAGGAGTAGCAGGGTCAAGGTGTAGCCTGCGCATAGTGGCGATCTGGGGAAAGTCCTCCTTGACCGAGAGTAACGCAGCTTCCGCCTCCGCAACCTGATTGGCCTGACGGTATCGCTCGACCAGGGAAAGGCCCAAAAGAGGCTTCCACGAGAGTGGGGAGCCACTGCCGTATAGGCAGCTCAGAAATTACTGTTGATGTCAGCAAGGATCTGTTGAGAATTCACTGCCGTACAGGCAGCGGGACCTTGGTCAGGCTTGGTATAGAGCTTTATGGTGAGCAGGTTTGTTCCGTTAGATTGTTATTCCTGTGATACTGAATGGCCATATTTCGCCTCACCGGTTGTCGCCAAACACTTTGATGATGCCGGCAGTTCATTGCTGTCTGCTTAGCTCGGAAGAGGGACGACGTAGCCATAAACGACTAAAGGACACTATATGAGCTTGGATAGCCATCCTGCCAAGGCCATGCCATCGAACAATACCGCCACGGGCAGCAACGCAAGCTCCTCGGCGGGAGCCGTCGCTGCACTAGCAGGCTATGACTATCAGCTCAATGTATCGGAGCTGGCGGCTCTTCGGCTGCTGCTGATTACTAAATCTGCCACGAGCCTGACTTTGGAACCTGCCAATGAAGAGGATCTGGAGGCTGATTTAGAACCCTTTGAACCGAGTCCGGTGGTCCCTAAGGCATCCTTGGCCAGCGGGTACAAGTTGGTCATGCAGGTGAAGTTTTGTTCGGGTGATCCTTGGTCGGTTGCGGACTTCACCAGCCTGCTCAACCACGGTAAAAAACGACGGCCTGCCAAGCATCACCTTGATGATCCCGACACCCATTTCCTGCTGGTGACCAACGCAGACGCGACAGGTGTTACTCGCGATCTGCTCGTCTCGGATTTTGAGGAAAAACCCGATCCGGCTTCGTTTCCACCCTCACTCAGACAGACACTGACGAAGACCCCAGAGGGTCGTGTAGCCATCTGGGGAGGACTTAATAACGAGCTCATAGAGTTCAAAATCAGGGAGATCCTGTCTGACTTGCTGCGCATTCCTCACTCTCGCCTGAAGGCGTGTCGTGAGAAGCTGAGGTCAGAGTCACTCCGTCGCATGCGTGGCACAGGCCCTGGGGTCTGGACTCGCGATGAACTACTGGCCATCGTACGTGAGCATGGGGGCTTTCTGGCGAGTGCGGCGGAGCTGGACGCGTTTGTCGAACCCTCTAATTTTGAGGCGATGCTGTCCCACTTTCGTAAGCAAGGCGCCATTGTCATTACCGGTCCTTCCGGGACGGGCAAGACACTTGCTGCACTTGCGCTGTGTGAGCGGGCCCGGTTAGCGGCGCCAGGCCTTGATGTCGTCACGGTGAATCCTGCCGAAGGTCCGTCAGTTACAAGACGCCTGGTCAATTCAGGTCCCACATTATTTTACCTGGAGGACCCCTGGGGGCAGTACAGCCTCAGATCGGGTTCTGAGAGTTGGACGGAGCAATTGCCCAAGTTGCTACCTGGTGCACGCGCTGGCAACCAGTACGTGGTCACGTCACGTGCTGATGTAATGAGGGAGGCTGAGGCGGAGCGGGGTCTTAAACTATGGTCAATGGAGCTCAATGCTGATCACTACAGCGACGGCCAACTGGCTAAAATCTATGAGAAACGCATGGCAGCGATCGCCACGCCCCTGCAGCCCAAAGCTCTGGAATTCAAGCGCGAAGTGCTCGCAGCGTTGGAGACGCCACTGGAGCTGGATCTGTTTTTCACGAACCTCTCTGAAGGTCCTGAGGCCGGCGAGCCGGATTATGCTTTTCTAAGCCGCCTACTAGACCTAGCTCATCGCGATGCGGTCGAGGGTGTTGTCGTCAAGTACCTGAAAGCGGTAGACCAAATAGGGCTGTCGGCTGTGGTGTGGGGGCTGGTGGCGGCGCGTGGTCATTTCGATCGAGAACAACTGAGTGCTGTCCTGCGCCGATTGCGCCGCATTGATCCTCCCTTGGGAGCGCAATTGGACGGTGCTGTTGATCGGATGATTGCAGCTCGACATTTACGCCAGCCCAACCGTAAGATCACCTTCTCCCATACGAGCGTTCGCGCAGGCTTTGCGACGTTTCTCAAAAAAAACTGGTCCTGCAGTGAAAGCGCTCTCAATGCGCTTTTATCAGCCCTGGTTTCATTGACCGGCGACCAGCGTGACTGGGGATTGGAGACCGCTGCACGTGTCTTGAGTAAGGCGCTCAGTTTCAGTGAGGATCTGACGGACAGTTATGACGTGTTTGCAGTGGATCATGCCAGTCAAGTCGCGATTGATGAATGGCTTGATGAGTCGCTTTTCGATCCTCGCTCTGAGCTTATGCCTCTGCTGGAGCTCGCTGCTGATATCGGATCTCTCGACTCCATCCCTTCAGAGGTCGCCCGCTGGATAACCAAGGGGCGAAGGAGAGGCGGGGGCTTCTTCATTGATGGTTGGGCGCCGCCAACGTTTAGCGACAAGTGGTACGACCGTGTGTGCGCCGATCCTCGCTCGGCGGTGATCGTGGAACGTTTCGTCCGCAAGTATCTGTCACAAGATTTCGGAGAGTACAGTCGGCACTTCGTGCCTCAGCTTGATCGGATCGCCCCTGGGTTGGCGCCGGCTTTTATCGAGGTGGCGCATACCCTAGTCGGTACCCCCTTCCATTCAAATGCTCATGTGATTGCCGCGGGAGCTATAAGGGACTTGCCGGGATACGAGGCCGTGTTAGTCGAAGCCTTGGCAGAGCTTGAGGCGCTACGGTTGCCAAACCCGCGAAATGTCAAAGAGTGGAGAGCCATTGAAGACGGTGAGCACGACATTACGTATGAGGAATGGTACTACTCTCGACCAGATGATGAAGGTGAGGCTTCACGCATTCTTGTTGCGACTTACGTTTCGACTAAGCGCTCCTCGGGATACTGGCAACACCTTGCCAATCATCATCATGCCAAAAGCTTGGTCAACGAGTGGGCGCGCAACATTCAAGACTCTAGGCTTAAAACCGGCGAGGATGAGCTACTCAGCATTTTGAACATTGCCTTGGGCAGTAACAGTGAGGATCTCGCGTGGAGAGTTGCTCACAAGCGTTGGTACCCTTCGCTGGAAAAACCGTTACTGGATCGAATGCTTTCCTTGCCTGAGGATGAAGACCTTCGCAATTCGCTCATGCTCTGTGCTTACACTGTCGCTCCCGCAGTCCTGGTTGAATGCTTCAAGGCACTCATGAGTTCACCGGTGGCCTTCATTCACCTTTTGGTGGACTTCAGCGTGGTGGTGAAGGAGGAGGAGGGCAGTCTTTTTGATCTGCGTTTTCTCCCTATTGAGGCCACGGAAATCCTGGGTGCTCTTTGTGCTACGGGCCCCTCACAAGGTGTTGGAGGTCCGGCGCTGTCTTTGCTGGAGTCTGCTGCGTCAGATTGTTCAGTGACCGTTCTGGCTCAGATTGTGCCGATCATGATTGCGAGTGGCGGTGTGCCGACGAGTACCATCGAGCGTTGGCTGGATGAAAGCACAGAGGCTGCGAGCGCACTCGCAGCGGCGCAAGCGGCAATAGCAATAGACAGTGAGCCGCTCGTCTGGCGTGCCTTGAGTCATCGCCGTGCTGACGCCCGCTGTGCGGCACTTGAATACCTGGCTCCTAGGCTACCGGATCCGTTGCCCCCTCAGTTTCTCGATCTGAAGAGCGATCGAGGAAGCCGAGTGCGCCTTGCACTTGTTAACGAGTTGAGCAACCGACCACATGCAGACCATTTACCGGTCTTGATGGCAATGTCGAAAGATCGCTACTCAGAAGCTAATGCAGCCTATGACGAGCCAACCTTTTACCGGATTGCACGCGAGGCAGTGAATGCGCTTGAGGGGTACGGGGAGCTGTCTTATGAGCATGGAAGGCAGCTTATAGACTTGGCGAGAGCGACCGAAGATCGCACCTTGCGCCGTATTGCACTCACAACCGCTGCCAGCCTGTGTGAGGCCGAAATCCGCCAGCAGATTTGGGCCATAGTGAAGAATAAGGACCTACTGTCGTGGGCCCGTGCTGACGCCACAGAGGCATTGGCTTTGGCGCCTTTTGTTGAAGCAGACATTCTGAGTAAGATCACCCCCAAGCGGTTGATGAGGGTGTCTGCAACATTAGCTGCTTCACTCACGGCCTTGGTGGGCCGGCATTTTCCTGTCGGTGAGGCTGCCGCCTTCCTTGAGCAGATTGGGAAGTCTCAGACACACCGAGCCTTACTGCTGCTGGGCGTCTACGCGCTGGAAAGTCGTGATCGTGCAATGGCTATGGGGCTTCTTGATCTACTGGATGATGGTCACCCGGCTCGCAAACTACTTGATGACGACGGCACACTTTTACCGTCTAACGTGCTCGATGACCTTGGCGATGTCAGAATTCGCAAGCGGGTAGGGGAGTGGCTGAAGGATCGTATTGAGGAAAATTAGTCTTACGTCAAATGTGTCGGGTGCTAGACCGCTCAGCGGTTCACTATAGGCTGCGGCCGCTCAAGATGAGGGCTGCTGCCATGTCTGAAAAGAGAAAGCCCCCTCGAGAAACCCAGGGGGCTTTTTCTTGATGAAGAGCTTTTGGTACTGGTCAGTCCACTATTTGTAGCTATTTCACCTATTTCTTAGCGGCTTCTTCTTCCTTTGCTTCGATGTAGCCACGCTCATTGGCTTTTTCCTCAAGCTTATCAATGAGATACTTGGAGACTGCCTCGTCCTTGCCTGCGAGATCGGTCAAGATCTTGGCTGTGGGCATGGCATCCGGACCCTCAGAGACTTTGACCGCGATTTCTTGGAACGAGCCATTCGAATCGACTTTTTGGCTCACGTAGTTGCTGACGAGGTCGCCGGCCCGGTATTGGGCGCCACTGGTCATGCGCTCCAAGAGGATGGTGGGCTTGTTCTCGCCAAGACTGACCTCAACTGTCATCCTGCGCTCCAGCCTATTGGCGGTGCCTTTGTGCATCGGATAGGGATAGAACAGGTAGGTAGGCCTGATGGTATAGATCACGCCATCCTTCACCGGGGTTGGAATCAGGTGCAGCTCAACGATCAGCGAGGGGTCACTGACCAGATCCTGGAACGGTATCTTGGTCGATTTGGTCTCAAGCCCCGGCAGCCGCATGGCATACCCGCGATATGAATAGGCAGTCGGCAGCCCCTTTGTGATGGGTTTTTCATAAGTGCCTAGCACCCCAGGGTTGTCGCTCAGTCCTGCAAAGTCACGAAAACGTCCCCAAGAGGGTGCACCGGAAGCCCCCTCCTGATACTTGCCGGCGACGACGAGCACGCACAAGTCTTCGGCAGAGGGTTGAATCTCTCTCTTGTCTTTTTCTGCATCAAACTTGGCAGCAGCGGCTTTACCTGCAGTCTCTTCTGCGGCAGCAATCTGCTCCTTGGTCGCGCCTTTCTTGGCCTGAGCAGTGGCTTTGGCATCGGACTTGGCTTTTTCTACGGAGCTCACCTTATCCGAGGCCAACTTTCCAAGGAGTTCATTAGACGGCCAGGATTGATAGCCTCCACCGAGCTTGTTGTCCGATTGCATAACCGGGGGGGCACTGATGAAAGTGGACGCGCTGATAAATACATCGGCGTTCAAGTAGGCCGCGCGCTTCTCAAGATAGTCCTTCCCATAGGCGACTCCTTCCTTGATCAGATAGCTGGCCGCTGAAATGGCCAGAGTCGCACCAAGGCTTTCCGCGCCAGGATCCGCCACCGTGGCGCAGGCATCACCTTTCTTGATGAACGCACGAGCACCAGTAATCACCGGGCGACTGTTCTCGATTTTTTCGTACTTGACCTCATCCACTCTAATGGAGCTCTGGGTGAGCCCACCGCATGCCGAAACCAACAGACATGCCGATACAGTCAGAGTCGTTCTCATGGTTTTACTCCCTTAAACGATGCCAGATGTGCATAGTTGATAATCCCTGAGTCTTTGCAGTCGTTTTCAGTGCGGTCCCCCCCTGAGTGAATGGCCAGTAATCCAACCTTGCTGGTTTTGGGTTCGTAGACGTAGATGGGCCCACCCGAAAATCCCTTAGCGGTATTGCAGGTGTGAATGAGACATGCGTTCTTTTCTAAGCGGACAATTCGGCAATAACCTTTACCCACCGCACTCCAGATAAACCTGAGCGGTGATTTCACGCCTTTATCGTTGGCAATGCTTGCCGACATGTCGTACCCAAGCGCCATACCTGGGTTGAAAATAGGGGTGTCCCAATTCAGCGACTTCGTCGACACATTGAGGGTAGGGAGGTCTGCGTCGGCTATCGCTGGGGTCTTCAGTTCGATGAAACCGATATCACAGCCATTGGTGCACTTCGTGACGTGGCCCCAATCGACTTTTTCCTTTTTGCCGTTGACGATAATGTACAGGTCACGGCCAATCATCCCCTCGTCAAACAGACAATGACGTGCGGTGATCCAGATATCCTTCTTGTAGACCGAGACCATGCAAAGGTGCTTGTTGTCAGCGTCCACCAAGCTGGAAAGCAGGTCGATAGCCTTGGAATAGGTCTTGCCGTCAGAGTTTGGCGGGGACACGGAGGCGGCAGAGTTGTTCACCTCAGAGAAGCAATTGGTCATGTACTCTTTGAGGTGTGCCAGGTCTATTATCCCCTCGCCCTTGAAGCAGGGCTTCGCCTCCTTGTACATTTGGTCAATCGCGCTTTGGGGGACTTTGACCTTCACCCCGTCGATCTCATTTTCGAAATTTGGGTACTTTTCAAAGATGCTGTTTGCGAGTTCTTTATTGACGAGGACGTATCGGTAAGCGCTCTTATCGGGAATCCCGGCGAGGTTCAGTCCAGTCCTAAGCGTCTGATCGATAATTAGGCGGTCTGGAATTGGGTGCCCGGCTTCGATTAAACGCCGGAGCGCGTTGGCCCGCTGCTCTTCTAGCCGATATACCTTCTGGGTGGTGCTAGCGGTGAGCAACCCGATGATCCTGAGTTGAAACTCCCTAGTCTTCTGATAGACGTCTTTACGAGCTAATTGGATGGGCTCTATATCAGGGTCAGACGCCACTTCCGAGGCCTGAAGCCCCAGAGACGTGGGCAGCACGAGAAGAAGCAACCAGAGGCAAATGCGCATGGCCAAATCCTTTTGCACGTACGATTGTTTTAGATTTGTAGCTGATTGCCATCATATAGTCCAGGTTGAGGCACACCTTGGGAATGCGCTCAAAAACTGGCGCGCACGCGGGGAGCGGGTGAGCAGTACGAAGAAACGATTCCGACCTTGTGGGGCTTGATGTAAGAAGGATTGCCCGAAACTACACGTCAGCGGCTGGAAGCGTGTCTGGGTCTTGGGCCGCAGGGCCGAGCTATCGCTGAGAATTTTGGCAATGATATGAAGGCCGGTTTCCTGTTTGCCAGCCCGGTCATCATTGAACTCTACAGTTGGTTCACCGAGTTTCGTCGTAAGGATAAGGGGGACGATGTTCAGAGTCGTTACCTGGAATTCATCAAGTCGCTGAGACCACGCCTAAACGATTCGCTGCTTCGGCAGTACTTCATTGCAGCGCTGGATTCCTTCGAGCAGGTCTGTGGAAAGATCACGGCCCACGGGCTATCTGACTGGAAGAAGGACTGGCGCATCCTGACTAGCCTGCAAAGCCCTGCGTGGTACGCCAGTAGTCATTCCGGCGATCGCCGACGGTTGATTCTCGGTTTTAACAGCCCGTTTTACCCCAACGTGCTGGTGGCTACTTCGGTCTTCCAGGAGGGGGTGAACCTGCACCTTCAATGCAGCAAGGTGCACCATTACGGAATTGCCTGGACACCCGGTGATAACGAGCAGCGTGTAGGGCGTGTGGACAGGCTGTTCGGTCGGGTGAACCGGCAATTGCAAGAGAATGGCGAGGCTGAGCTGGCGATCCACTATCCCTATCTCGCACGGTCGTTCGATCAGGAGCAATTGGCTTCATTTGTACTTCTCAAACATGCGGTTGAGGCGCGCATGGATGCCTGTCGACATACGTCGTTCAATGATGAAATCGACCTGCGCTATGTCGCGGATGACTGGGAGCGATACCTGCGAAAGCCAGTGAAGGGGATGAATTCGACGGACCCGTTTCCTGCGCGTTTCGGAACTGGGTCAGTTCCATTGGAGGCCTATGATCCGAGTGTGTGAGATTCTGCAAAGTAAATGCTGCCCCAGGCCCTGACTGGCGACTTCTGGGGGGCTGGCTTGCCCGCGACCACAGGGTCTTGCTGAACATCGGGTAAGGTTTGGTTTTCTGTTGGAATCTACCAGGCCACCTTGATCATTTCGAATTCGTTCGTGGCATAGTGTCATTTTGAAATCAAGGTCGAGTCAGTGAGTTTCAAACAGAAGCGAGACGCCTATGCATATCCAATGGTCGGCCTCTGTGGCACGTTAGCGTTGCATCGTGAGGTGGCGTTCAATACGTCTTCGAAACTCGAAGCGCATCACGCCGGGTTGATGTGCTCGGCTGTGGATGACGAGGTGTTGCTTGGGTATCTGAGTACCCTTTACTGGGGGCATTACGCAGGTGCTGCTGGGCGCACGACCGCCAATCGTGCGTTATCCAGGGTACAGTTGGCGTTGGTAGGGTCCAGCTTCGTGCGCAATGAAAAAGTCTGTCAGAGACCCGGTATCAATCACTTTGGTCGTGGCAAGGCTGTTGCCTTGATCAGAGATGCCAAGCGCCTTCTCGACGACCATCAGTATGGTGAAGCAGTGAAGCTACTTTGTGCTTTGCCACAATTGGGCTTTGCGTTTGCATCCAAAGTCGCCGCTTTCCTTGCCCCCGATACTTGTGGGGTCATTGATTCTGTCATCGCAGAAAAACATCCGAACTTCGGATTCAAATTGCGCGGAGGATATGTGAGCGATGTAGAAGAAAACGTTGCACGCTACCAAGCCTATTGTCAGGCACTTTGCATTGAGGCAGAAAAGCAGAACCAACTGGGCGGAAGCGCTTACTGGAAGGAGCGTAACGGCGAGTTGCGCGCTTGGCGTGCTGTCGATATCGAGCGTGCGTTGTATAGCCTGTGAAAAGTGGTGGGTGACAACAGCCAACACCTGCAAGCCTGCAGTCACAGGCAACCCTGGCTACTTTGCCTGCCCTCGGTGGGTGAATCAATTGCACTAGACCTCTCTGCGCCCGGCATGACCCCTGTGCTTGCGATCGAGCATGCTCTCGAAGCACATCTGCATGAGCGATCCGCAGGAGCTTTCTCGGACATCCTGGTTAAGCCGTTTTGGGTCAAATTCCACAGGATGTGCTTTAAGCGACGGTACGCTTCGCTGTCAGTCTTTGAACTGAGGTGATCTGATAGCCTTCAACGGCGGTAGGGAACTGTCGCAGGTGATTTTTCGAGAAGAAGATTGTTGAGCCTCAGGCTGGGGGCATCCTTTTCAAACCATCCAATGCATGCCCTCAGATGTGCCCCCAATGTAGCCATCCACTGGAAGTAAATGGAGCTCCATGGTTTGTGGAAAGGCAGAAATGATCAGATGATCAGCCTGCCCGACGACGCCTAAAGACTCTCAGGGTCGCCAAAAAACATTTTGACTAGGCTCTAGGAAGGCGTTTTCAGGTCGATAATGCTGTTATTTGCCCCCCCTTTTGCCCCCAATCGCATTGAGTGTGCGAGTGATCTTGAATGGTGACCTGCGACTGACTCCAGTATGGCAGTACCTGGTATTCGGTGCACGCAAGCTAAAGCGGCGCTCCCGAGCAACGCAATCAGCGTGAGCGAGGATCTTTATTTGATCCGAAACACACTGGTTTTATGCTTGCCTCTCATTCAGCCCTGATTGTTTCGTGAAATATTTCTGCATAAAGCCGAGCGACGGTCGGTGTGAGGTTGTGTACTGAAGGAATCAGAAAATTTGAGTTGGGGGCGAGTCGTTTTGCGTAGATGACTTCGTAAACCCTGCGAACGATTCCTGGCTCTGTTTCCTCTTGGTCGAAGCCAGGCATTATTCCTACGGCTTTGTAACCCGCATGCTCCAGTGCTTGTTGCATATACGGAGCGCTGGTTGTCGCCATACCATAGATCAAGCCCGCTCCCATGAACCTTCCCATTTTTTCTCCGAGGTCTTGGGCAGCTACGGCCAGTTTGGTTTGTCTATGATGTTTGGCTACCGCGCCCACTCGCCCGAAGATGACATCAGCGCCGTCAATTTTTTCCCACGTTGCTATCGCGACGATTTCATGATTTCGGCGGACCACTATAGCGAACATCGCCCGCTCCAGATCGTCTTCGAGCACCACGTTGTCTTCATAAAATTGCTGGTTCAGAAAAGAGCTCCCTAACCCCACCGTAATGGAGGGAAACCACGTCTGGAAAAAAATTATCGCTACATCGATCTCCTCGCGTTTCAGGTAATCCCATGTGTAGCCAGAGGGTAAAACAGTGAAACTGCGAATCTGATCGATCATTGGCCATTTCATGCGGTTCTGCTCGTCTTGATAGTCTAATTGCCTTTCAGGAATCGGTCGGAGAAAGGGGCTTATTCAGTCGCTTCTCTATCGAGTTGTCTGCGATCTATCAGCAATTCCCGGGCGTCTAGTGAGGGGAGGCGGCGGGTTAGACGGCGGTGTTTTCAGGTTTGAGGACAGCGCCCTCGCAGAGTCCTGGGTTATGCCTGGCCGCAAATTGTCTGTGGCGGTCGACCACTTCACCGATGACAAACTGCATCAGCTTCTGGACGAAGGCCGTATCGAGGTTGGCCTCCTGGGCGAGGGCTGTCAGACGTTCGTATTGATGCTGCTCTCTCTTCTTGTCCACCGCTGGCAATTGATGTCGGGCTTTAAGCAAGCCGACCTCATCAGTACAGCGGAACCGTTCAGCAAGCATGTGGATGAGCGCGGCGTCGATATTGTCGATGGTTTGTCTGAATGCCGAGAGTTGACGCGTGATGTCGGAATTGTCCATGGATAACCTCGTGGCAGTTGTTCTAAGGGGCTTGTCTGTACCCTTCCTTGGTCCTTCCATGATTGGACGGAGAACCTGAGCAGGCGCTTTACGCGGGATCGGGCATGTTCAACGATTCCTCCAGCCACTGCATGACTACCTTGAAAGCCGAGTCTGAATTGCGTTCATAGATCAATCCGTGGCCGTTGCCGTGAATACCCAGTGCCGGTAGATCCAGGTGGTGAATGTTGGCACCGGCATTTCGCAGGAAAGGGACAATGCTGGATGCGTAAGAAGCAAACGCTGATGTCTCACCTGTCATCAGCGCTACCGGAACGCCCTGCAATCCGGGAATTTTCAGGGTTGATGGTTCTGCTGTGCGGACTTGCTCCGCCGTCTCGCGAGGCGGATCAAAGGTCAAAGGGGCGGCGGTCAGTCCCCATTCGAGGCTGCCTATACCCGGCGTATGGCCAAATACCGGCCCCATAGGCTCCACTGCCACAATCCCTGCGATCAGGTC
The DNA here is from genome assembly GCF_036688725.1 of Pseudomonas lactucae. Classification (NCBI taxonomy): domain Bacteria; kingdom Pseudomonadati; phylum Pseudomonadota; class Gammaproteobacteria; order Pseudomonadales; family Pseudomonadaceae; genus Pseudomonas; species Pseudomonas lactucae. The sequence goes on along the minus strand of NZ_JAQQPT010000017.1, from coordinate 116,168 downwards.
GGGTCGACGATCGGCGACCAACCAGCCACTGGGCCCGGAAGCGGAATGCGTAACGATGATGGCCTTACCGATTCTGTCGAGCAGTTCGGCCAGTCGGTCCGCGTCCAGGGTCTGCGAGGCCGCAAGGTCAGCCGGCATGGGGCCGTAAGCTGCAATGAAGGCGTCAAACGCTGCTTCGTCATCCGACTCAAACGGCCACTGCGTTTCTCCACCTCCCTCTGGAAAGTAAACTTCGCGGGCGCGTTCATAGGAGAACGCTGGCCCCATCGGTCCCATGATGTCGGGGTGATACGGCGATCGCCCGTGGCCGGGTCTGTCGACGCGAAAGACTACGAAGCCCGCTTCGAGGAACCGCTGCGCCCATCCCGGGCGACCATCGGGTGTATCCAGCCATTCGGTGCCCTGCAGCGTGCCGCCGTGCACCAGCACCACGGGATAGGCTTGAGTGATGTGCTCAGGGGATTCCCAGGCTACGTACATCGGACCCTTCTGGAAATTTTTACCGTTCTGGGTAACACGGGCGCCGGTCACCCAGAAGTTGCCACGCCGCGTACGTTTTATCGGTGCGCTTCGCCAGGGTTGCTGGGCATGATCGGCTGATTGGGTAAGTGTCTGCGTAGCGAAGACCGACCAGTCCTTGTGCCCGTCTCCCCGGGCAACTGCCGACGTCATTTTCGATCGCACTGCATCCGCAGCAGGCAGTTCCAGGTCCTTGAGACGGCCCGCATCAATAGCCAGATTTATATCCTTGAGGCCAAGAGACAGTTTGAAACCCGGTTCAAAGCTGTTGTTGGCGATGTTCTGCCCATACCGTTGATAACTGGGGCAGGCGAACAGGGTCTGGGTCATGAGGTTGACGAAAATCGAAGGTGTCAGTCCGTGGCGTTGAACGAGTCCGCTAGCTTCGCCCAGCGACTGGATGGCTTGAGTGATCATCATGTTGCCGGCGATTTTCGCGATACACGCGTGTTCAGGCTGATCGCCCAGATACCAGGTTTTTTTCCCGAGCAGGTCAAACAGCGGTTGAACCGTCGAGACAGCTAGCTGCGATCCGGCCGCCAGGATGTTCAACTCGCCGCTCGCGGCCACGGCGGGCACGCCGAAAACCGGTGCCGCGACCAATGCCATGCCGATTGCATCATGCATGCCCTGCAACTCGACCATGAGTGAAGGCGACAAAGTCGACATCACGACATGCACGCAGGCCTTGTCTGCATTTTCCAGAGCAGCGCTGGACAGCAGCACTTCCCTGACGGCGGCATCATCGGCCAGCAGGCTGATGACGACCTCTTGCTGAAAGGCCGAGGACGGGGATTCGAGAACGCTTACTCCCTCGAGATCCATAATCGCAGCGTGACTACGGTTCCATGCCGATACGTGATGGCCGGCCCGGATGAGCAACGGAATGATCGCTCTGGTCATGCTTCCCACACCGATAAAGCCAATCTTCATTTGCAGTCCCTCGGTTGGTGTTTCGACGAAGGTGTATGCAGAGAAGTATGTCGAGCCTGGGATTGCTACGGCACTGCCATTACTGCACTCTCACTGTTCATTTTTGTACGGGGTAGAGTATGGACTGGAGTGATGTGCGGATCTTTCTCGCGATTGCCCGCAGTGGGTCATTGGGCGCTGCTGCCAAGCTGTTGGGTGTTAGCCATCCGACCGTGGGGCGGCGCTTGCAGGTGCTTGAGCAGTCCAGTGGCCAGCCCATTTTCCTGCGTACCACCCAAGGTTTGGTACTGACCGACAGCGGAGAGAAGCTGCTCAGCCTAGCGCAGGAAATGGAGCAGAGTGCGTTGGCCATCGAAAGGCGCCTGGCGGGCGACAGCGCCCAGCCAGAAGGTGTGTTGCGCATTTCTTGCGCTGACTGGTTTGCCTGTTATGTGCTGGCCCCCGTCCTCAGTGAACTGGGGCGACGTTACCCTCTGATTGTGCCTGAGGTTATCGCCGGGCATCGATTGTTTGACCTGGCTCGTCGCGACGCCGATATCGCGTTTCGAATCGTCCCTTTCACCGAACCCGATATTGTTCACCGCAAGCTGATCTCCCTGAGCTATGGGTTATACACGGCCGTCGGATCTGCTGATCCCGAGCCACAGGGCGAGGGGGTTGGTTTGATTACCATGAGTGTTGCCCAGTCTCATTATCCCGATGTGCAGTGGCTGCAGCAGCGTTACCCTCTGGCGCGTACCTTGTTCACCAGTAGCAGCCGCACAGTCCAGGCGCAAATGTGCACGCAGGGGCAGGGCGTTGCCGTATTGCCCCGCGCCTTGGGTGACCAATTAACGGCGCTGCGGTTGATTGATCCGCACGAGCCGCCACCGGGTCGCGACATATGGATGGGCTACCACCAGGACATGCGCCAGATGGACAGCCTTCGTGCTCTTGCCGATCTTGCTTCCATCATGATCGGCAATCAGGCATGCGGTTGACTCACTCTGCTGGGTGCATGGCCGCCGTTTGCGGATCAGTAGCAGGTTGGCGCGTCAGGGTAAGGCTCAATCCCGCGCCTACCGCCAGGCATGCTGCGATGCAGAGTATGGAGACGGTGAAAGCGTGGGTGATGGCAGCCGCGTCCGTATCCGTGCCTAGAAGGGTGTAGAAAATGCCGCCTATTATTGCCACGCTCAGTGACGTGCTGATTTGCAGGGTGGAGCTGGTAATGCCTGCAATCATGCCGGAGTATGCGGGTGCCACACGTCCTGTGATCATGCGCATCAATGTCGGAAGGGCTAATCCTTGTCCGAAACCGATCAGAAACAGAATGACGGCAAGGGGCAGCGCAGCGGGGCTGGCGGACATCGGCGTGTGCGCCACGAGCCAGGCCAAGAGCACAAATCCCAACACTTCAAGCCCCATTCCGACGGGATTGACGTATGCCCCCAGAAAACGCCTGAACTGAGGGGTGGAAAGCGGTCCCAGCAAAAATCCCGCGCCGAAAGGAAGGAAGACGAGGCCTGCATTGAGTGGGCTCGTGTGCAGCGCTCCCTGTAGATAAATGGAAAGCAGCAGGAAAAACACGCCGATCGCGTAAAAGGTGAGGGCGACGAGCAGTGCCCGGGCAAGACCGGGCGCGCGCAGTGCGGCAGGATTCAGCAACGGAGCACCTTGCGCTTGATGCAGGCGGGCTTCGTAGCGCCAGAACAGCCAGGCCAGCAGCGGCACCGCTGCAAGCGACAGCCAGGCCCACAAAGGCCAACCCGATTCACGCCCCTCGATCAGAGGAATGATCAGAGCCGCAAGCGTCACCATCGACAATAGCGTTCCGCCCAGATCCAGCTTGCTTGTCTGTGGTGCGTGGGTTTCCTTGACCACTGGAATGGCGACAAGGATGACCAGTAACGCAATCGGTAAATTCACCAGAAATATCGCCCGCCAGCCCAGGTTCATCAGGTTGAGCGATATCAATATTCCGCCAAGTGCCTGGCCGACTACCGAAGCCAGACCAAAGACCGCGCCATACAGGCTCAGTGCCAAGGGCTTTTCGGAGTCGGGGAATATCGCCTGCACTGATGCGAGTGCCTGAGGTGCCATGATGGCTGCCGTCACGCCTTGCAGCGAACGTCCGGCGATCAACACCCAGGGTGACTCGGCTACACCGCAGATCAGTGAGGCAACGGCAAAGCCAACCAGACCAACGAAGAACATTCTCATGCGGCCATAGATGTCACCCAGCCGTCCACCGGTAATCAGTGTCACGGCATAAAGCGCCGCATACGAGGAGATGATCAACTGTTCGGCGGAGGAGGCCGTGCCTAGCGATTGCTGAATTGAAGGCAGCGCTACGTTGACGATGAAAAAATCCAGCGGCGGTAAAAATGCACCGACCAACAAGATGGTGAACATCAACCAACGCCGCGGTTCCGGGGGGGCGACTTTTGTCTTAGGCATAAGGTCTCCTTCCTGGAACCCTTCGGTTCCAGAATATTCTCGATTGCAGGTCATGCTCTGAATCAGCTGACTCCAATCTAAACGATCAAACCTTCCCTTACGCCTCACATAAATGAACGGCCAATGTTCATTTATGGTAGTGCCGCTCAGCCCCTGACTCCTCTCAAAATGGCCGCACTGTGGTTCCAGTCGAGCCACACAATCGAGACTGAGGAGTCAGATATGTCAGGCAAATTCGCTAATCAGGTTGCAGTCGTCACCGGGGCATCCACAGGGATCGGGTTTGCAATTGCGCAAGGTTTGATTGCCGAGGGAGCCAAGCGTGTTTACATCACGGGTCGTTCTGCAGCCACGCTGGAGGCGGCGGTGGCGAAGCTAGGCGACAGAGTCGTAGCGGTCATTTCCGATGTCGCCAGCCAGGCTGATCTCGATAAACTCAAAGCTACAATTGAGGCGCGCGACGATCAGCTGGACTCAGTGTTTGCCAACGCGGGTATTTGCGAAAAGAACCCGCTGGGCGAGACCACCGAGGCGGCTTATTTCAACATGTTCGACATTAACGTGAAGGGGGTTTTTTTTACCGTTCAAACGTTGATGCCATTGTTGAAAAACGGTGCGTCGATCGTGTTGACGGCCTCTATCTGTTCCAGCAATGGGATGGAAGGACTGAGCCTCTACAACGCATCCAAGGCCGCAGTACGGTCCTTCGCCAGGACTTGGGCCAACGAACTCAAAGGTCGCAAGATTCGAGCGAATGTCCTGAGCCCTGGCTTCACCCGCACGCCTCTGATGGATAACGGCTTGAAGATGAGCGAGAGCGACATTGCCGCGCTGCGCCAACACGTCGAGCAGATCACTCCGCTGGGGTATATGGCCCAACCTGAAGAAATCGCCTCGTCGGCGCTGTTCCTTGCATCTGCCGATGCGAAATATGTCAACGGTGTGGAGCTGATGGTCGACGGCGGCCTGTCGCAGATCTGAACACGTGCTCAACCGTAGCGCAGCCCTCGCGGAGGGCTGCCTTCGTCGCTTATGCGAAGCCTCAGCAGGAAACCCCATCATGAACATGGAACAACTGACCGCCCGACTGGACGCCCTGGAAAGTCGCGCCGCCATCGAGTCGCTGATAAACGCCTACGCCAATGCCTTCGACCGCATCGACGCCTCGCTCCTGAGCGGTATCTGGCACGAAGAATCAACACTGGATCTACCGGGTTTTGGCCAAGCCGGAAACCGTGACGAAATCCTCGCGATGGCGCAAAACAGCTGGCGCCAGATGCCACATATGCATCACTGGATGGCCAACCCGCTGATCGATATTAAGGGTGACAGCGCGGTGGGTACGGTGGCTGCGGATTGCCTGTTTCACGACATTGAAAAAGGCCCGGTGCAAGTCAGCGGGCTGTACCACGACAGGTTTGAACGTCGGGACGGAAGATGGGCGTTCTTGTCACGTCGTTTTGAACTGCACTTTCTTACACCTTTGAAGGACTGGGTACCCGTTGCTGGCGAAGAAAAGTATGCGCCGGTCGAGCACCAGAGCCTGGGCAAGCCCTCAGACAGTTGACCTGCGCGCATGAGTTTCAGTTGGGGGCAGCGAACGACAAGCACTGTCCGCCGACGTCGTTCAAGCTCCAGGGAATGACAGCGAAAAACAGATAACCCCGGGCTTTGGCTGTTCGACACGCACGTGACCTTCATGCAGTTGCATGATTGCCACGACGATGGCGAGGCCAAGGCCGTAGGAGTCAGAGTTCTGGTGGCGAGACGCATCGCCGCGGTAAAAGCGGTCGAAGAGTTTGCCCACGGTTTCATCACTCAGCACAGGCCCTTGGTTCTTCACTTCAATGCGGGCTCCGCCGGGGGTTTCCATCACCCGGATCTGAATCTCGGTGCCCTCGTAGGCATAGCGAACGGCGTTTGCCACCAGGTTGCTCAAGGCTCTGCGCAGCAGCAAAGGGTCAGCGAGCACGTTTCCATCGCCTGTTATCTGTACGGTCATTCGCCGCTCTTCAGCCAAGCCTTCAAAATAGTCGGCAATGCGCTGCGATTCGTCATGTAGCGATAGTTGCTGGCGCTCCACCAGTGCGTGCGCTTCATCGGCGCGCGCAAGGAACAGAATGCTTTCGACGATGCGCGAGATCCGTTCGAGCTCTTCAAGGTTCGAAGCGATCAGTGCCTGATAGTCATCCTCGCTGCGGCGCTGGCGAAGGGCGACCTGGCAATGCCCCATCAGCGACCCCACCGGCGTGCGGATTTCATGGGCAAGGTCAGCGGAAAATTGCGTCAATCGTTGATAACCCCGGGCAAGACGATCGAGCATCGCGTTATAGGCGTCACTCAGCTGTTGCAGTTCAACCGGCGTATCGGAGCTGTCCATACGGCTGTGCAGACGCTCGGGTGTTATCGCTGCCGCATGCGCGGCCATCTTGCGTAACGGACGCAGCCCTCGACGCAGTACCAGGTAACCCAGCAACGCGGTGGCCAGAAACGCAAGGGCAACGGCCAGGTAGATACGTTCGCGATACGCCGCGAGCATAGCCATTTCCTTGCCCATGAGGTGCGCGGCGGTCAGGCGCACTTCACGTCCCCCCGACGTCGTGACGACGGAGGCGGCGCGCAGCATTGTTCCCGAGTCGGTCACGCCGCTACGCAGGTCACTGACGCTCAGCTTTGTATCCTGGCCGATCACGGGCAGTTCAGGCAACGTGACGTTCAGTGGATTTACCTGGATTACCGGTTGCTGTCCGGGCTCTTCAATGATGAAGATGTCGTCTTCGCTGTCGAGCATGTTCTTGAAAATCTGCGGGCTGTCGCGCAGCTTTTCGATGGCGAGCTCGTAGTGCAGCAGCTTGCGAAAATGTTCCAGGCGGCCCATGACCGCATGATCGCTGTACACCAATACCGAGGCTTTCATCGTCTGATACAGATAAACGCCTGCACCGGCCACGGCCAGCATCGCTACCATGGAAAACGCCACGGTCGATCGCAGGGTCAGAGAGGGTTGGCGTCGGGACCGCATGGCCTCACCTCGCAGACATAGCCGATACCGCGAATGGTATGGATCAGCTTGATAGGGTAGGGCTGATCGACCTTGCTGCGCAGGCGCTTGACCGCTACGTCCACCACGTTGGTATCGCTGTCAAAATTCATGTCCCAGACTTCCGAAGCGATCTGTGTCCTGGACAGCACATCGCCTGCCCGGCGCAGAAATAGATGCAGCAGGGCGAACTCCTTGTTGGTCAGCACGATCACCTGCTGCTGGCGTGTAACGCGGCGCCGGACCAGATCCAGCTCGAGGTCGGCGAGGTGGAAATGGTCGGCTTCGCGCACGACACCACGACGCAAGATGGTGCGGATGCGTAACAGCAGTTCAGTAAACGAAAAAGGTTTGACCAAGTAGTCATCGGCGCCCAGTTCCAGGCCGCGAATGCGGTCCTGCAACTGGTCGCGCGCGGTCAGGAACAGCACGGGGACGTCTTGTCTGGCGCGCAAAAGCTCGATGATCTGAAACCCGTCAATCCCGGGCAACATCACGTCCAGCACGATCAGATCGTAGGTCGTATGCAAGGCCATGTGCAGGCCGTCGGCGCCGTGCTGGGTCCAGTCGACGTTGTAACCGGACTCGCCGAGCCCCTTTTTGAGGTACTCACCTGTTTTGGTGTCATCTTCGATTAGCAGGATATGCATCGTGAGGCGCGCTCGGGTCTCTTCATGACAGGATTCAGCCCGCGACATCGGTATCTCGGCTGTGCAGTGTAACGGGATGAGCGGGCGCAGTCGGTTACATTTCTGTCATTCATGGGCAGGGCTGACGAATGACAAAAATGTCATTCGGCGGTCATCGTGACGTCCCGGTCTGCGGTCGAGGATGGCGGCACATCACCCCATGAGGAATCGTCACCATGCAACTAAAAAACGCCTTGTCTACCACATTCGGTTTGTTGATGCTCAGTGCTGCCGTCATTGCTACCGCGGCTGACATGCCGGTGATCAAACCGCTGCGTGGCACGGTGGAAAGCGTCAGCAACAATACGCTGACATTCACTGTCCGCTCCGGCGCCCAACAGACTATCGGACTGACTGACAAGACCGGTATCAACCGGGTATCGAAGGCCAATATCGAATCGATCAAATCCGACAGCTTCATTGGCTCGGCGGCCATCCCGCAGGCCAACGGAACATTGAAGGCGCTGGAGGTGACGGTTTTTGACGCCAGCCTGAAGGGCAGCGGCGAAGGTCATTATGGCTGGCAGAACGCGGATGGCAGCACAGGCACCATGACCAACGGTACAGTGGGGAAACTGTCCAAAGCTGACGGCCGCACATTGACCGTCAACTACAAGGGTGGCGAGAAACAAATCGTCGTACCGGACGATGTGCCAATTGCCTACGTCGAGCCAGGCAAAGCCGATGAACTGGTCAAAGGTACGAAAATTGTCGTGTTCCCCGCCGCAGATGGAACCACCGCGCGCGGCATTGCAGTTGGCAAGGATGGCTTCCAGCCACCGATGTAATCACCTGAAAAGGCAGGGGCGCTGCCGCTTGGCAACGCTCCGCTACATGGCTGGTTTCGAGGGGGAAACACGTGAGACAGAAAAAGCTTCATCCCTGGCCGGTTCGCCTCACCCACTGGCTCAACGCCGCCTGCATGGTCTGCATGTTCATGAGCGGTTGGGCCATTTACAACGCCTCGCCACTGTTCGGCTTCAGGTTTCCAGTGTCGGTAACCGTGGGCGGGTGGTTGGGTGGGGCGCTGGCCTGGCACTTTGCATTCATGTGGCTGCTGCTGATCAACGGAGCAATCTATGTGCTGTATGGCGTCGTCAGTCGCCATTTCAAACGTGAGTTGCTGCCCATTGGGCTTGTCGCATTGAAGCGTGATTTTACGGACGCTTTGCGCTTCCGGCTCGTGCATGAAAAGGGTGTCTATAACGCTGTGCAGCGCCTGATGTACTGGATGGTGCTGGCAGCAGGCGCACTCGTCGTCATTTCGGGTGTGGCGATCTGGAAACCCATTCAACTTCAAGAGCTGGTCGCGCTACTGGGCGGCTATGACGTCGCTCGCTACGTACATTTTGCGGCGATGGCGGTAATTGCTGCATTCGTCGTGATTCATCTTGGGTTGGTAATGCTGGTACCCAAAACCCTGCTGCCAATGATTTCAGGTGGGGTGCGGTCGCTTGATATCAGGAGAAATGGCCATGACTGAATCCAGAAAAGGAACTGTTCAGCGCGTCAGGCTTGAACCTGCGCAACAGCTTGAGTTGGAGAATATCCAGCGCCGGCATTTCCTTCGTGCCGGCTTGACCGTGGGTGCGATGTCGATGCTGACCGGCTGCAACCTGCAGGACGGCGATCAGGTTGACAAGGTCCTTTGGGCCATGTCGCGCTGGAACGATAGGGTCCAGGCATGGCTGTTCAGCGGACAGAAACTGGCGCCGACCTTCACCCGCGCGCAGATCACTACGCCATTTCCGTTCAACGCATTCTATGGCCAGGACGATATCCCTGAAGTGGACCTCGCCAGTTACTCGCTCGCCGTCTCCGGCCGGGTCAGGGACAAGGCTCCATGGACACTCGAAAGCTTGCGCAAACTGCCGCAACGTAGCGATATCACCCGTTTGATCTGTGTTGAAGGTTGGAGCGCCATAGGACAATGGGGAGGTGTACCGCTCAAAACCTTTCTGGAACACATCGGTGCCGATACCACAGCGAAATTCGTCGGTTTCAAATGTGCTGATCGCTATTACTCCAGTCTGGACATGCCGACGGCCTTGCACCCACAGACACTGCTGGCGCTGGATTACGCTGATGTCGCGTTGCCGCCCGAGTACGGCTATCCGCTGCGGGTTCGAGTACCCACCAAATTGGGCTTCAAAAACCCCAAGCATGTTGTCGAGATTTTCGTGAGCAACGACAACCCGGGCGGGTATTGGGAAGACCAGGGATACAACTGGTTCAGCGGGATCTGATGGCGCAAAAACTGAACAGCCACGCCAGGAATGCTGGCGAGACTCATGACACCAGACCTGATATGAGGCGTCCCCATGACCTATATATCTGCGGTACCGCCAGCTTCATCAGTGTTACCGACTTCAGAAAACAAGAAGCGGGCAACGACCCATAGTGCAGATTTCCAATCCCAATTGCAGGCTCAGTCCAGATCACCTGTGCAGGAGCCGGATACAACCCGCGCTCATCTGTTATCGGAATCGACCACAAACCTGTCATGCCGGCCGGAGATGCGAGCGCTGCTTCAATTGTTGCCATGGCGAAGGAACGCCGACGGTTCTTTCAGCAGACCGGGCCGATCAGTGCCAGGTACGCGAGCCAGTGGCTTGGATATTGCGGACTTCAACTTCCCTGATCGAAACATTCTGGATAGCAGTGAGATTATCAAACACACCTGCGGAAATGAGGAGGGTAGACGGCCCTACTCAAAGTCCTTTGATGAGCGAATCGTGTGTACTTTCAATGGCGAGGAAAGCGAATTCTCTTCTGATGTGATCTGCAAAGAGGGATTGAATGCGTTCGCTACCGCAGTGGCTCTTTCCCCGATAACCCTCACCTGGTTACCGATTGAGATTGTTAGAGCACCGCTACGGTCGCCTGGCGTACGGATTTTTCGCCGTCGCAAGTCCTCTTCAGTCGAGAGCCACCTTCTCGACAAGTCAATTTCAGAGTAAGGGCGTTAAACGGGCGGATCTCGATAGCTCTTTCGCCGCGGGGCTAGTATTTCTATCGAGAAAGCAGCTACGCCAATGCGCGTCTTTATTTATTAGTGGTCTGTCGTTCGCTTACTGGCCAGGGTTTCTAGAGTGGCGAATGCGGTTTTATGAGGCTGAGTCCCAGTGACCCGATTGGACGCCGTTCTGGCACGTGAGTTAGCTTTCGTATCCGTTTATATTTTGGGCTCCACAACCATGACTGATCGTCAGATCATTGTTCCAGATGGCATGAGATTGCTCTGCGAGCATGCTGGTTATGCACCAGCTGTAAAGGTAGGAAAGACTCTTTACTGCGCTGGTCAGGTAGGCCGGACGCCGGAATTATCAGTTATCGAAGACCCAGAGCAGCAGTTTTTGGCAGCTTGGGACAATCTCTGGCTCGTCTTGGAAGCCGGCGGGTGCGAATTTGAAGATGTCGTCGAAATGACAACTTATCACGTCGATATGCACCGCCACATGCCAATTTTTAGACGCGTGAAGGATAAAGTCTTTCCTCGGAGTACTTGTGCATGGACATGCATAGGTGTCGGTGAACTGGCTCGCCCCGGCCTTCTCGTGGAGATCAAATGCATCGCCGTAGAGCGATAGCTTTTCTGATAGGCCCCTGAATATACAAATCCTGGATGGGTGTTTATCTATGCGGCAGCAGATGTGACACTTCACTCGCCCGTTGTGTCGGCAGGCACGCCATCCGCACGTTCCCACGCCTACTGGCGACGGGCAAGACAGGATTGTTTGAAACTCAGTGTGATGACACGAAGGGCGACGGGGTTGTCGGTGCCGGCAACGTATAAGCCTGCTTCATCCGCGCCACCTCCGCTATTGGCGTGCGTCCGAAGAGGCGCTTGAAATCGCGGCTAAATTGCGAAGCACTTTCATAACCCACCAGAAATGCCGACTTGGCCGCTGTCAGGTCGTTACGCAGCATCAGTAATCGCGCTTGATGCAACCGCGTCGACTTGAGGTACTGCATAGGCGAGGAATCGGTCACCTTGCGAAAATGCAGATGAAAGTTAGGCACGCTCATCTGCGCTTCCTGGGCGAGGATTTCTACATCCAGATGCTCGTGGTAACAGCGGTGGATTTTGTGAATGGCGCGCGTCACCTTGCCGAACTGACCCTGCTGGGCGATAGCCGCGCGTAGGGTACCGCCTTGTTCGCCAGTGAGAATGCGGTAGTAGAGTTCGCGCAACATCGCCGGTCCGAGGATTTGCGCGTCGGTGCAGTCGCCCATGACTTCCAGAAAACGCAGGGTCGACTGGCGCAGCGGTTCGTCCATGGGCGAGGCGTACATACCCATAGGCTGAGCCACGCGGATGTTCCATACCTCATCTACCTGCTGAATCAGCTCGCCGGCCAGATTGAAATCCAGACGTATGTACACCGCCAGCATTGGCTCCGCCTCGCTAGCGTCGGTCTCCATTGTAAAAGGCACTGGCACTGACACCACCAGATAATGCTGGGCGTCATAGATGTAAATTTCATCACCCAGATAGCCGCGTTTCTGCCCCTGACAGAGGATGACGATGCCCGGCTCATATAGAACCGGGGTGCGCTTCAGCGGCCGGTTGGAACGCAGAAAACGCACATCATCCAGCGGACTCAGGTTGTAACCCTCCAGCGGTGCAAGCTGGCCCATCAACTGCACCATACGCGCAGTGCTCGGGTCCTTGGATTTCGGCATCGATTGTACGTTCTCCACTTTTATGCTCAGCCGTCCGTGGAACAGCTCAGCGCTTCCCATTGCTCAATACTCTCCGCCGTCCGCTGCAGCTTGTCACGCACCAGAGCCAGGGCGTCGCTGCCCAGCAGCAGTTGAGCCGGCGGATTAGGGCTGGTGATAATAGTCATCATGGCGCGTGCGGCTTTCTGCGGGTGGCCCAGTTGAAGGCCGCTTTTTTCCTCACGGGCTTTTCGCACCGGGTCGAAAGTCGCATCGTAGTCACTGATGCTGCGCGGCGTACGCTGCATCGAACGACCTGCCCAGTCCGTTCGGAAAGACCCCGGCGCCACGGCCGTTACAAAAATCTTGAAGGGCGCAAGCTCTTTGTTCAACGTATCAGAGATGCCCTCCAGGGCAAATTTGCTGCCGCAGTAGTAAGCAATACCTGGCATGGTGATATAGCCACCCATGGACGTGATATTGAGGATACGTCCCGCCCGCCGCTGGCGAAAAAAGGGCACAAACGCCTTGGTCATCGCCACCGCGCCGAATACATTGACGTCGAACTGACGGCGCATTTCCTCCAGCGACGACTCCTCGAAAACCCCTTCGTGGCCATAACCCGCGTTGTTAACCAGCACGTCCACCGGGCCATACTGACCCTCAATAGCGGCGACGACGGCGTCGATGGCATTAAAGTGGGTAACGTCCAGCACCACGCCATGGGCTCTCTCAGGCAAGAGCGCCTGGAACGTTGCCAGAGAGGATTCGCTGCGAACAGTGCCGATCACTCGATGGCCCTGAGCGAGAGCTTCCTTAGCCAGGGCCTGGCCAAAGCCGCTACTAACGCCCGTGATAAAAATGGTTTTTTCTGCACGCATGGGGCGCACTCCTGAATATATAAGGTCAGGCTATGCTAGGGCGGAGAGTGGGTGGGAACTATGCCTGATTCGATTTTAGTATTGCCTGATTCTATCGGAGTGCTCGGTGAGCAACCTGAAATCTGCTGGCAAAAAACGAGGCCAAAGGAAGAAAAACGACGGGCTTATTTACCTGCTCTAATGTCTGCTTCGTGTCGCAAGTCGTTTTTCGGTAACGCTGATGTGCATGCGGTCTGGCCGAAGGTGTCGCACCTGCGCTCCAAGGTTTTCGCATTGGCAGTAAAGGCTGCGCGCGCAGTTAATCGCCGAACAGATCGAACATCAGGTGCCTGAACCATTTATTGACGGGGCGCGGTTGTATTTGCTGGGCCAGAATAAATTGATGGCGATTTCGGTGAGGCAACGGGACTGGCGGGCTTGCAAATGAATGGATCTCCATGCCCATGAAAAGCCAGAAATGCTCAGCTAAACAGCCTGCCAGACGAAGCCTAAAGGCTCTCAGGGGCGCCAAAAAACATTTTGACTGGGCTCTAGGGCGGTAGTTGCAGCCTGAAAAAATAGAATTGTGCCCCCAGTTTTGCCCCCATTTGCACCGGGTGTGCGAGCGATCGCGAATGGCGATTTCTGAAGCGGGGCGGGGTGGACGTGACTGGTATTCAGTGCGCCTCCGTATATTGGATGACCAACCAGAATCCGGCAAATCCTTGGTGGTTCGATGAGTCGATATGCGAACTACTTAGCCCGCCCAGATGAGACATATGGTGTGACGTCTCTGTCTTCTACCGCCTGAAGCTTGAAGTACTGCTCTTTGGCTTTCAGCGCATGGATGATGCGACATTGGGCATAAGCGGTGCCGTATGAGGTGCTCGGGCCTTGGATGTTGAGTACCAGTTCCCCTCCGTAGCTTCGCTCGTACCTCAATTCTCTCAAGGCTCCCGCCGCTTCACCATTTGCCTCGGCGATTTCGATCACCAATTCCCTTAAGGCCGATTGGTCGGTGTCTGGTAGCTCAGCGGAAAACTTGACCTGGCGTTGGCTTTGAAAGCCTCCGCCACTGGCCTAGCCTATTCGGTTAAATGTGATGTGGGCGAGCAGGACTACTTCCATGGTCTGAACCTTCTATGTGAGTCTTACTTCTTTGTCGTAGGGGGCAGCGTCAAGGCCAAGTGCCCCCTGGGTTCTTTCTAATTCGCACCCAACAATGATTTACCGATTGCGTTGTAGCGGTGCGATGAGAAGGCCCCAAAGCGTCTCGGCACCGCCTTCTTGGGAAAGCTTCTGGTCTTGCCGAGTGTGGAACGCCATGCCGAAGGTCTTCAGGTACATGGATTGGTCGTCCGTATTTACGGTGAGCGCCTCGTTGTACGAGCCGCCGCCAAACGAGTCTCCATGGCTGTAGTAGATACCGGCGCCCATCTGGCCGCCGGTGAACACTGCCGCTTTTGCAACGTCGTGGCCGTCCTTGTAGATATTCGCAGAAAAGCGATTTGCATCTATCCGACGGAACACCCCTTCATACCCTGAGTTGCGCGCTTGGAGCTCCAGCAACGAGTTCTCAAAATAGCGGGCGATGTACTCGAAGCTGTCGAGCAAGAAGCGGTCTTTGTCTAGCTGGGTGAAGCTTTTAGCCATTCGAAGGTTGCTAGACCTAGGGCCAGCCGGGGCGATAAGGGAGGGCGCTGAACCTCCATTGAAATCGTTGCGTTCGGCTCGCGGAGCAGTGTTCGGTTGGCCACGGCTGCGTCGCTCGGCGGCCTTCCGAACCTCCTTCGCAACCTGCAAGAATGCTTCGTCCCGATCAGGCCAAAGGGTCACTGGCTTACCATCTTGGGGCGTACCAAGCAGCTTGCCGAAGGGGGCATGATGCCAATCGCATGGGCGAAGAATCACAGGAATGACAGTCGCTTCTTTAGCGGCATGGCGCTCCATCGCGCGAGCCATCTCGATGTTGTAGCAATAGTCGGAAGCGATGAAATCCGGGCTTACCAGCAACAGGATAATTTCGTCGCTGTTGATGTGATCATCAATGGCAGCATCGATCTCTTGGCCTGCTCCGATTCTGCGGTCGTGCCAAGTCTCAATGACGCCTTGGCGCTTGAGCATCGAAAGCTGCTTTTCCAACTGGTCGCGCAGCGCCTCGTCAGCATGGCAATAAGAAAAGAACACGTTCGGCAAAAGGGTCACTCCTACTCGGATAGGTGCGATGTCGATCTTACGGGCAGCTTGGCTGCGAAGTACAGACGTGGGCTGGCTTGACTGCTGATAGGATGCCCTTCAGTTGAACCTGTCAGCCAAAAAACAACGGTGCTCGAGTCGTGACATGGTGGTAGATCATTTGGGCTCGCTCGTAATGAATGATGTGCTTGCCGTGAGGCGTTGGCCACACGAACTGACGGATCTCAAGTGGCGCAAATGTAAAAGAAGGTGGAAGGCCTAGGCGTCTCTTAACCGCGCCGTCAGCACTGTTGCATTGCTCGCAGATGATGACAGGAGCAAATGTGGTGATCCGATGAGGTTCTCCAAGAAGCGGTTTTCGTACGTAAAGGTCGGTTCCATGGTCATGGTGAGTATGGAGACCTACAGCCCAGCCTTCTCGCCTATGCGGTTTGTTCGGGTAAAGCATCGTCCAACGTAGCAATTGGTATCGTGTCCGTTCGCAGCACGGGCATCGCCAATGATCATCAAGCTTCGCCCATAGCTGGTGGCAATGGGCTCCATCAAAGCTCAGGTATTCCTCCCAGCTAGGAATGCGCCGGAGCAGATTGCTATTCAGCGTTTTCTCTCTGTTAGCATTCTTGATTTTGGTATCGTCGCAGGCCAAACAGTAGCCATTGGCCGAAAACTCGGGCTTGTAGGGACAGAGTTTTTTGGTCATCAGAGCGTCTCAGTCTGTCGTTGGGTTAACCCCCGTGATGGCCGCGCGCCAGGCATTTGTGCCGGAGTTACTGGCAGCCACCATCATTTGTAGCTGCTAACGGTATGCGGGTCTCTGAGGGTCTCATCTGTCCACGCAAGGCCAATGCAGAACTTCAGGGTCAAGGAGGCGTAGCTGATCACTGCATGTACTCCTCCTGCACTCACATCATCAACTGCTAGGTAGCACCATACAAGCAGATCACCAATCATCGTCCCCAACGCAGCCCTACAGGCAGTCAGCAAGCTACCTACTTCGTTGATGAAGAACGTGTGCACTTCCCGCGACCTTCCAATGAGATGAAAGGATCGAAACGTCACCCTAAGCGTGAAGATGCTGACGATAGCGAATGCTATGAGCAGGTACACGTAGTAAGCCATGAGCTCGGGGGGCAGTAGCGCGGTCACCAAAACGCTCACCTCTTCTGGTGAGGTGGTCAGGAGTGGCAGTGACCCGATGAAGAACGCATAAATCACCCTCCCTCGATGCCCGCTGCCAGAATCCAAACTTGCCCTAGGTTTTCAGCAGCAAACGCATGTACCCCATTTGAATCGTATTTGCATTAATTGGAATGCGTGAGGCGTCAGTACCTGGACAGCCGCTTCAGTCCTTCAAGCATTTGCTCCAGGTAGCTTTGCGACCCAAGTGCGAACCCTGCTGCCAGCAGCGGGGCCCTGTACTCTTCGGTCGCATATTCGTGAGCGAAGCGGTTGATGGTCTCTGAATGCCAGGAAAGCCGGCCCAATGCGATTCTCTTGAAATCGTGGTTTTTCACCGCATCCGCGAGCGATTCTTCACTGACTCCGCGTTGCTCGCAGAAGAACAGGAAACTGAAAAACTCAAACCGTTCGTAAAGCAGCCCGTGATCCTGTAGACCTGCGAAGTCAGGCGCCCACCGAGGCGCAAGACGGTCATGGAGTCGGTTGCACAAGGGGGTAAGAGCTCTACTTTGGTCTTCGAAGCTCCTCCATAATTCAAGCAGGCCATTGGCTCCCTCAACGTAGAACGGTGATAGATCAACTCCCACAGGGAAAGGCATTTCGCGCCGGTTGATAAGGGTCGTGTTAAACAGCTCGTTTAGCTCGCTCAGGCGATTGGCCCGTACAAGTCCCATGCCATACGCATAGGTAACAAGTGCTATCGGGTAACTCTTCAATGCAAGTCCAGCTACCCAGCCTGACGGCTCGACCTGCGACGCAGCGTGCAGGCCCTTGATCGCATCCAAAACGATCGAATGCTCAACACCTGCACCCCATCGTCCTAACACTGCACAAAGGCGTGCTAGTGGCTCGATGGCCGCTTCGTATACCTCAACCAGATCGGTAAAGTCCTTGGACGTGCTGCCCTGAGGTCGTTCTGTGAATAGAGGAGCCAGATGGCTGATCGCTTGATGAGCCTGGCTTGTCACTAAATCATCGAGCTGAATCCTGTGTTCGGGCCTGGCCATAAAGCGTTTGGCCATAGCGAGAGTCAGCTCGATGCCGGCTGGGTTCTGCAGGCGGGATTGCTGGATGGTTTCCAGTTTGAGGTTCAGCCCATCGAAGAAGGTGTCGGCATCCAGGCCCGTCACGACGTTGGCGCGCCGCTGAGTGATGAGCTCTTGGCCACGCTCGCTCAATTTTCCTCGCGAAAGCCAGTAGGTCGGGTAGCGACGGGAGGGCGCCCTCAAGAACGCCGCCCTCAGCGCATGATCCCACTCACCTGACCAGCCCGCGACGATCAGCCCAAACTCATCGATGACGCGGTCAAGCAACGTATTGAATGCTGGCGGATACTTGCCCAGCTCCCCATCGGTATTGAGGATCCTGGCATCCTTGTAATCACCATGGATCTTCAGGATGTAGCAGGACGCATGAGTGAGTGGCTCCGCTCCTCCGAGGGTGTCTTCTGAGCTGACGACAGTTGGCTCAACGCAGACATCGCGCAGTGCATTTTCCATGAGTCGGTCGAAGTTCGTCGTGATGATCACGCGCACATAACCCGCTTTGACCATCGCAGCGATCGCTCGATGTGCGGGGGTAGGCAGTTTAAGGCCATCCTCTAACTCGTCTTCGCTAGGTTCCAGAAAGCCTTGAATGATCGCTCGCCGTTCAGTCTGGGTTGTCGCTAGGCGTTCGAGCAGCGTGGAGTAATTGGGCTGCTCTCCTGTTTGACGTACGTACCACGCGAGCCAATCTTCCTGTTCGCCGGCACCAGACGCTATGCCCCATCGTTTCACCAGCTCCATGGTGATTTCCCAGCCGGTCGGTATTCCCGCCGAGCGTGATACCCCCGAGCCAAGAAGCACAGCGTAGACGCCTTTGTTTTCAAACATTGAAAACGCGATTTGGGCTGTTGAATCACTGATGGCAGCAGTCATGCACATTCCTAAATTTCAGCCGGGAGGTAAGGTTTCTGCGCGAGCATCGGCTTATCTAACAGTAGTCAGATCCGTGTCGGTCGGTGGCAGCGACGGTGGCTGGTGACGACTTGCTGCATCTCCAGCCAATCGACCTATTTGCGGTGCAAGATAAGCCCACGATTGTCGGCGCTGATGCGATTTTGACCCAGGTTGCTGATTTTGACTGACCCACACGCTGCCTCCGAAATCACCCGCAAGGTAATCATTTCTTGAGTACTCGGGTGGGTCAATGAATTCCGGTAGCCGGCATAAAAATCGCTTCAGCGCCAACAACTTATGGAATCTTGATACCCAACGCATTCAGCGATGGTGTATCCATCCGGCCATTCACGGTCAGCCCACTGTCCATCTGAAAGGCCATCAACGCACCACGTGTTGCTTTGCCCATCACCCCATCAATGGTGCCTTGGTAATACTGGCGCACCATCAGCGCGGTCTGCACACGGGTGACCAGGTTGCTTTTCTGCTCATTGGTCGCGCGGCTCTTAGAAGTGCTCGAACTTGTCCCGCTGCTAGTGCCAGACGACTGATAAAGGCTGTTGCTGCTTGGAGTACTGCTCGAAGTACTCGGCGCGCTGTAGCCTCGGGTACTAGTAGCGGGTGGGCTGTAGTAGCGAGGTGCGCTATAGCCACCCGAGCCGCTGTAGTGAGAACTGTGCGAGCTGTGGGACCGGTGAGAACTGTGCGAGCGATGCGCCGCATAGATGTTGACGGTGTTTGGCGCATTGAGCGTATCGGCAAATACCGGGGGCTGTAGCTTGTCGTTGGGTTGCCAGTTCGCATCGGCGAGCGACAGATGGCCCGCCTGTGCCAGGGTGGTACCTGCCATTGGCAGCAAGCTGATCCCACTGATCAGGACTTTCCAGCGGTCGAGCAATTTCACTGTGCGCTCCTTGCATAGGCGCTAAAGGCCTCGGTCGATAGTAGTTGTACGCCGCGGCTCTGCCAGCGGTCGGTGTGGGATTTGAAGAAGCCAGAGCAATGTTTGACGGCAGCGCATTGTTGGCAGGTATCGATGAACAGATTCTTCCAGTCCGAGATGCTCTGGCGGGCGAAACGCGAGAGGTGGGCCGGGACCAGGCACAGGGGTAAGTTGTAGATCGAAACCGGCACTCCGCGGTTGAACAGGAAATACACGGCCTGGCTTAACGACTCCTGATAGTCCAGCGGGTCAATCCACAGTTCTTCGTAGTTTTTCCTGGCCAGGCCGGTGCTTTCGATACCCATCAGCGCAACATGCCGCACGAAGGGCAGGTTCCTGAACACGTAGTGGGCGAGCTCGGGCAAGCGTGGCGTGGTCAGGCGATTGAGTACCACGCGTATCTCGATGATCTGGTTGGCGCGCGCCAGGTTGTAAAGACCTTGCAGGGTTTCGCTGAACGCGCCTGGAGCCTGCACCACATGGTCATGGTCTTCGGCATTGTCGGCATACAGGGGGATGCCCCAGCTCAACTGAGGGTGGCTGATGGCAGAGAGCGCTGCGATCCAGCTCGGGTCTTGGAACAGACGCCCGTTGCTGAGTACATGAATGGATTTCTGTGGCAAAACGGCTTTGCACTTGGCCAGCATTTCGAGCAGGCCGTCGCGATAAAGCGTGGGTTCTCCGCCGCTGATTCCCAGATTTTCCTCGCCCGAGTCCATCAGGTCGATCAGCCGTAGGTTCTCCTCGATGTGCCAACGGTCATCGATATCTTTGGGCGGCTGCGAGCACATCAGGCAGAGGCTATTGCAACGATCGGTCATGAACAGCAGGTTGCTGTCTGAGCCTCGTCGATAGAGCACTCGCACCAACGCGCTGCCTGGAGTGATGGCAATGACATCGCCGGGCTGCACGACATCCGCATCTTTGGGGGTGTGCAGGTATGGCCGCGCGCTGTCGAAGTCGCCGATCACTGGCTCCGGGATCAGGAATCCTCCCACTGGTAATGAGAGCAGATGCGGGTTCCGTAGCCGTTCTTCGTTTGGCAGCCAAAGCAGCAGGTCACCGAACTCAGCGCTTCCGGCACATACTGCCAGGCCTTGTTCGATGAACTCATCCAGAGTGATGACCTTGAGCAGTTTCGGCTCATTCAGGTGATGGATTTCGAAGCGGGTATCTTTGCGCAGCATCGCATCAGCCCCTGTAACCCGGAAATCGAACATCGTTGTAAGAGCGCCTGCTCAACCAAGACAGCAGCACTCTCTGCACGTTGTCGTCGCCATCGCAAAGCAGGCCGAAGAGATGCTTCAGCAACCCCATATTTTTCCTGCAGAAGCTGCTGAACACTCGGTGTCCTATCGGGTCAGCTTGGCGGGCATAGTGTTCGATGGGGTCAGCACCACAGTACGGGACAAGTGCGCAGTCGGAGCAGCCCGGCAGCGCCTCTGCTACACCACTGGCGAGCAACGCATCCATAACGGGCGATGTGAGTAATTCAGACAAGGGTTGCTGTACGGTGCCGAGCCTCAAGCCGTCTTCACCCATCTCCAGCAACATTCGGGCTTCGTCCGAAGGATAGACGTAACCGTCATAGTTGTAGACCACCGCCGCAGTGCCTGCGCCAGCGGGGGAGCGCAGGTCTACGTAGCCGGAGGAGAAGGGTGTCAGGATATTCTTCAGCAACAGGCTCGTATAACTCTCTGAGAGGTATACGCCCTGTTGGTTGATATGCAGCAAATAGGTCAGTGCCTTCTTGTAGAAGGCCAGGTATCGCTCAATAGGGTAATCAAGTCGATGGGCAATCTTGGTGGCAAACCCATAAGGGCTCAGAGGCCGAAGCGAGATGCTGGAAAAGCCCTGGCTTACATACTCATCGATGATCGCTTCTGGTTGTTCGAGGCTTCTTGAAGTCAGCGTGGTCAGCGCGGAAACTGCATCATGGCCAAGGCGTTCACGGACCCACTGGATGCCTTTTACAGTGCGTTCGTAGGAGTCTCGTGACGGGGTAGGGCGGTTGGCATTGTGCAAGGGCGCGGGCCCATCGAGCGAGGTCGAAAACTGGATGCGATTTTGTTCTGCGAAGTCGAGTATTTCCTCCGTCAGGTGGTGCAGCGTGGTGGTGATGACGAACTGGATATCCCGTTGTTCGACCACGTTTCGTTCAATGATCCATTCGACAATCTGGCGGACGCGCTCGAAGGCCAGAAGCGGCTCGCCACCCTGAAACTCCACAGTCAGGGCGGGAGCGTTCGATTCGAACAGGCGATCGACCGCCGCCTGTGCATCCGCTTCCGACAGGTCGTGGCCGGATCCTCCCAGAGGGGCACGCGACACCTGGCAGTACTGGCAGGTGTGGTTGCAACGCAATGTCACTACGAACAAGTGCAGTGCAGGGCCCTGGAAGAGGAAGTCCTTGCGACTGCGATACTGCGCGGCCATTTCCGGGAACGGGTCGTGGCGGCCTGGTTCGTAGATGAAGTGGCGAGCCAGCAGGTCCTTGTAAAAAGGTGTACTTGCTTGAACGTCGAAGTAACTGAGGGCTCGTAACTGCGCGTCGTTCACGTACATGTACTCACCGGTATCGGAGGTGAGCAGGATGTCACGATCACGTCCCGTGTTCATGCGCATGAATCGAAAAGGCAGCAAGTGGTAGTGCTTGGCGTCTGTCGCTATCAATGTCACTGCGAAACCCCACATCCAGCGAGCGCAGCTCGGGCCAGGATTTCACGTAACCCTGCTGTTTCGCGGTTGATATGGTCGCGTAGGGCGAAGTCGTTCAGATGCTGAAAGATCAGCGAGTGAGCCTGCGTCGGGGAAAGCGTTAGCTTTGCTTCAGCGGGGTGGGCCGTGAGGCTTATCTGATTGGCTTCAATACCGACCTGGATCGTGACAGTGTCGGCCAGGGAATAAGCGGCGCGTTGCACCACGCTGAGCGGGTAGGCTGCGCTGTCGAGCTTCAGCGTGACTGGCCATGTCATCGGAACCGCTCCTTCAAATCCGTTGGGAACGTGTGGATATTGCTGGTTTCCGGGGCATTGTGCCATCATAATTTTTTATATTTGCACGCATCTATCCAACTGATGGCGGAGAATCAGTCAAATGTTCATCGGCTGCATGTTCACCGTTCCGCTGCGGTATAGCGACTCGCGGAGAGTCCGGTCGGAGCTACCCTCATCAATAGCTTGCTTGGCCTTAGGCTGGGGGCATCCTTTTCAAACCATCCAAAGCATGCCCTCAGATGTGCCCCCAATGTAGCAATCCACTGGAAGTGAATGGAGCTCCATGGTTTGTGGAAAGGCAGAAATGATCAGATGAACAGCTCGCCCGGCGAAACCTAGAGACTCTCAGGATCCCCAAAGAACATCTGAATCCGCGACCTCAACCACCGCTCCCCAGGGTCGTTGTCCTGCGACCCGCGCCAGGCCATGTGCAGCTCGAACGAGCGCACCGGTAAGGGTGGATCTTCCGCTCGCAAGCCGCCCGCTGAGGTCAATGCCTCGGCCGCATAGTCCGGCACTGTTGCAAGAATATCGGTGCCCGCCAGCAAGGTGCCGAGGCCGTTGAACTGCGGCACGGCCAGTACGACGTGGCGTTTGCGATCGAGCTTTTCCAGTTCCTCATCGATAAACCCGCTCAGGTCGCCGGCAAAGGACACCAAGGCATGGGGGCGGGCGCAGAAGTCGTCCAGGCTCAGGGAGCCCGGTACGCTGTCGGCACGCAGCAATTTTGGCATGCTGCGGCGCAGCACTTTGCGTTTGGCGTTGGCCGGCAGGTCGGCGGTGTAGCTGACACCGATGGAGATTTCGCCGGAGGCCAGCAGGCCGGGCATCAGGATGTAGTTGACGCGGCGCACCACCAGCACGATGCCGGGGGCTTCGGCGCGCAGGCGTTTGAGCAGTTGCGGCAGCAAGGCGAATTCGACGTCGTCGGACAGGCCGATGCGGAACACGGCGGTGCTGGTCGCCGGGTCGAACTCGGCGGCGCGGCTGACCGCGGTGGAAATGGAATCCAGGGCCGGGGAGAGCAGGGCGAAGATCTCTACCGCACGGGCAGAGGGCTCCATGCTGCGACCGGTGCGCACGAACAGCGGGTCATCGAACAGCCCACGCAGGCGCGACAGCGCCGCGCTGATCGCAGGCTGGCCGAGGAACAGCTTCTCGGCGGCGCGGGTCACGCTGCGCTCGTGCATCAAGGTTTCGAATACGATCAAGAGGTTAAGGTCGACACGACGCAGGTCGTTACGGTTCATCTTGTGTCCTGGAAGAGTCAGCAAACTTGACGAGAGCGGTCATATGAGAACAATGCCCGGCATGAATCTTACGGGGAAAGGCTGGTACTCTGCACAGGATAATTGAGTTTTCCTACAAGACTTGGTGTCTGTTCCTCAGAAGCTGAATCAATGACAGGCATGTCGACTATTAACGGTGACCGGTGGTCTTACCCCTAAAGCCCAGATAGAGTTCAGGGCATTAGAAGTTACTTTGACGAGGTTTGCGATGTCCCGCACGATCCGTTTTCACAAGTTTGGTCCGGCCGAGGTGCTCAAATGCGAAGAGCATGCAGCCGCGCAGCCCGCACCGGGCGAAGTGCAGGTGCGTGTCGAGGCGATTGGCATCAGCTGGTACGACATTTTGTGGCGCCAGAACCTGGCGTCTTCCCATGCACGTCTGCCCTCGGGGCTGGGGCATGAGATGGCCGGCGTGGTCGTGGCCGTTGGCGACGGTGTGGATGATTTGGCCGTGGGCGACAAGGTGGCCAGTTTTCCGGCCGAGAGTCCCAACGATTATCCGGTATACGGCGAACGGATCGTATTGCCGCGTTCGGCCCTGACCCGTTACCCGGATGTCTTGAGCCCTATCGAAGCGAGTGTGCACTACACGCCGCTGCTGATCGCATATTTTGCCTACATGGACCTTGCGCGGGTCAAGCCTGGGCAATTTGCCCTGGTTACGGATGCCAGTCATTGCGCCGGTCCTTCTTTTGTACAATTGGGCAAGGCCCTGGGTGTGCGGGTGATCGCGGCGACCAAGGACAGTACCGAGCGTGAGTACTTGCTCTCCCTCGGCGCCGAGAAGGTCATCGTCACCGAAGAACAGGACCTGCTGATGCAGATCAACAAGATCACCGATAACCGCGGCGTCGATGTGGTGTTCGATGGCTTGGGCGGCCCGCAGATGTCATTGCTCGGTGATGTGCTGGCTCCCCGTGGCAGCCTGGTGCTGTATGGCCTGCAGGGCGGCAACCAGACGCCATTCCCGGCATGTGCGGCGTTCCAGAAGAACATCCAGTTCTTTGTGCACTGCATTGGCAACTTCACCGGCAAACCGGAACTGGGCATCATCCAGGACCATGTGGCCTTGCAGCGAGCGTTGCGCGATATCAACCAGCTGACCGCCGACCGCGTGCTCGTGCCATTGAAAACCACGGTGTTCCCGTTCAACCAGTTCGTGGAAGCGCACCGCTATATGGACGAATGCCCGTGCCGCGAGCGCGTGGCCTTGCAGGTTGAAGCTGTTTAAGATGTAGGAATATTCGCAAACAAGTCGTTATAGCCCTTGGCGCATGAGGCAAATGCGCCATTTCACAGGGCTTAAACCGCGCGCGCCTTGGCGCGTAGGCTGGGCGCCCGAGCCCCTGAAACCAGTACTTTTTCCCTGACGCCGCCCTGTATTGCAGTGCGGCGTCTTCGTGTGCGCGTCCTTTGCGCATCCCGCCGTCACCCATCTGCACTGCTTTCAGGCCAGGTTCTGTATCTATTAATCATTATTCCAGCACTGATAATTACCGCTTCAACTTTCATCTCAAGGAACGAGCAATGATTGATTCTATGACGCAGCTGCCAATAGTTGACTCTACCAAGCGCAAGGCCCTTTCAGGGGGGCAGGGATATAGGCTCTGGCATAAAAAGTCACTTTCCAATAAATGGGAAAGTTACTTAAGTTTATTTGTCAGATGCTTCCTTAAATGAGGGTTAAGAATGTGTAGGAGTATGTCGGAACCATCCTAGGGCCACTACCTTATCCCGTAATCCCAAGGGTTCAAGGGGGACGTGCATATTTTGTGGGCAGGATGCTCACCCCGCCGCCGCCTGTCATTTTGTTGCTCGATGCTAATGTCTATTTATCGACACAGAGCACCCCACGCAACTCTCCTGCACACGCAATAGGTCGAGCAAACGCTCTCGGCAGTTGCTTGAAACTGATATTTCAACTTAGGTAGTAGAACCATGAGCACTATTCACGAACAAGCTATGAATCACGTTTATCAGCAAGTTCTGCAGCGTTTAGTTGGGCACTTCAGCCGCTCGGGGCGTACGGCACTCCAGCTATTGATCCAGCGTATCGTCGTGGCGGCCGGGGGCATGGAGCAGGTGGGAGAATACAAAGTGCTGGTCACCCATGGTGGCGGTGAAGTCAGCAGCTATACCCTGGCGCTGCTGCGTGCTGCCCAATTGACGATTGCCGGGCGTGCGCCGCGTACCTTTCACCTGCGCGTGGCCACGCTGCGCTATGCGGGGATGACCGATGAGCAGCTCGACACCCTCGATCGCGGTTACAGCCGACTGTTTCTGCATGATGATCCGCGCGTCGAGTTGTTGATGGTAGAGAACCAGGAGATACAACCCTTCAATTACTTGCGTTCGTCGTCGCTGGTCGCTCGCGAAAAGAGCCAGCGCAACCGGCTGATGGTGGGTCACGTGACCTCCGGCGACTGTCGCGAAACACTCTGCAATGAAACATACCTGGCCCTGGGGGATTTCTACCAGCGTGTCACCACTTGCAACGGTGGTGTGCATGCGCTGGTCACCGGAGACTCACCGCGCAAGCAAAGCCAGTTTCTGGCCTGGGTCAAGAAAACCGCCCAGGGTGCTGGCATTCCTATCGCCAGGACCCGGCCGCTGATGCTGCACGAGTTGTTTGCGCGCATGGACGAATGGAGCGCCGGGTATTACCGCGATGTGTATGGCGAGCACTATGTGGCTGACGACAACCCCAGCAAGGTCGGCCATCGCCATCTGGCCTATATCGGCATCGCGGACCTGCTGGAAGATGTCGACCTCGCATCATCGTCCCTGCTGAGCGAGTTCATGGCCTATGCGCCCGATCCGCTGGGCTTTCACTTCAGCCACCCGGCGTACTCCTACCCGTTGCTGATGGCACACTTGCGCGGCCTGCAGGCCGAATGCCTGCGCGAGCTGGACTACGAAGACGGTGTCGATAGCTTTATCCAGCAAGCCAGCCAGTACCTGCATCACTTGCGGATGCCGGAAGAACTGCTCGCGCGGGCCACGACTCAGGAAGGGCGCATTCAGGCGAGTATCCAGGCCCAGCAGTTTTTTGGCCTGGATGAAACACAGTTGACCTGCCTGTTGTTTTCGCCGTTTATCCACCATGGCGAACGACTCGAAGGCTTTTTGCGCCAATGCCACCCAGGCATGCTGGTGGCCTTGCCCGAATTGCACAAGGCGCTGCAGGGCAAGCCCTCGGCCGAGATGCTGCAGCAGTGGGTGATGGACATCAGCGGTCTGTCGATGCCGTTACTCCAGCACTTGTACAAGCGGCGGCCGGTGCTGCCGCGCCGCGCCAGGCTGCGCACGGCCTGCGCCGCGGACGACGGTGCCGCACAGGCCTTTCAATTGTCCGAGCGATGACCCTGCGCGGCGAGCGGCAGGCGGACTTTGCGTATCAGGCGGTCTATCGCTACATGATCTGCCTGATCAATGAAGTCAGTACCGACACTCGGGTAAAGCTGCCGTCCTTGCGCCAGTTGGCCGAGCGCCTGAATGTATCGATCTCGACGATCCAGTACGCCTATTCGTTGCTGGAAAAGGAGGGCCGGGTCTATTCAGTCGCCAAGTCGGGTTATTACGCCTGGCCGGTCTCGACCAACGCACTGGCGTGGAGCGGCGGCGATCTGCTCGATCGGCTCTATGCCGCGGCGCGACGTCCCGGCATGGTGGTACTCAGTGGTGACGAGCCGGCGTTACTGGCCTCCCTGGACAGCACCTTATTGCGACTGGAGCGTGAACTGGTGCGCCAGTATCCCGGGCATCTCCAACCCTGGTCGCAGCCTTGCGGCGTGTGGGAGCTGCGTACGGCGCTGGCGGCACGCTATACCTCATCGCCTACGCGCTGCTGGCATGCGGATGATGTGTATGTCGGCGCCGACTTGCGCGGCGTGCTGGACATTCTGATCGACGTGCTCGCCCTCAGAGGGACCACGATGATCGTCGAGTCGCCCTGCGACTGGTTGATCCTGCGCTTGTTGCAGGACGTCGGAGTGCGCATTCTCGAACTGCCCTGGACAGCGGAAGGCGGCCTGGACCGCGACAGCCTGGAGCGGCTGTTGCGTGATGAGCCCGTGCGCCTGGTCTTGCTGTCATCGGCGGTGAGTTTGCCGGCGGGCGTATGCATGTCGGCCCACGAGCGCCTGGAGGTGGCGCGCCTGCTGGAACGCTACGGCTGCTGGCTGCTGGAAAACGACACCTTTGGCGACTTGAGTTTCGAGGCCACGCACGCTGCGTTGCGCGAACTGGTGAATCCGGAACGGCTGGTAGTGTTTTCATCGTTCGAGAAAATACTGGGACAGGAAGCGCCCTATGGCTACCTGCTGTGCCGGCGCATGAGTGGTGAACTGCAGCGTCAGTTCCTGCTGCGTTCATTCCGTCTGTCATCGATTCGCCAACGCGCCATCGCGCGGTTGTACCAGAGCGGCCGGGTTGACCAGCACCTGCACGCGCTGCGCGATCAGTTAAGTGAACAAGCGGCGCGCATGGACCAGCGTCTGGCCCGGCACCTGGAGGGGCAGGTGACGTATCGAATGCCGGCGGCCGGAGCGACATTCTGGCTCAGGTCCACGCACGCAGTGGATATGCGCCAGGCTTTCCAGCGTTTGCTGGCGCGCCAGATAGTGGTGGCACCGGGTGAGTTGTTCAGTGCCAGTGGCTTGCATCACCAGAACCTGCGCTTGAGCCATACCTTTCATGGGCAACCCAACCTGGACGTCGCGCTCGCAGCCCTGAGCGAGGCATTGCGTCAGGCTGAGACCGGATGAGATTTCTCTTAATGTTGTAGGATTTATAACGTCGCGCGGTAGTCCAACTCCCAGTAAACTGACACTTTTCCGAATCCTTCTTCTCGAGGTTTATGCATGACAATCAGTCCTTTTGCGGGCAAACCGGCCCCGGCACACCTGCTGGTGGATATCCCGCGACTGGTCACGGCCTATTACACCGGCCAGCCTGATGCAGCGATCTCCACCCAGCGCGTGGCCTTCGGTACCTCCGGTCACCGTGGCAGTTCGTTCGAGCTGAGTTTCAACGAATGGCACGTGCTCGCCATCAGCCAGGCCATCTGCCTGTACCGCGAAGCCAAAGGCATCGACGGTCCGCTGTTTGTCGGCCTGGACACCCATGCACTGTCGACGCCTGCCGGCGCCAGCGCCCTGGAAGTGCTGGCCGCCAATGGCGTGCATGTCATGCTTGCCGAAGGCGATGAGTACACGCCAACCCCGGCGATTTCCCACGCCATCATCTGCTACAACCGCGGTCGCACCAGCGGCCTGGCCGACGGTATCGTCATCACGCCGTCCCACAACCCACCGCAAAGCGGCGGCTATAAATACAACCCGCCCAACGGCGGCCCGGCCGACACCGATGTCACCAAGTGGATCGAAGCCAAGGCCAACGAACTGCTGACCAACAAACTGGCCGGGGTCAAGCGCATCAGCCATGCCCAGGCCCTCAAGGCTGACACTACACACCGTCACGACTATATGAACACCTATGTGGCCGACCTGATCAATGTGATCGACATGGACGCCATCCGCAGCGCAGGCCTGCGCCTGGGCGTTGATCCGCTGGGTGGAGCAGGGGTGCGCTACTGGTCGGCGATTGCCGAGCACTATCGCCTGAACCTGGACGTGGTGAACACCGAAGTCGATTCCACCTTTCGCTTCATGAGCGTCGACTGGGATGGCCAGATCCGCATGGACCCGTCCTCCAGCTACGCCATGCAAGGCTTGATCGGCCTCAAGGAACGCTTCGATGTGGCCTTCGCCTGCGACCCGGACCACGACCGCCACGGCATCGTCACCCCGTCCGGCGGCCTGTTGGCGCCGAATAACTACCTGGCGGTGTCGATCGATTACCTGTTCCAGAACCGTCCCGAGTGGCGCGCCGATGCGGCCGTGGGCAAGACCGTTGTCAGCAGCGGCCTGATTGACCGCGTCGCCGCGCGCATTGGCCGTCGCCTGTACGAAGTACCGGTGGGGTTCAAGTGGTTTGCCGATGGCCTGTTCGAAGGCTCGCTGGGCTTCGGCGGCGAAGAGAGCGCCGGCGCCTCGTTCCTGCGCAAGGACGGCAGCGTATGGAGCACCGACAAGGATGGCCTGATCCCGGCCTTGCTGGCGGCGGAAATGACTTCGCGCAAAGGCCGGGACCCAAGCCAGCTCTACCGTGGCCTCACCGAGGTGCTGGGCGAACCGTTCGCCATCCGTGTCGATGCCAAGGCCACGCCGGCGCAGAAGGCATTGCTGGGCAAACTGTCGCCGCAGCAGGTGACCTCCACGGAACTTGCCGGTGAGCGCATCCAGCAGGTCCTCAGCCACGCGCCGGGCAACAACCAGGCGATCGGCGGGCTCAAGGTCATGACCGAAAACGGCTGGTTCGCCGCGCGGCCATCGGGCACCGAGGACATCTACAAGATCTACGCCGAGAGCTTTATCGGTGAAGACCACCTCAAGCAGTTGGTGGAAGAGGCGCAAGTGCTGGTGGACGGCGCAATCAGCTCCAACTGACACTGCTGTAAAAATGTGGGAGGGAGCAAGTCGAATCGTCGCACCGCCCCTCCCACATTTCGATCAGGCTAAATCGACCAACACGATCTCGCTGTCCTCAACGGCCGTGACCCGCAACACCTGCTCATCCTCAACCGCCACACCGTCTCGCACCTGCGCACGCAGGCCATTGACTTCAATCACCCCCGTGGCCGGCACCAGATACGCCCGGCGTCCGTGATCCAGCCGATATTCGGCACTCTCCCCGGCTTTCAGGTTGGCCGCTACCAGACGTGCATCGGCGCGAATGCGCAGGCTTTCGCTGTCGCCGGCCTTGCCGCTGGCCAGGGTCACAAAGCCCTCGCGGTTGCCCTGAGGAAACGGTTTGGCGCCCCAGGAAGGCGGCAGGCCGGCTTCATTCGGGATGATCCAGATCTGAAAAATCTTCGTCGGCGTGGCTTCCAGGTTGTACTCGCTGTGGGCGATCCCGGTGCCGGCGCTCATCACCTGGACATCGCCCGCCTCGGTGCGGCCTTTGTTGCCCAGGTTATCGGCATGGCTGATCGCACCTTCGCGCACATAGGTGATGATTTCCATATCGCGGTGCGGGTGCTGCGGGAAGCCCGTGCCCGGCGCGATGATGTCGTCGTTCCACACCCGCAGGTTGCCCCAGTGCATACGTTTGGGGTCGTGGTACTCGGCGAACGAGAAGTGGTGGTGAGCGTCAAGCCAGCCATGATGGGCGCCGCCCAGGGAATTGAAAGGTCGAAGTTCAAGCATGATTGCCTCCTGTTGATGGCCCTATCATCCGACAGCCCATCATCGATAAAAAGCGTAAAAAATGCCTGATTCCTATCGGTTAAATTGATGTTTTATTGAGGTTTTAACTTTCACTTCATCGCCTAACCGCATGACTGCGCAGCAATTGGCTGGAACTGAGGGGCGTTTCCGGCGACCATGGCGCACTTGTCAAAGCCAAGCTCATCGCAGGAGTCCGCGTGCCGCAACAAAAGCCTGATCTGCCCCCTGAACTGCGCCCATTGGCCGAGATGCCGCTGTTGAAACGCCTGGCTGCGCGCCTGTTTGGCCACGGGTTGACCCGCCTGCGTGCGCAGCACCGGTTTTCCTGGTTGCACGGGCAAGCCGATGGCTTTCGCAGCGGGCATGAGGCGGGCGTGGAGTACGGTTACCGCGAAGGCAAGGCCGAGGGTATCGAAGAAGGGCGTCAGGTCCTGTTGATTCGCGATGTCCGTGCGGATGAACACCGTGCTCCCGGCGTTGACGACAGCCTGTTCGACGACTGGCGGCTGCCCCTGACCGCCGACCTGAAAAAGCGTATCAAGGCCGATGTCGCCCGTTTGCTGCCGGCCCATGCCCAGCCGAGTGCGGCGCAATGGAAGATGATCTTCAGCGATACGCCGTCAACGTCCGTGATTGCAGGTGCCGGGGCGGGTAAATCCACCTCGCTGGTGCTGCGCATTTTGCTGCTCACCCATTACCTGGGCTTTGAACTGAGCTCGATGACGGTGGTGACGTTCACCCGTGAATCGCGCAAAGACTTCATCAGCAAGCTCATGGAAATCCTCAACCTGTGGGGCCAACCCCTTGCTCTTAAAGAGGCTGAGGCGGTGGTGCGAACCTTCCATTCGCGCATCCTGCCGATGGTGCGCAGCCTGCCGGGTTTTGAGCGCCTGCAAGCGTTCGAGAACCTGAACTCGGGTTTTGAAGGTGCCGACAGCAACCCGTTCGACCTGCGTATCAATGACGCCCAGCGCCAGCAGATGAATGCGTGCTATCACCGACTGCACGGCCGTCATCCACGCTTTCGCGAGTTGATCGCGCCATTGGCCCGTCATGGCTTGCAGCTCAAGGAGCTGGAACGTGACCACCCGGATGTGCAGAAACGTATGGCGGTCACCGAATTGGCCGCCAAACGCGATGAAGAGCTGTGCGATGTGATTGAAGACCTGTGGTTTCGCGCAGGCGCCTGGCCGATCAAGGGCATCGAGCCCAACCGTCAGACTGTGGAGATCAACGGCGCGCTGTTTCATTGCCACGGCTATATCGCCGAACTGGATGCCTGGGTAGTGCTCGGCTTCGACCCGCGGGAAAATGCCCAGCTCAGCCGGCCCAACGCCAAGTTGTCGGTCCGGGCGGAATGGGCGGTGAAGCGCACACTGTTTCAAGCTTTTTGTCGTAAACCATTGATTTGGCTGGATAGCTATGAGTCCTCCACGCGTCTCCTGAGCAGCCTGGCGGGTGATGCTACAGCCGGTCCCGGCTTTGATTACAAGGTCAAGGGTGAGCTGGCCTCGGCGCCGCTGCTGGACAGTTTTGTCATGGCGGCGGGCTTTATCGAGAACCTCGGCCTGGATGTACCGGCCGCCGTGGGCCAGATGAGCTTTGCCAAGGATGATCCGGACCGTTTCTTCTTTGAAGCCTTGAGCATTTTCTGGAGGGCCCTGGAAGACCACCTGCTCGAACAATCGCCTCCGATCATGACGTATAACCGTATGTTTTCGTTGTTTGGCGAAAATACCCCGGAAAACCTCAAATTACTCAGCGATCCTTTGCTGCGCCCCCTGTCGCACCTGATGATCGATGAATTCCAGGACGTTTCGCCGCAAATCGTCTCGTGGATCCGCGCCAGCCTGCGCGAAATCCGCAGCCGAGGCCCGGCCATGCACGTCGGGCGTGGTGCACAGCGTTCTTCGCTGTTATGTGTGGGAGATGACTGGCAGTCGATCTATGGCTGGCGCGGCAGCTCGCCGAAGTACTTCATGGCGTTCAACAAGGAATTCCCTTCACCGAGCACCACCCGAGTCATGCTGGGCGAGAACTACCGCAGCCACCAGCACATCATCGACGCGGCCGAACACATCGTGCGCGCCGCGCCGGCGATCCCCGGCAAGAAGGCCAAGGCCAACGGCGCGCCCAAGGTACTGGAGCCGGTCAAGGTGTTGGCACGCGACGATGCCGCGCTGGGACGTCAATTGGCAGCGCACTACCAGAAAGGCGATTCAGTATTAATGCTTTATCGAAAAAGTAGCGATAAGCTACTGATTCAAGAGCATATTCAGTCGATAGTTAATGTGGATTCTAGCTTGCCGTCAGCAGCTCGCCGACTGAAGCAACTGACCTATCACAGTGCCAAGGGCCTGCAGGCCGATGCGGTATTTCTGCTCGGCGATTGCCAGCATGTGACCAGCTCGCCCTACAAGAACCAGGTATATCGCATGGCGGGTCTGGGCAAGGACGGTGATAGCGAACCCTATGACACCGCGCAAAAGGACGAGGTGCTGCGCCTGGCCTACGTCGGCATTACCCGGGCCATCAGCCATTGCTACTGGTATGTGGAAAAGCCCGAAGGCCAGGCCGTGAATGTGCCCCGGGCCTCGGAACGGGTGGATGGGAAAAAGGCTTTTTTTGACGACCAGCGCAATTAGGCCGGTGAATGCAAATTCAAAGGTGCGATGGGCCGTACCAGGCGAAAGATCGCGATTCAGGCCCGCAACGACAGCGGCGGCACAAAAGACGCCAGTTCATCCTCCACGGCCTCGATAATCCGTTCCACATCGGCGGCATTCATCACCGTGGCGCACGGGATGCCGGCAATGGCGATCAGGGTTTCGCCGCTGGCGCGATCGAACAGGCGGGCGACCATACTGCCAGGCGCGTCCATGCTGCCCTCGAAGCCCATCGGATGGAAATGCCAGCGCATCAACTGGCAGGCGTTGGGGAACGTCACTTTATTCATGTTGCCCACCTTGTTCATTGAGCGCTTCCTTTAGCTCGCGGCAGGGGCCATGACCGTCACTGGGCATGGCGTCGGAGCATTAAAAATAGCATTCGTTCGCAACGGCAAAGTGAATTTTTTCGCTCCGTTCGGCGGTTGTTTCGCATCGGGTTGACGCAGGTCATGTCTTGCGCAAATTATGGCGAATTGCCATTAGTCAGGCGCTGCGACTGCGGTCTGGAGGCGTTCCCGTATGCATAGGGCGCTGATCTTCGGCGATCGGCGCCTTGGACGACGCGTGGCCTGCGTCCCGCGTAGCAGCTGCCGAGCGCAAGCGAGGCTGCGTCAGCCGCACCGCCGATCTCGAAGAACGCTTACGGTTTTTCCAAATCATGCCCCAACGACTGGATAAACAACGAGAACAGCTCCGGCTGTGACGATATGTCCAGCTTCGCGTACAGATGCCGACGGTGCACTTTCACGGTGTCCGGCGATATGTTCAGGCGCTCGGCCATGGCTTTTGAGGAAAACCCGCGCAGCACCAGGCGGGCAATTTCCAGTTCGCGCTCCGACAGCACGCCGCTGCCGAATTGGCTCAGCGCATCGCGGATCTGGCTGTCCATGGCCGGTACGCGTTGAGTGCTCTGTTGCCAATGCTGCTGCATCAGCGGCAACACCCAGGCCGCCAGCAGGGTCATCAGCCCGGTCTCTTCTCCGCTGAAGCGCCGCTGCATGCCCAGCGACAGTGACAACGTGCCCGCACCCGGCAGTTGCAGGATGAACTGCACTTCGTCTTCCAGTACGTTGTCGTGGAAATAGTTGAGGAAGTATTCGCTCTGGCGAAAATGGTCCGGCGCGACTTCCTCCAGGCGGTACACGCCGCTGGCATAACCTTCGCGACAGGCCTGGAAAAACGGGTCGAGCAGGTACAGACCATTGAGGTACGCCAGCATCGAGGCCGGTTTGCTGCTGGGCTGGGCGTCGTATTCCTCCAGGGCTTGGGGTGGCCCCTCCAAAGGATAGAAAATCGCCAGGGCGTTATCGAAAGGCAGGCACTGGTGCAGCAACAGCACCAACTGTTTCCAGAACCGCTCGGTGCCGAGGTGTGCGACGGCGCGGCCCAGGCCGGCGTGCATGGCAACTTCGCGAAACAGGCGCATAGGGCAGGCTCCCGCCATCCAAAGATCGGCCAAGGGTTTGGTTTTTGCCGGATGCCGTCAAGGGGAGTACGCCAATAGGGGAATAGTCCGACAACCGCGGCTTCGATAACGTCGCCTTCATCCAACGGGAAACATATCCCGAAAAAACATCATTTTTCGTTTCTGCCTCACACCAAGAACAACGACAGAGGATAACGATATGAGCACTTCCCCCACGCCCGATGGCGTGTTGAAACCCACCCTGAGCGTGTTCGATGTGGTGGCCATCACCGTCTCCGCCGTGACGCCCGCAAGCTCCGTGTTCGTGATCGCGCCCTTTGCCATCCAGCAAGCCGGCAGCGGTGTGTTCCTGGCGTTTGTGATGGCCGGCCTGCTCGCGCTGATGTTCGCCTTCTGCTACGCCGAACTGGGCCGTGCCCACAACAGCGCCGGCGGCGAGTATGTGTACGCCAAGCGTGTGTTCGGCGGCATGGCCGGCTACGCGACCTTCCTCACGGTGCTGGTGATGTTGCTGTTTATCCCGCCGGTACTGGCGACCGGTGCCGCGACCTACCTCAATAACGCCTTGGGCACGACGTTCGATTCGCAAACCGTCGCCCTGGTGATCGTGGTCTGCAGCTACGCCCTGGGCATCCTCAATATCAAGCTCAACGCCTGGATCACCGGCACCTGCCTGCTCCTTGAAGTGGCGGCCTTGCTGGTGATCGTGTTTATCGGTTTCGGCCATCCAGTGCAGCCCGCCAGCGTGCTGTTCCAGCCGCAGATCGTCGAAAACGGCGAGCTGCACCTGGCGCCCTGGGCCTTGGTGATCGGCGCGGTGGGTATCGGGTTGTTTTCCTACAACGGCTATGGTCCGGCGGTGTTGCTCGCCGAAGACATGAAATGCGGCGGCAAGGGTGTGCACAAGGCGGTGCTGTGGTCCCTGGGACTGGTGGTCATTATCGAACTGGTGCCGATCACCGCGCTGTTGATCGGCGCACCGTCCCTGAGCGCGATGATCAGCAGCCCCGACCCCATCGGCTACCTGCTGACCAGCCACGGCAATGAAACCCTGTCACGCCTGGTCAGCGCGGGGATTTTCCTGTCGGTGTTCAATGCCATCGTCGCCATCGTCATCCAGATCGGCCGCGTCGTGTTCAGCAGCGGGCGCGATGCGCTGTGGACGCCGGGCATCAACACACTGTTCACGCGCATTCACCCACGCTGGGATTCCCCCTGGTTGGCTACGCTGTTCCTGGCCGTCCCTTCGGCGTTGCTGAGCTTCAGCTCCAACCTGGCCGACCTGACGTCGTTCAGCGTGCTGTTGATCATTCTGGTGTACCTGATGGTGGCATTGAGTGCGTTGATGAGCCGCGTGCGGCTGCGCGACCGCGAACATCCCTACCGCATGCCGCTGTGGCCGTTGCCGGCGTTGCTGGCGGTACTGGGCGCGGGGTACCTGTTGATCACGTTGATCATTGCGGCCTCGGTGCGCGACATCCTGGTAATCCTCGGCTTGCTGGCTCTGTCGGTGATTTTCTATTGCGTCAGCGGCCGGTCGAGTCCGGTCTTCCAGAAACTATAAGGAGAGGTTATGCGCGCACGTCAATTGGGTATTACGTTGGGGCTGGGCACGCCCGGCGAGTTGAACGCCATCACCGATGTGCCCGGTGTTCGGGTCGGTCACAGCACACTCAAGGCGCGCATCGGCGGCAAACAGGTGCGCACCGGCGTCAGCGTGATCCAGCCGCGCGCGGTTGAAGCGCGCCAGCAACCGTGTTTCGCCGGTTACCACGTGCTTAACGGCAACGGCGATGCCACGGGCCTGGAGTGGATCAACGAGTCGGGATTGTTGACCACGCCGCTGGCGATCACCAATACCCACAGTATCGGTATCGTGCGCGATACCTTGATTGCCCTGGAGCGCGAGCGCCTGGCCGACCCGGCGGTGTATTGGTGCATGCCGGTGGTGATGGAAACCTATGACGGCCTGCTCAACGATATCTGGGGCCAGCATGTGCGCCCTGAACATGTGCGCGAAGCCGTCGACACTGCGCAAACCGGCCCGGTGCAGGAAGGTGCGGTAGGCGGCGGCACCGGGATGATCTGCCATGAGTTCAAAGGTGGTATCGGCACCGCGTCGCGGCGTCTGCCGGCGGAGCAGGGCGCTTGGACCGTGGGTGTACTGGTGCAGGCCAACCACGGCAAGCGCCAGGAACTGCGGGTCGACGGCTACCCGGTGGGCCGTCGGCTCATGGACATTCCCTCGCCATTCGCCGAGCGCGGCACGCCGGGGATGGGCTCGATCGTGGTGATCCTGGCCACGGATGCGCCGTTGTTGCCGCACCAATGCCAACGCCTGGCGCAACGTGCCTCCATCGGCATCGCCCGCACCGGCGGCGGTACCGAGGACTCCAGCGGTGACCTGTTCCTGGCCTTCGCCACTGGCAACCAGGACCTGCCACCCGCGGATTACGGGCGCAAGGGCCTGCCGTTTTGCAGCACGTTGCGGATGGTCAACAACGATCATATTTCGCCACTGTTCAGCGCAGCTGCGGAAGCGGTGGAAGAGGCGATCATCAACGCAATCCTGGCCGGGGAGGACATGGCCACCGACGACGGTGTGCAGGTGCCGGGTCTGGCCGGCGAAACCCTGGTGCAGGCGTTGCAGGGTACGGGCTGGCGGGTGTGCCGGGAGTGAGGCGAGGTTAATGCTTAGTTGAAGTAGTGGCTGTTTAATGTCGCCAATGCCACCGTGGCAATATATTGGATCCATTTATCAAGTGCGCCGCTGAAGTTGAGCGGCGTTAGCGCTATTTAATATTTAAATAAGAGCGGCCTGCTTTTTGTCCGACAAACTCACACCACCCCAATAAATACGGTATGAACTAGCGTTAGTTGCCAAGTCGAAGATTTTCCACCCTGGAAATAGAGGTAGACGAAAGATTTCAAGTTGTGTCAGTTTCATGACGCCTTCAAAAGAGGCGAGTGATAGGACGATCTCGCCAGCGGGGTTCCTATCGAACAAAGACTGATGCACTTGCACACAAGGAAGTACGTTTATGTCCAAAGTAAAAGACAAGGCTATCGTGTCGGCGGCGCAAGCCAGCACCGCTTACTCGCAAATCGATAGCTTCAGCCATCTGTATGACCGTGGCGGCAACCTCACGGTCAATGGCAAACCCTCCTACACCGTTGACCAGGCAGCCACCCAGTTGCTGCGCGACGGCGCCGCGTACCGGGACTTTGACGGCAACGGCAAGATCGATCTGACTTACACCTTCCTCACCTCGGCTTCCTCGGCCACCCTGAACAAACATGGCATCTCCGGGTTCAGCCAGTTCAACGCACAGCAGAAAGCACAGGCCGTACTGGCCATGCAATCCTGGGCGGACGTAGCCAACGTGGCGTTCACCGAGAAAGCCTCCGGCGGTGATGGCCACATGACCTTCGGCAACTACAGCAGCGGCCAGGACGGCGCCGCGGCCTTCGCCTACCTGCCCGGCACCGGTGCAGGCTACGACGGCACCTCCTGGTACCTGACCAACAACAGCTACACACCGAACAAGACCCCGGACCTGAACAACTATGGCCGGCAGACCCTCACCCACGAAATCGGCCACACCCTGGGCCTGGCTCACCCCGGCGACTACAACGCCGGCGAAGGCGCGCCCACCTACAATGACGCGACCTATGGACAGGACACGCGCGGCTACAGCCTCATGAGTTACTGGAGCGAGAGCAACACCAACCAGAACTTCAGCAAAGGCGGGGTCGAAGCCTATGCCTCCGGTCCGCTGATCGACGACATCGCCGCGATCCAGAAGCTCTACGGCGCCAACTACAACACCCGCGCCGGCGACACCACCTACGGTTTCAACTCCAACACCGGGCGTGATTTCCTCAGCGCCGGTTCCAATGCCGACAAGCTGGTGTTTTCGGTATGGGACGGTGGCGGCAACGACACCCTGGACTTCTCCGGTTTCACCCAGAACCAGAAGATCAACCTCAATGAGACCTCGTTCTCCGACGTAGGCGGCCTGGTGGGCAACGTGTCCATCGCCAAGGGCGTGACCGTCGAGAACGCGTTCGGCGGCGCCGGTAACGACCTGATCATCGGCAACAACGCCGCCAACGTCATCAAGGGTGGGGCCGGCAACGACCTGATCTATGGCGGCGGCGGGGCGGACCAACTGTGGGGCGGCGCGGGCAGTGACACCTTTGTGTTCGGCGCCAGTTCCGACTCCAGGCCAGGGGCGGCGGACAAGCTCTTGGACTTTACGTCGGGCTCGGACAAGATCGACCTCAGCGGCATCACCAAAGGCGCCGGCCTGAGCTTCGTTAACGCATTTACCGGGCATGCCGGCGATGCGGTGTTGAGCTACGCCGCGGGCACCAACCTGGGCACCTTGGCGGTAGACTTCTCCGGGCACGGCGTGGCGGATTTCCTCGTCACCACGGTCGGCCAGGCAGCGGTCAGTGACATCGTAGCGTGATACAAGGGCGCGGCGTTTCGACGTCGCGCCTGCACGAGGGAGCGTGAAGATGCAGCGTTTTTTCAATGTGATCGCCTGCGGGTTGCAGGTGATGTTCGTGTCGGCAGGAGCCCACGCAATGGCGAGCAGTCTTGTATTACCCACCACGGCCCAGTTGGCCGGGCATTGGCAGTTGCACCGGCAGGATCAGGTATGTGCCTTGGACCTGTTTGAACAGGCGAATGCGCTGGGCGGCGATGTGGCCTGTGCCGAGCAATGGCTGGGAGAAAAACCCCTGACCTGGTCGCCGACACCTGACGGCATCTGGCTGTTCAATGCCGAGGGCAGCGGCATTGCACACTTGAATCGCCAGAAGAGTGGCGACTATCAGGCCCGCGCCAAAACCGGCGCCGTCATTGAACTAAAACGAATGCCTTAGTTATCGCTATAAGCTTATTACTGGATTTTATTAGTTGTTCGGCCTGTATCAGGGGCTCGGGCAGCTTATGCGCGCAATTTGGTTCAAGGAAGATAAAAAACATATGGCCAAGCCCCCTGTTGTTGCGCCGTTATTCAAAGCGCTGGGTGAATACAAGAGCATCTTGATCAGTATTGGCTGCTTCACCGCCTTGATTAACCTGTTGATGCTGGTGCCGTCGATTTACATGCTGCAAGTGTATGACCGTGTGCTGTCCTCCCAGAACGAAACCACCCTGGTGATGTTGACGCTGATGGTCGTGGGCTTCTTTGCGTTTATTGGCACCCTGGAAGCGATCCGCAGTTTTATCGTGATCCGTATCGGCAGCCAGCTGGAACGGCGTTTCAACCTGCGCGTGTACAAGGCCGCTTTCGAACGCAACCTGCAACGCGGCGAGGGGCATGCCGGGCAATCCCTGGGCGACCTGACCCATATCCGCCAATTCATCACCGGGCCGGCGCTGTTCGCGTTCTGCGATGCGCCGTGGTTTCCCATCTACCTGTTGGTGATTTTCCTGTTCAACCTGTGGCTCGGCGTACTGGCCAGCGCCGGCGCGCTGCTGCTGATCGGCCTGGCCTGCCTGAACGAATACCTGACCAAAAAGCCTCTGGGTGAGGCCAGCGGTTTCTCCCAGCAATCGACCCAGCTGGCCACCAGTCATTTGCACAACGCCGAAACCATCCAGGCCATGGGCATGCTCGGTGCGTTGCGCAAACGCTGGTTTGCCGTGCATACGCAGTTCCTGGGCTTACAGAACACCGCCAGTGACACCGGTTCGGTGGTCACCTCATTGAGCAAATCCCTGCGTCTGTGCCTGCAGTCCCTGGTCCTGGGCCTGGGCGCGTTGTTGGTGATCCGTGGCGAGATGACGGCGGGGATGATGATCGCCGGTTCAATCCTGATGGGCCGGGTACTCAGCCCTATCGACCAACTGATCGCCGTATGGAAGCAATGGAATTCGGCCAAGCTGGCCTACCAGCGCCTGGATGACTTGCTGCGCGAATTCCCGCCGCACGTGGAGCAGATGGCCTTGCCCGCGCCCAAGGGCCAGGTGAGTTTCGAGCAGGTGAGCGCAGGCCCGCCGGGGCGGCGTCTGGCGACCTTGCAGCAGGTCAGCTTCAACCTCGCCGCCGGCGAAGTGCTCGGCGTGCTCGGCGCCTCGGGGTCCGGCAAATCCACCCTGGCCCGCGTGCTGGTGGGGGTATGGCCAACGCTGGCCGGCACCGTGCGCCTGGACGGTGCGGATATCCATCGCTGGGACCGCGACGACCTTGGCCCGCACATCGGCTATCTGCCCCAGGACATCGAACTGTTCAGCGGCAGCATCGCCGACAACATTGCGCGCTTTCGCGAGGCCGACCCGGAGCAGGTGGTGAAGGCCGCTCGGCAGGCCGGCGTGCACGAGCTGATCCTGCGTTTGCCCCAAGGCTACGACACCGTCTTGGGCGACAACGGCGGCGGTCTGTCCGGCGGCCAGAAACAACGCGTGGCCCTGGCCCGTGCACTGTACGGCGGGCCGCGCTTGATCGTGCTGGATGAACCCAACTCCAATCTCGACACCGTCGGCGAAGCCGCGCTGGCCGGTGCCATCGTGCAGATGAAAGCCCAGGGCAGCAGCGTGGTGCTGGTCACCCATCGCTCCTCGGCGCTGGCCCAGGCCGACAAGTTGCTGGTGTTGAGCGATGGGCATTTGCAAGCCTTCGGGCCGAGCCAGGAAGTGCTGCGTGCGTTGTCCGGCCAGCAGCAAGCGCCCAAGGAAAAACCGGGCGTCAGTTTCAGTCGTCAGTATCAAGCCGGAAGGAATCCAGGCGCATGAGCAGCCTTACATTTGCACAACGTGACGCGCGGTTTTTCGTACGCGTAGGCTGGTGGCTGACCGTGGTCGGCGCCGGCGGTTTTTTCCTCTGGGCCAGCCTGGCGCCCCTGGACCAGGGCATTCCGGTCCAGGGCACAGTGGTGGTGTCCGGCAAGCGCAAGGCTGTGCAAACCCTCAGCCCCGGCGTGGTCAGCCGCATTCTGGTGCGCGAGGGTGAGCGGGTGAAGCAGGGCCAGCCGCTGTTTCGTCTTGACCAGACCCAGAACCAGGCCGACGTGCAGTCGTTGCAGGCCCAGTACCGTATGGCCTGGGCCAGTGTGGCACGCTGGCAGAGTGAGCGTGACAACCAGGCCGGCGTGACCTTTCCGGCCGAGCTGAGCGCCAATCCCGATCCGGCCCTGGCGTTGGTGCTGGAAGGCCAGCGCCAACTGTTCAGCAGCCGCCGCGAAGCCTTTGCCCGTGAACAAGCCGGTATTCGCGCGAATATCGACGGCGCTTCGGCGCAGTTGAATGGCATGCGCCGCGCCCGCAGTGACCTGACCGCCCAGGCGCAATCCCTGCGTGACCAATTGAATAACCTGCAACCCTTGGCCGACAACGGCTACATCCCGCGCAATCGCTTGATGGAATACCAGCGCCAGTTGTCCCAGGTGCAACAGGACTTGGCACAGAACACCGGCGAAAGCGGCCGGGTAGAGCAGGGCATCCTCGAGTCGCGGCTCAAGTTGCAGCAGCACAGCGAGGAATATCAGAAGGAAGTGCGCAGCCAACTGGCCGATGCACAACTGCGCAGCCTGACCCTGGAGCAGCAACTGACCTCGGCCGGGTTCGACCTGCAGCACAGTGAAATCAACGCCCCGGCCGACGGTATCG
Source organism: Pseudomonas lactucae (assembly GCF_036688725.1). NCBI lineage: Bacteria > Pseudomonadati > Pseudomonadota > Gammaproteobacteria > Pseudomonadales > Pseudomonadaceae > Pseudomonas > Pseudomonas lactucae. Next base: position 73,475 of record NZ_JAQQPT010000017.1, on the reverse strand, counting down.
CCGTCAACCTCGGTGTGCACACCGAAGGCGCCGTGGTGCGTGCCGGCGAAACCCTGCTGGAAATCGTACCCCAGGGCACACGCCTGGAAGTCGAAGGGCACCTGCCGGTGCATCTGGTGGACAAGGTCGGCACCCACCTGCCGGTCGACATCCTCTTCACCGCCTTCAACCAGAGCCGCACACCAAGGGTGCCAGGGGAGGTCAGCCTGATTTCCGCCGACCAGATGCTCGACGAGAAAACCGGCGCGCCGTACTACGTGCTGCGCACCACGGTCAGCGAAGCCGCCCTGGAGAAACTCCACGGCCTGGTGATCAAGCCCGGCATGCCCGCCGAGATGTTCGTGCGTACCGGCGAGCGCTCGCTGCTCAATTACCTGTTCAAGCCGCTGCTCGACCGCGCCGGCTCCGCGTTGACCGAGGAATGAGCATGAAACCTGTGTTCATTGCCCTGCTGTTCAGTTGTGCCAGCGCCCAGGCGGCCATGGGCCCATTCGATGTGTACGAGCAAGCCCTGCGCAACGATCCGGTGTTCCTTGGGGCCATCAAGGAGCGCGATGCCGGTCTGGAAAACCGCACCATCGGCCGCGCCGGCCTGCTGCCCAAGCTGTCGTACAACTACAACAAGGGTCGTAACAACTCCGAGGCGCACTTGCCGGACGGGCGCGGCGGCAGCTACCGCGACGACCGCAACTACAACAGCTACGGCTCTACCTTCAGCCTGCAACAGCCGTTGTTCGACTACGAAGCCTACGCCAACTACCGCAAGGGCTTGGCCCAGGCGCTGTTTGCCGACGAAAGTTTTCGCGACAAGAGCCAGGCGCTGCTGGTGCGCGTGCTGACCTATTACACCCAGGCGCTGTTTGCCCAGGACCAGATCGACATCGCCCGCGCCAAGAAGAAAGCCTTCGAGCAGCAATTCCAGCAGAACCAGCACCTGTTCCAGCAAGGCGAGGGCACCCGCACCGATATTCTCGAAGCCGAGTCGCGCTATGAGCTGGCCACCGCCGAAGAGATCCAGGCGCTGGATGAGCAGGACGCATCGTTAAGAGAGCTGGGCGCGTTGATCGGCGTGCAGAGCGTCAACATCCACGACCTGGCACCGCTCAACCAGGGCTTTGCGGCGTTTACGCTGAGCCCGGCCAACTACGACAGCTGGCATGAACTGGCGCTCAGCAGCAACCCCACGCTTGCGTCCCAACGCCAGGCCCTGGAAGTGGCGCGCTATGAGGTGGAACGCAATCGCGCCGGGCACCTGCCCAAGGTCACGGCCTACGCCAGTTCGCGCCAGCAGGAGTCCGACAGCGGCAACACCTACAACCAGCGCTACGACACCAACACCATCGGCGTGGAAGTGAGTGTGCCGCTGTATGCCGGTGGTGGCGTCTCGGCCGCAACCCGTCAGGCCAGCCGCGCCATGGAGCAGGCCGAATATGAGCTGGAGGGCAAGACCCGCGAAACCCTGATCGAATTGCGTCGGCAGTTCAGCGCTTGCCTGTCCGGCGTGAGCAAGTTGCGCGCTTACCAGAAGGCCCTGGCCTCGGCCGAAGCGCTGGTGGTGTCGACCCAGCAAAGCATCCTCGGCGGCGAGCGGGTCAACCTCGATGCGCTCAACGCCGAGCAGCAGCTGTACAGCACCCGTCGCGACCTCGCCCAGGCGCGTTATGACTACCTGATGGCCTGGACCAAATTGCATTACTACGCGGGCAACCTGCGTGAGACCGACCTGGCAAAGGTGGACGAGGCCTTTGGCCCCGTGAGCACACGCCCATAACAACAAACGGAGGTTCTGATGAGCACTGATGTGTCGCGTTTCAAGCCGTTTACCGCAGGTTCCTTGTTGCTCTTGTCCGTGACGGCACAGGCGCAATACACCGAGACCGGTCAACTCGGTAACCCCGCCAGTTGGCGCTCCACCGAGTACCTGAGCGACTGGGGCCTGGACCGCATGCAGGCCAACCAGGCCTACGCCGCCGGGATCAGCGGCAGTGGGGTCAACATCGGTGCGCTGGACTCGGGCTTCGATGCCAGCCACCCCGAGGCGTCCAGGGACCGCTTCCACCCGGTCACCGCCAGCGGCACTTACCTGGACGGCAGCCCGTTCAGTACCACGGGCGCACTCAACCCGAATAACGACTCCCACGGCACCCACGTCACCGGCACCCTGGGCGCCGCGCGTGATGGCGTCGGCATGCACGGCGTGGCTTATAACGCGCAGGTCTACGTGGGCAACACCAACGCCAACGACAGCTTCCTGTTCGGTCCCACCCCGGACCCCAAGTATTTCCAGGCGGTGTACGGCGCCCTGGTGGATTCCGGCGTGCGCGCCATCAACAACAGCTGGGGCAGCCAGCCCAAGGATGTCAGCTACCAGACCCTCGGCGACCTGCATGCCGCCTATGCCCAGCACTACAACCGTGGCACCTGGCTGGACGCAGCGGCGCAAGTGGCCAAGGCCGGTGTGATCAATGTGTTCAGCGCTGGCAACAGTGGCTATGCGAATGCCAGCGTACGTTCGACGCTGCCGTATTTCCAGCCGGAGCTGGAAGGGCACTGGCTGGCGGTGTCGGGGCTGGATAAAGCCAATAACCAGAAATATAACAAGTGCGGTATCGCCAAGTACTGGTGCATTTCCACCCCAGGTGCGTTGATCAACAGCACCGTTCCCAATGGCGGTTATGGAGTGAAATCCGGCACCTCGATGTCGGCGCCCCATGCCACGGGGGCCTTGGCGCTGGTCATGGAACGCTACCCCTATATGACCAACGAGCAGGCCTTGCAGGTGCTGCTGACCACCGCCACCCAGCTCGACGGCTCGACCACCCTGGCCCCCAACGCAAGCGTGGGCTGGGGCGTGCCCGACCTGGGTCGGGCGATGCACGGGCCGGGGCAATTGCTCGGCGCGATGAACGTGAATCTGGCTGCCGGGAGCGGCGATCTGTGGAGCAACGGCATTTCTGACCAGGCCCTGATCCAACGCCAGGCCGAGGATACGGCCGAGCACGCCGCCTGGCAGCAAACCCTGATCGACAAAGGCTGGCAAAACGGCGTGAGCGCTAGCGCCAGCCAGCAGGACCAGACGGACTATGCCGTGGGGACGGCCCGTGACCGCGCTGCAGCGAATCGGGTCTATGTCGGCAGCCTGGTCAAGTCCGGCGCGGGCACCCTGGTACTCAGCGGCGACAGCACCTATCGCGGCGCCACCACCGTCAACGGCGGGTTGCTGGCCGTCAACGGTTCGCTGACCTCGGCGGTAACCGTGAACGACAGCGGCACCTTAGGCGGTTCCGGGCGGATTGCTGCGTTGTCGGTCAACAGTGGCGGGCGCGTCGCACCGGGCAATTCCGTGGGCACCTTGCAGGTGGCGGGGGATGTGAACCTCGGCGCGGGCTCGACCTACGCCGTGGAACTCACGCCCACTGGCAGCGACCGGATTGTCGCCGGCGGCCAGGCCATCCTCGGCGGCGGCAACGTCACCCTGGCCCTGGAAAACAGCCCGACGTTGCTCAGCGCGGCGCAGGCGCACAGTCTGATCGGTCGCCAGTACAGCATTCTTCAGGCGGCGGGCGGCATCCAGGGGCAATTTGGCCAGGTACTGCCCGATTACCTGTTCCTGGGCGGCCGCCTCGATTACGCAGGTAATGCCGTGCAACTGGACGTGGTGCGCAATGAGGCGAGTTTCGCCAGCGTCGCGGCCAACCGCAATCAGCGTGCGGTGGCCGATGCCGCCGAACAACTCGGCGCGGGCAACCCGGTGTATGAAAGCCTGCTGCGCTCCGACTCCCTGGGCACTGCGCGGCAAGGCTTGCAGCAACTGTCCGGCGAGATCTACCCGGCACTGGGTGCCCAACTGATCAACGACAGCCGCCAACTGCGCGATGCGCTGGGTGAGCGGCTGCATGACGAAGCGGCGACGGCGCAGAGCAACCTGTGGCTCAAGGCGCTCGGCGCCTGGGGCAAGACCGACAGCCGCAGCGAAACCGCCGGTTCCACCGCCGCCCTCGGCGGCCTGCTGCTGGGCGTGGACGGTGCGTTGGATGAGCAGACCCGCGTCGGCGTAGTCGCAGGCTACAGCGACAGTTCGCTGAACATGGGCAGCAGCACCCATTCCCGGGCCGCCGTCGACAGCTACCACTTCGGCGCCTATGCCGGGCGCGAAATCGGCGCCTGGCGTCTGAGCGGCGGCGCCACTTATAGCTGGCACCGCGCCGACGTTAAGCGCGACCTGCAATACGGCGAGGTCAGCGGCAAGCAAAAGGCCAAGCTGGACGCGCGCAGTGCCCAGCTGTTTACCGAAGCCGCTTACCGCCTCGCGCTGCAACCCCTGACGCTGGAGCCGTTCGCCAACTTGGCCTACGTGCACCTGGACACTGATGCATTCCACGAAAAGGGCGATGCCGCCGCCCTGCAACGCGGCAGTGACCAACGCGATACCGTGCTCGGCACCCTCGGCCTGCGCGCGCTGAAGACCCTGGCGCTCAACGATCACCAGCAACTGGAACTGTCCGGTTCGCTGGGCTGGCAACACAGCCTGAGCGCCGTCGAGTCCGAAGAGCACCTGGCGTTTGTCGCCGGCGGCCCGTCATTCGCGGTGCGCAGCGCGCCGTTGCTGCGGGATGCGGCGCTGGTGGGCGTGCAGGCGAGCCTGGCGCTGAGCCCGGCGACGCGGGTCAACCTTGATTACAACGGGCAGTTGGGCGAGCGCGCGAAAACCCAAGGCGTGGGCTTGAGCCTGAACTGGCAGTTCTAGTGTGGGAAGTGTTTACACACCGGCAATAAGAAAACTAAGGAAGGTCACCGTGAATAAATGCAAGTCAGGGTTAACTACCGCCATCCACACCGCCTTGGGCTACCCGCTCAAGGCCAAACGCAGCGCGCCATACGGTGCGTTGTTGTGTTGCCTGGCAAGCCTGGGTACCGCCCAGGCCGCACCCTACGTGGAAACCGGCAAGCTGGGCGATGCGGCCAGTTGGCGCAGCGCCGAGTTCAAGGCCGACTGGGGCCTGGGCGCCGTGCGGGCGGACACCGCGTACGCCGCCGGCTATACCGGCAAGGGCGTCAAACTGGGGATCTTCGACCAGCCGGTGTACGCCCAGCACCCGGAATTCGCCAGCCCTGGCAAAGTGGTGACGGTTGTCACCGAGGGCATTCGCCAGTACACCGACCCCTATATTCCGGTCAAAGCCGGTGATGCGTTTCGTTATGACGGTACGCCGTCGCTGGGTTCCAACGGCAAGCTGGGTAACCACGGCACCCACGTCGGTGGTATTGCCGCCGGCAACCGCGATGGCGGGCCGATGCACGGCGTGGCCTTCAACGCGCAGATCATCAGCGCCGAGAACGGCGATCCGGGGCCCGAGGACGGGATCATCCTCGGCAACGACGGGGCGGTGTACAAGGCGGGCTGGGATGGCTTGGTCGCCAGCGGCGCGCGGATCATCAACAACAGCTGGGGCATCGGCATTGGTGACCAGTACGCCAAGGGCGGTCGCGACCCGGCCTTTCCAAACTTCACCGTCAATGAAGCGCAGGCGCAGTTCGATAACATCCGGCCGATCCTCGGTACGCTGGCAGGCGGCGCTTATCAAGGCGCCATCGACGCCGCCCGCAGTGGCGTGCTGACCATCTTCGCCGCCGGTAACGACTACAACCGCAACAATCCCGATGCCATCTCGGGGCTGGCGTATTTTGTACCGCAGATCGCCCCCAACTGGCTGTCGGTCGCGGCATTGCAGCAGAACCCGGACACCGCCAGCGCCAATCCTTACGTGATCAGCACGTTTTCCTCACGCTGCGGGTATGCCGCGAGTTTTTGTGTGGCGGCGCCGGGAACCAGAATCTATAGCTCGGTGATCAACGGCACCAGCCTTGAGAACCTCACCACCGACTGGGCCAACTTCAACGGCACCTCCATGGCCGCGCCGCATGTGGCCGGCAGTGCGGCGGTGTTGATGGAGCGCTTTCCCTATATGAGCGGCGAGCAGATTTCCACCTTGCTCAAAACCACCGCCACCGACCTGGGCGCGCCGGGCATCGACTCGCTGTATGGCTGGGGCATGATCAACCTGGGCAAGGCCGTCAACGGCCCTGGGATGTTTATCACCGCTGAGGATATTCCCGCCGAGTTCCGCATCGATGGCGCGTATGGCAGTGGGCAGTTCGTCGCCGACCTGCCGGGCATCGGCGCGGTGGTGGATGCCGGCAAGCCGACCCAACGCCTGTGCAACGACGTGCACTGTGGCCTGGATGTGTGGAGCAACGACATCTCGGGGCATGGCGGCCTGACCAAGCTGGGCGTCGGCGCGTTGGTACTGACCGGCAGCAACACCTACAGCGGCCCGACCCTGGTCAACCAGGGCCTGCTGGCGGTCAATGGCTCGATCACCTCCGACGTCACCGTCAGCCAGAGCGGCGTGCTGGGTGGCTCGGGGCGCATCGGTTCGCTGCTGGCACAACGCGGCGGCACGGTGGCGCCGGGTAATTCGATCGGCACGCTCAACGTGGCAGGGGACGTAACGTTCGAAGCAGGCTCCACCTATGCGGTAGAACTGTCGCCCACCAGCAGCGACCGCATCGTCGCCGGGGGAACCGCGACGCTCAACGGCAACACCGTAACCCTCGCGCTGGAAAACAGCCCGACGTTATTGAGCACGGCACAGGCCCAAAGCCTGATCGGCCGCCAGTACACCATTCTGCAAGCCGCGGGCGGCATCAACGGTGGTTTTGGTGCGGTATTGCCCAACTACCTGTTTATCGGTGGTGACCTGGACTATGCGGCCAACGGCGTGCAACTGGCTGTGGCGCGTACGGCCAACAGCTTCGCCAGCGCGGGTGCCACCGACAACCAACGCGCCGTGGCCGCCGCCGCCGAGCAACTGGGCGCGGGCAATGCGGTGTATGAAAGCCTGCTGCTGGCACCGAATGTCGCCACGGCGCAGGGTGCGTTCCAGCAACTGACCGGGGAAATCTACCCGGCGCTGCAAAGTGCGCTGGTCAACGACAGCCGCTACCTGCGCGAAGCGGTGGGCGAACGCCTGCAAAACGGCGAAATGGGTGCCAGCAGCCAGACCGTCGACACGCGCGGCAACGTCTGGGTCAAGGCGCTGGGTGCCTGGGGCAAATCCGATGGGCGCAGCGATACGGCAGCCTACACCACCTCGATTGGCGGCCTGCTGGCCGGGGTCGACGGTGCGCTGGACGACGACACCCGCCTGGGCCTGGTCGCGGGCTACAGCGATACCTCGCTGAATATGGGCAGCGGCACGCATTCACGGGCAGCCGTCGACAGCTACCACTTCGGCGCCTACGCCGGACACGAAATCGGCGCCTGGCGCTTGAGCGGTGGCGCCACCTACAGCTGGCACCGCGCGGACGTCAAACGTGACCTGCAATACGGTGACGTCAGCGGCAAACAAAAAGCCAAGGTGGACGCACGCAGCACCCAGGTATTCGGCGAAGCGGCGTACCGCGTGAACCTGCAGCCCCTGGCCCTGGAGCCGTTCGCCAACCTGGCCTACGTGCATCTGGACACCGACGGTGTGACCGAAAAGGGCGATGCCGCTGCCTTGAAAAGCCGCGATGACCGCCGCGATCTGGTGCTGAGCACCTTGGGCGTGCGTGGCCTGAAGACCTTCAACGTCAATGACCACCAGCAACTGCAACTGTCGGGCACCCTGGGCTGGCAACACAACCTGAGCAGCACCGCGTCGCAGCAGCCCCTGGCGTTCGCGTCGGGCGGCCCCTCGTTTGCGGTCGAGAGTACGCCAATGACGCGCGATGCCGCGTTGGTCGGCGCACGCGCCAGCCTGGCGCTGAGCAAGGAGGCACGGGTTAATTTCGACTACAACGGCTTGCTGTCCGGCAAGGAGAAGGTCCACGGCGTGGGCTTGAGCCTCGACTGGGCGTTCTGAAGGTTCAAACGCCCCGCAAGGGGCGGTATCCAACAATAAGAAAAGAGGATGCAGCATGGCTGTCTTTGACTATAAAAACCTCGGGGTCGAGGGTTCCAAAGCGCTGTTCGCCGATGCCATGGCGATTACGTTGTATAGCTACCACAACCTGGATAACGGCTTTGCCGTGGGCTACCAGCACAACGGTTTGGGCCTTGGCTTGCTCGCCACACTGGTCGGTGCGTTACTGGGCGGCAGCGATTCCCAAGGCGTGATTCCCGGTGTGCCCTGGAACCCCGACTCGGAAAAAGCCGCGTTGGAGGCCGTGCAAAAGGCCGGTTGGACGCCCATCAGCGCCAGCACCCTGGGCTACTCGGGCAATGTCGACGCCAGGGGCACCTTCTTTGGCGAAAAGGCCGGTTACACCACGGCCCAGGTCGAGGTGCTGGGCAAGTACGATGACGCGGGTAAATTGCTCGAAATCGGCATTGGCTTTCGCGGCACATCCGGCCCCAGGGAAAGCCTGATCAGCGACTCCATTGGCGACCTGGTCAGTGATCTGCTCGCCGCGTTCGGCCCCAAGGATTATGCAAAAAACTACGCCGGCGAGGCCTTTGGCGGCTTGCTCAAGCACGTTGCCGACTACGCCGGCGCCCAGGGCCTGAGCGGCCACGACGTGGTGGTCAGTGGCCACAGCCTGGGCGGCCTGGCGGTCAACAGCATGGCCGACCTGAGCGCGGGTAAATGGGCGGGGTTCTACCAGGACGCCAAGTACGTGGCCTATGCCTCGCCGACCCAGAGCAGCGGTGACAAGGTGCTCAATGTCGGCTACGAAAACGACCCGGTCTTCCGTGCGCTGAATGGCTCGTCCGTCAACGGGTCGTCGCTGGGCGTGCATGACCAGCCCCACGCGTCGACCACCGACAACATCGTCAGCTTCAACGACCACTACGCCTCGACGCTGTGGAACGTGCTGCCGTCTTCCATCGTCAACCTGCCGACCTGGGTCTCGCACTTGCCCACCGGGTATGGCGACGGCATGACGCGCATCCTCGATTCCGGGTTCTATGAGCAAATGAATCGCGACTCGACGATTATCGTCGCCAACCTCTCCGACCCGGCCCGCGCCACCACTTGGGTGCAGGACCTCAACCGCAACGCCGAACCGCACAAGGGCGATACCTTCATCATTGGCAGCGACGGCAATGACCTGATCCAGGGCGGTAAAGGCGCCGACTTTATCGAGGGCGGCAAGGGCAACGACACGCTGCGTGACAGCAGTGGGCATAACACTTTTTTATTCAGCGGGCAGTTTGGCCAGGACCGGGTCATCGGCTATCAACCGACGGATAAGCTGGTGTTCACCGACATCGCGGGCAGTGCCGATTATCGTGACCACGCCAGGGTGGTGGGCGGCGATACGGTAATCAGCTTTGGCGAGGATTCGGTGACATTGGTGGGGGTGAATGGTTTGTCGGGGGAGGGGATTGTGATCAGTTAAACGGGCTGCTGTGGCGAGGGAGCTTGCTCCCGTTGACTGCGCAGCAGTCTCCGGCTTTAAAGGGGCGCTTCGCACCCCAGCGGGAGCAAGCTCCCTCGCCACAAAGTCGAATCGTCGCACCGCCCCTCCCACATTTGATCGGTGTTGATTGAAAGAAATCAGTTTTCCTTGCGCACGGTGGCCACGTCATCAGCCTTGACGCGGATACGCTTGCCGGCGATATCGGTGAACTCGTAAAAACCGTCGACGGTTTTGGCGTTCGGTGTGTCCTTGGTCAAATACTGTGTTCCATTTTGCAGCGTCACCACGGTTTGCGTGGCGCAACCGGCCAATACCAGAAAAGTGAGTGCAACCAGCGGCAGACCCAAATTCTTCATGTTCATAACCCTTACCGTTAACCCTGGAAAGTCCCGCGCCAAAGGCGGCGGGGTATAAATGTTACGCCATCGACTCCACTATCTGATCACTTTTATACAAAAAGTTGCGTGCGCCATTTATCTATTACCGATTGCAACACGGCATTGGCAACGGCACTCTGTATGCATAACCAGTATTTGATCAGCGCGCACCATGGCCAACCCCCTCGAAGATCCGCTCTATTACCTGCATAACTTCCGCCAGGTCCTGCATTGGCTGGGGGAGCGCTATGCCGATCTGCTCGATCCTGATGAACAGCATTTCATTCAGCAATTTGACAGGTTGCCGCAGGCATCCCAGGCGCTGTTGGTGCGCATGGTGATGCGCAAGGGCGTGCATTTTCGCGCGGGTAAGCTCAACTATGTCGAGATCGGTTGTACCCATGCCGCCGCCGCGCCGCTGCTGGCACTGGGCTGGGTCGATGACCAACCGCTACTGGACGTCGCAGAACTGTTCGCACTGCTGCAAAAAGCCGAAATCCTGAGCGCCTTCGCGCCTTGGATTGACCAGCCAAGAGCCAGGAAAGTCGATTGGCTGGAAGGGTTGTCGCTGCAGTTCACCGACCGCCGCCGCTTTGCCCACTGGTGCCCCGGGCTTGCCGATACGCTGTACAGCCTCACCGTGATGGAGTTGTGCGAGCGCCTGCGCTTGATGTTTTTTGGCAACCTGCACCAGGACTGGTCCGAGTTCGTGCTGGCCGACCTTGGCATCTACACCTATGAAAAAGTCCAGTTCTGCGCCGAGTCCCGTGGCCTGCGCAGCCGTGACGATGTGCACGGCTATCTGTTCCTGCAGCAGTGCCAGCGCGCCTTTGAAAGCGGTACGGCGTTGGAAGAGGTGCTCGCCGACATTGCAACCCTGGGCACTGACAACCCCTGGCTGGAGAAACGCCGCGCCAAGCTGTTGTTCCAGATCGGCCAGTCTTGCGAGCGCAGCGCCGAACTGGCTCTGGCGCAGCAGATCTACCGCACCTGTGCCTACCCCGGCGCGCGCTCGCGACTGATCCGCGTGCTGGAGCGCCAAGCCGACTACGTCCAGGCCATGGCCCTGGCGAGCGCCGCGCAACAGGCACCGGAAAGTGCGGCGGAACACCAACACCTGTTGCGTGTAATACCGCGCCTGCAACGCAAATTGGGCGGGCCTGCCGTCCCCAGGAGCAAGCCTCGCGAAGTCACGCGCCTGGACCTGGAGCTGGCGCTACCCGAGCCGTTGATGTCGGTGGAGTATTGCGTGCAGGCCCACCTGAGCGAACCCGATGCGCCGGTGCATTACGTCGAGAACGGGCTGATCAATTCGCTGTTCGGCCTGCTGTGCTGGGACGTGATCTTCGCACCGTTGCCGGGCTCGTTTTTCCACCCGTTCCAGCGCGGTCCGGCGGACCTGCACAGCGAAGACTTCCAGCATCGCCGCGCGCCGCTGTTCGCCGCGTGTTTCGAGCAACTGTGCGATGACCGTTATAAAACCAGCATCCGCCGGCGCTACACGGAGAAATGGGGGATCCAGTCACCGTTCGTGTTCTGGAACCTGCTCAGCGAGGAGCTACTGGAACAGGCGCTGGAATGTCTGCCCGCCGCGCACCTGCGCTGCTGGTTCGAGCGCCTGCTGCTGGATATTCGCGCCAACCGCGCCGGCATGCCGGACTTGATCCAGTTCTGGCCGGCGCAAAAGACCTACCGCATGATCGAGGTCAAGGGCCCTGGCGATCGCCTGCAAGACAACCAACTGCGTTGGCTGGAGTTCTGCGCGCAGTACCAGATGCCGGTCACCGTCTGCTACGTGCGCTGGGCGGAGCAACCCGCTTGAGCTACAGCGTGGCCGTGCGGGCGCTGTGTGAGTTCACGGCCAAGGTCGGTGACCTGGACCTGCGCTTTACCCCGTCGCCCAGTGCCCAGGAAGGGATTGTCGGGCACCGCACCGTGGCGTCGAGGCGCAGCGCGCACTACCAGAATGAAGTGGCCCTTGAGGGCGAGTACCAGCAACTCAACGTGCGGGGCCGGGCCGATGGCTATGACCCGGACGCCAATCGTCTGGAAGAGGTGAAAACCTATCGTGGCGACCTCGATGCCCAACCCGCCAACCATCGGCAATTGCATTGGGCCCAGGTCAAGGTGTACGGCTGGCTGATGTGCCAGAAACTCGGACTCGCGCAAATCGATCTGGCGCTGGTGTACTTCGATATCGTCGGCGAAGGGGAGACGCTGCTCAACCAGCGCTGCCGGGCGGACGAGCTGCAAGCCTTCTTCAACACGCAGTGTGCGCTGTTTCTACGCTGGGCCGACCAGGAGATGGCGCACCGCGCCGCGCGCAACCGTGCGGCGCAAAGCCTGGCGTTCCCGCATGCCGATTTTCGTCCCGGCCAGCGCGCGTTGGCCGAGTCGGTGTACAAGGCCGCCAGTACCGGCCGTTGCCTGATGGCCCAGGCGCCTACCGGCATTGGCAAGACCATCGGCACAATCTTCCCGCTGATCAAGGCCCTGGCCCCCCAGCAACTCGACAAAATCCTTTTTCTCACGGCCAAGACCCCAGGTCGCAAACTCGCCCTCGATGCGGCCCGGGTGCTGCACGCCGGCGAGTTGCCGTTGCGCGTACTGGAACTGGTCGCCCGCGATAAAGCCTGCGAGCACCTGGATAAAGCCTGTCACGGCGAGTCCTGCCCGTTGGCCAAGGGTTTCTACGACCGTCTGCCGGCCGCGCGCGAGGCCGCCGCCCAAGTTCGCCTGCTGGACCAGCGTACGCTGCGCGAGGTCGCCCTGGCACACAGCGTCTGCCCGTATTACCTGAGCCAGGAAATGGCGCGCTGGGCCGATCTGGTGGTCGCCGACTACAACTACTATTTCGACTTCGGTGCCCTGTTGTTCGGCCTGGGCCAGCTCAACGGCTGGCGTGCTGCGGTGCTGGTGGACGAAGCCCACAACCTGGTGGAGCGGGCGCGCGCCATGTACAGCGCCAGTCTCGACCAGTACAGCCTCAAGACCCTGCGCGATACGGCGCCCGAACCGCTGAAAAAACCCTTGCAACGCCTGAACCGTGAATGGAATGCGTTGCACAAGGACCAGATCGCGCCGTATCAAGCCTACGCCGCCAGGCCCGAAAAGCTGGTGCAGGCCCTGAGCCTGTGCACCAGCGCCATGGGCGACTATTTCAACGATCACCCCGAATCACTCAGCGGCGAGCTGCAAGCGTTCTACTTCGAGGCCCTGCAGTTTGCGAAGGTTGCCGAGTTGTTCAACGAACACTTTATCTTCGATATCAGCAAGCGTCAGCTCAATGCCAGACGCAGCAGCTCCACCCTGTGCCTGCGTAACGTGGTGCCCGCCGAGTTCATCCGCCCCCGGCTCACCGCCGCCCGCAGCAGCGTGCTGTTTTCGGCCACGTTGAGCCCACGCCACTATTATGCGGATTTGCTCGGCTTGCCCGCTGACACAGCCTGGATCGATGTGGAATCACCGTTCAAGGCCGAACAACTGCAGGTGCGTATCATCGACCGGATCTCCACCCGGTTTGTGCACCGCCAGGCATCACTGGCGCCGATCGTCGAGCTGATTGCGCGCCAGTTCGCGCAACGACCGGGTAATTACCTGGCGTTTTTTTCCAGCTTCGATTACCTGCAGCACGTGGCGCAGTTGCTGGTCGAACGACACCCGCAGATCCCGCTGTGGCAGCAATCGCGGGGCATGGCCGAAGCCGAGCGCCAGGCGTTTCTCGACCAGTTCACCGAACACAGCCTGGGCATCGGCTTTGCCGTGCTCGGCGGCGCGTTCGGCGAGGGCATCGACTTGCCCGGCGCGCGCTTGATCGGTGCGTTTGTCGCCACCTTGGGCCTGCCGCAACTGAACCCGGTCAATGAACACATGAAGGCGCGCATGGGCGCGATCTTCGGCGCCGGTTATGACTACACCTATTTGTATCCCGGCATTCAGAAAGTCGTGCAGGCAGCGGGGAGGGTGATCCGCAGTCAGCAGGACCAGGGAGTGGTGCTGTTGATCGATGACCGGTTTGGCGAGGCGCGGGTACGTCAATTGTTGCCGAAGTGGTGGTCAATCGATAGTTGAGAGGGACGGCGCTCCAAATGTGGGAGGGAGCAAGTCGAATCGTCGCACCGCCCCTCCCACAGTTTTTATCGGTGGGGTGCTTAGACCACCTCCAGATAAGAGCTGTGAATCGACCGCGCCAACTCACGCACGGTGTCGATAAAGTCCGTCAGGCGGGCATGCAGGCCGTCCTCCAGAATTTCGTCGATCCCCGTGTAGCGCAGGCGCGCTTCAAATTCCGCTGCGAGGCGTTGCGCGGTGCGCCCATAACTGCCGGGCAGGTCGGCGAGGATATGGCTCAGTTCCTCGATACAGGCATGCAACGAGCGCGGCACGTCGCTGCGCAACAGCAGCAGCTCCGATACCGACCGTGCATTCAGCGCATTCGGGTACAGCTCGGTGTACGCCTCGAACGATGACAATGCCCGCAGCAGGGCGCTCCACTGGTAATAACCGCGTGCCGACAAATCGCTGACTTCTTCCGATTCCTCGCCGAACATTTCGTAGCGCGCATCCAGCAGGCGCAAGGTGTTGTCGGCACGCTCGACAAAAGTGCCCAGGCGAATGAACCGATAGGCGTCATTGCGCATAATGGTGCCCGAGGTCGCGCCACGGAACAGGTGCGAACGCTGCTTGACCCAGTCACAGAAGTGGCTGATGCCATGCCGTGCCAGGCCGCCGGCGGCGATGCTGCGCATTTCCAGCCAGGTGGCGTTGAGGTTTTCCCACATATCGGCGGTGATACGCCCGCGTACCGCGTGGGCATTGCCGCGGGCGGCGCGCAGGCAGTTGTAGATGCTCGCGGGGTTTTCTTCGTCGAGGGCGAAGAAGTGCAGCATGCGTTCGGCATCCAGCGTCTGGTGGCGTTCGAGGTAGCTGTCCAGGGTGCCGCTGCTGAGCAGCGACATGGCCAGTTCATCGAGGCCGTCGGTATGCCCGGCCTGGGGCATCAACGACAGCGAGTAACTGACTTCCAGCATGCGCGCCAGGTTCTCGGCGCGTTCCAGGTAGCGGGACATCCAGTACAGATCTGCGGCGGTTCTACTCAACATGATTCAGCCCTCCACCACCCAGGTGTCCTTGGTTCCGCCGCCTTGCGACGAGTTGACGATCAATGAGCCTTCACGCAGGGCCACCCGCGTCAGGCCACCCGGCACCAGGCGCGTTTCCTTGCCCGACAGCACGAAGGGACGCAGGTCGATATGCCGGGGGGCGATGCCGTTCTCGACAAAAGTAGGGCAGGTGGACAGGCTCAGGGTCGGTTGGGCGATATACGCATCGGGACGGGCCTTGATGCGCTGGCGGAAGTCTTCGATCTCGGCGGCGCTGGCGGCAGGGCCCACCAGCATGCCGTAGCCACCGGAGCCCTGGGTTTCCTTGACGACCAGTTCCGGCAGGTGGGCCAGCACGTGGGACAGCTCATCGGGCTTGCGGCACTGGAAGGTCGGTACGTTTTGCAGGATAGGTTCTTCGTCCAGGTAGAAGCGGATCATTTCCGGCACATAGGGGTAGATCGACTTGTCATCCGCTACGCCGGTGCCGATGGCATTGGCCAGCACCACGTTACCCGCACAGTAAGCCGCCACCAGGCCGGGCGCACCGAGCATCGAGTCGGGGTTGAACGCCTGCGGGTCGAGGAAGGCGTCGTCAATGCGCCGGTAGATCACATCCACGGCCTTGGGGCCGTCGGTGGTGCGCATGAACACCTTGAGGTCGTGCACGAACAGGTCGGCGCCTTCGACCAGTTCCACGCCCATTTCCCGGGCCAGGAACGCGTGTTCGAAGAACGCACTGTTGAAACGCCCAGGGGTCAGCACCACCACGTTGGGGTTGTCCAGGCGGCTGGAGCTTTTCAGGGTCTTGAGCAGCAGGTTGGGGTAGTGGTCCACCGGCGCGATGCGCTGCTTGGCGAACACTTCGGGGAACAGGCGCATCATCATCTTGCGGTCTTCGAGCATGTAGCTCACGCCGCTGGGGGTGCGCAGGTTGTCTTCGAGTACGTAGTAGGTGCCATCGCCGTCGCGCACCAGGTCGACGCCGGAAATATGCGAGTAGATGCCGCGATGCAGGTCCAGGCCCACCATGGCCTTCTGGTAACCCTCGTTGCCCAGCACCTGATCCGCCGGAATGATGCCGGCCTTGATGATGCGCTGGTCGTGGTAGATGTCGGCAAGGAACATGTTCAACGCGTTGACCCGCTGGATACAACCGCGTTCGATCACGCTCCATTCACTGGCGGGGATGCTGCGGGGAATGATGTCGAAGGGGATCAGGCGCTCGGTGTCCTGCTCGTCGCCATAGAGGGTGAAGGTGATCCCGGCGCGGTGAAACAGCAGATCGGCTTCGCGGCGACGCTGGGCCAGCAGTTCCGGCGGCGTATTGGCCAGCCAGCGGGAGAATTCCTGATAGTGCGCACGGCATACGCCCTGTGCGTCATTCATTTCATCAAAGAAAGATCGAGCCATTCCAGTACCTTGTCAGTGCCCAGTGTTACGCGGATGGCACTGCCGCTTAAAAAAACGCATGTTTTTATGAGCCCGTGGCTATGGGTGCCAACAGACCTGGTCCTTACTTTCTTATGGGGTCGGCTCTGGGTCGGGGGGTAACGAATGCTCCTTTATTCGGGCAGATGAATGGTTTAAGCAATGCCTGTGCCGAAACCGCTCTGGCCTGACGATTACCTTGTGGTGAGCGGGCTTGTAGTGAGCAGGCTTGCCCCGCGCCGGGCCGCGCAGCTGCCCCAAAAACGGGAGCGCTACGCACTCCAGCACGGGGCAAGCCCGCTCACTACAGGTCGTGTCGCTCATCCCCACAATAAGGCAGGGCGCGCACAGCTTTGGTGCACCAACAAACTTGAACTTCACCTACCCCTGATTCTTCTAAACAGTTTCGCCACTGTGTGGAGCATCGCTGTGCCCAGAATCATCGCCCCCGATACCCCAGAAGCGGTCCTGACCGATCACAGCGAACACAATGCCAAGATTTTCGGCTCGCCCAAGGACCGCCTGGACTTCTACCGCCGCGAGATCCAGTACGAAACCTCGATCCTGGCCAACCGCACCGACGCCTACCTGACGGCGCAGTCATTCCTGGTGATCGCTTTTGTGTCCGGCATGGGCAACGTCAACCCGGAGTGGGGCAAGTTGTTCACGCTGGTGGTGCCGATGTTCCTGGCACTGCTGGGCATTCTCAGCTCACTCAATGCCTGGCCGGGTATCCGCGCGGCCTACGAAATCATCGACCACTGGCACTACAAGCAAAGCGAACTGCTGCGCAGCGAGCCGGTGATGGGCATGGCCTATGACGAGTCGCCGTTGTTCTCGGAAGTGGAGTCGTCCCACAAGGGCTATCGCAAGTCACTGCTGTTCTCGATGCGCGCGCCGTGGTTGTTCATGGTGTTCTGGTTGCTGCTGGGGATCTATGCGTTCTACATCCAGATCGATAACCCCATCCGATGATCCATCGCATGGAACTTCAACCTGCGTCGCAGCGCCTTAACTTTACCCAGCACAGGCAGAGGTGCACCATGAGCACAGATAACGATCCACAAGTGAGTAACCGTAACGACCCGGCCATCGACGGCTCGCAGCCGACTCCCGGCACTGCCGCCGATGCACCGAAAGACCCCAGGCCCGCCAGCGATCCCAAGGCCAGGGACAACGACTACAGCCCTGACTTCAAGCCTGAGCCCGAGCACAAGCCTGAAACCGATGCCGATATCGATACCCAGGGCGGTTAGAGGAACAGGTCATGTCAACAGAACCGGATGAAGAGCCCAACGACCCTGGCAATGAAGACCCAGGCTCGTTGATGGACGAGGCACAAGTGCCGCTGATCGATCCAGAGGACGCGGCCGAGGGAGGCGATCCCCACCCGTCCGGCTAACCCGCAACCGTGGCGGCCGCCCCGGTTGCGGCTTCAACCTGGCGCGATCAGGTCTGGGCCCAGGAATGATCAGCGCCTACTTGAACCCTGAATTTGTATCTCAGCGGGAAATAATGTTCCTTCATCCGTTTTATCTGATTATCCAGCAGGTCTGGAGGAACAATGCCTTGGCTTGTGTAATGGTCGAGCACGTCGTCTTTAATGTTGACGATCGGACCCGAAGATACAAGTTGGCCATCGACCAATTTCGAGTCTTTGGCAACACCATCCAGTCCAAAGTCATACATGTCGGGCTTTTTCAGCTTAAGCCTGTCATTGAATAAGTTAGGCCCTACGGTATCGAATATCTTTCGTTCATAGGCGTTGAATTCAGGGGTGTATTGCAGCTTGCCGTCGGCGCCTCGACTGATGTTGGGGCGTGTGGTGGGGAAGGTCGCCTTGTTGGTGGTAAAGCGTTTGTGCATTTCGCCGATGATATCGTCGATCACTGGATTGCCAGGCCGAGTTGCAAAGTTGCTGGTGTTATAGAAGGGTTTGTAGTCAGTCAGACTGTGCACGACCGCAGCGCCAAGCAGGACATCGTCAGCACTGGCTTGTAAGGCAACATCATCGACTTTTGCCGCAATCAAATCATCGGTGTCGAGATAGATGCCGCCGTGTTTATTCATGATCGGGTAACGGGCTACATCCGAAGCGGCGGCCAGGTTTTTCGTGGGTCCGTTGCGAAAATAATCATACATTCCGCCTTTTTTCAGGGTTTTGAAGACCTCCTCCTCCTGCAGATTCATGACCGTCAGGCCAGGGGCTCTTTTTTGCAGATCGTCTTTTATCTTTTGCAGGATCTCCGGCGAATCGGCATCCACGTGAATAATCGATTTGTAGCCTGGCGTCTGGCTGGCATTTCTGGTCATGTTCTCGATCAGGTGCGAGGGAATTTCACGACCCGCCCAAAAGTAATGCAATGCTTTGGGGAGTGGTTTTACGTCGTTGGGGATTTTCAGCGCAATCGAGGGGGTAATGTCTACAAAGCGGTAATGATGGGCGTCCAGTATCTTGGCCTTTTTAAGTTCTTCGAGCGTCCCGCGTTGCCATTCGACCTTATCTTTGCCGGTTCTCCAGAAATAGGTGCGGGGGGCATCATCGGCACCGCTGGCAACTTTGCTGTCTGTCCACGCGCCGGCCAGACTATTGAACCTGACGTCTTGGTCCGTGCCCTTATAGTTGAGCGTAAAGGGCGCGGACGCGTTTCCCGTAACCTTGATGTCGTCCATCGGCACGACATGGGTCGTGTCTCCGAGCCGCCACCGGATGGGCGTTGAGCTTGCGCCGCCGAGCAAGCGCGGAGTCCGAGCGGCGGGTTCCCACCCCAGGGCGCCCAGGTCTCTGACAGGGATATCAACACCCGTGCCTGCTGGATGCAGGATGACGCGTTGACCCTCCTTCAACTGGGACTCATAAAGCATCCCATCGACTTTCACGTATTCTTTTTTACTGCGACCCACATAGATATTGCCCTGCAGGCCCTTGGGACTCAGCTGGTCAGGCGCAATGTATTTAGCCTCGTACCCCAGAAGCGTGGCATCCACCGGCCTTAACTCACCGCTGGCCGCTACATGGGTGGGGCTGAAATCTTTCAGTGGCGGGCCAAACGCCCGTTTTTTCAGGGTGTCGTATTGATGCCAATTGCCCTGAAACATCACGGCGTTACCCGTGACCGTCTCCTGCCCGACCTTGAACGTACCGGTTGCCGCCAGACCGTGTTGCTGGCTGGCCGCCTGGGCCGGATTGGCACTGCCGATGCCTTGCAGGCCCTCGGCGCCGCGCACGCCGGGCGTATCGGCGACGAAGTGTTCCAGCGGTTTGCCGTAGGCCTGCTTCGTCTGAAGATCAAAGGCGTACCACTTGCCCCTGGCCTCATCGTACTGGGCCAGGACTTTGCCGCTGTGCGCGCTATTGACCGCCTTGAAAGTACCTTCTGCGATATCGGGTCGCTGGGCCAATTCCAGCAAATTGACATTCCGATAAGATCCGCGCAGTTGTTTGACCCCTTTGTAGGCTGCTCCCGCGACTGAGCGCACACCCCTGGCAACGCCACGAACCAGGTCATCCACTCCGCTCAATGGGTTAAGCGCGCCTACCGTTGCCCGGCCAACCACCTTGCCGACCTGGCCAATCTTTGAAAGCACCGAGGTGCCCGCGAATGCGCCTTTCGCGCCTTTTGCCGCAGCACCGAGGCCGACCGCGAAACCAAAGATATCGAAAGCCAGGTCAACGACGCCGTCTAACACCTTGCCATTTTTGAAGTTCTGGATGGCGGACCTGAGCGGTATCAGGTTGAGCGCAATCTGTTCAACGATCTTGTACGTCGGCAGTTCGGTATCGAAGGTTGTCGCGCCCTGGGC
The DNA here is from genome assembly GCF_036688725.1 of Pseudomonas lactucae. Classification (NCBI taxonomy): domain Bacteria; kingdom Pseudomonadati; phylum Pseudomonadota; class Gammaproteobacteria; order Pseudomonadales; family Pseudomonadaceae; genus Pseudomonas; species Pseudomonas lactucae. Next base: position 53,353 of record NZ_JAQQPT010000017.1, on the reverse strand, counting down.
GTACTTTTTCACCGCAGGCAGTTGCATATCGTCGATCACCGTATCAACGATGTACTGGGTTCTGGCACTGCTGAAGCTATTGGGCACGCCCGATGCGCCCGTGTTTTCCCGAGTGATCCCGGCAGGGTGCTCGCCTGCGGGTTTCACCCGGTCGTAGCGCTTGCCTGGGGACGGATACAAACCGTCTCTTGGAGAGCGCTCCTTATACGTTGCGTCCGGCCGCCGGGTGATCGTGCCCTTCAAACGATCGATTTCATACGTCATGACGTTGCCGTTGCGCTCGGTTTCAACCAGCAGAACGCCCTCTGCCGCTCGACGGTCATCCCGGTGGTATTCGATTTCCTTGCGGATGGTTATTTTGCCGAACTCCAGGTTCTTGCGGTCTTCCATCGGCAGTCGGGAAACAAGGTATTTGAGGTGTGCCGCGGTCGTTTTCTTGACGGCGCCGGCGTAGTTCGTGAAGGCCTCATCAAAGATTTTTTGCGGTCGCGGCAAGTGTTTGATCGCTGCCAGTACTTCGTTGACAGGGATTGCATCAGTGCTTGAGACCCATGTCCCGGGCTTCCCGTCAGGCGGTATGTTGACTTGCCCAAGCGTGATCCCTTTTACAAATCCGCGACCCCATGTGCCCCAGTCATCCGCCGAGTCGGGTGCTTGATGCAGTCCGCGACCGTCTATGAACAGATCCAGAATCGAGTAAGGCCCAGGATAAAACCGGTTGGAGGGCTGCGAACGGATGACGTTTTTTTCGAACAGTTGCGGGTCCATGTCCGGCAGCGCTTTTTTCAACTGTTCGAGAGCGATAGTGCGGGTCATCGGCAGTTCAATGTCGGGTGTTGCAGCAGCTTCGGCGAGTTCTTTGACCTGCGTATCGAACGCCTGACGCACGTCGGCCACCTGCTTATCGGTCGTTGGGTAGCCCATACCCGCGGCGGTGCCCCAGTTCTTGATCGCCTGGTTCTGGGCGGCATATTCAACCTGGCGTTCTTCATCGCTGATGGGGGCGATGCTGGCCTGGAGCATGACTTGCGCATAACTCATCGTCGCCGTCGCCCCAGGGGCTTTCGCTTCGATGCGTGCGACCGCCGTGGCAAAGCTGACCCAGCTGTGGGTGCCCACCGCCACTTGCTCCGGGATGTCCCTGACCAGGAATTCCGGCGCGCGAAGGGCGAGTGCGAGGTGAGCGCGTACCGCTGCGATTTCCGGGGACGCGGCACTGCCGGTCGCCAACAGATAACCCTCAATGCCCTTGATTATCGCCGAAGCGGACTTGTTGGCATTGTGCGCGGCGAACAGTTGATAGCCCTCAACATTGGTTTCGCCGCGGTCGTCCGGTGTGGTCCCGACAGTCAACGCCGCCAGCAGCCAGTCGGTGGCACTGCCTTTTACATCCCGAGCCTCGAATGTGTCACGGATGGCCTTGCCCAGCGCCTGGCCTCTGGGCGAGTCGAGCAGGGTGGCGATCAACCGCCGTGGGTTGTGCTGCTTATCAGCAGAGATGGGCCTGCCGTCCAGCAGATACTCGAGCACCTTGCGAAAGGGGCTCAGCGTTATGTCGGCGAATTTCCCCGCGCGTATGGATTTTCTCAACGCTTCCAGGCTGCCTGGGTCAAGCCAGGCCAGCGCGCCAACGAGGTTGCCATGGGTGGGGGACTGAGGTTGCACGGTGGACAGCGCGTTCGCCAGATTCAACAGTTGTTCGCGATCGGTGGGAATGTCCCAGCCACGATCCTGCAGGAACTGCCCAAGGCTGCCCCCGTTCCACTTGTCGTTACTGACGGGGGCATAGGGGACACGGGTATCCTGCGTAATTATCTCCCGCAACGTATCCCGGAGTTTTTCGGAGAAATCGGGGCCATCCTCTGCGGTTGTCGCCAGGTGTCGAAGCAGGTCGATGGCCGTATGGCGATCGTGGATATCGCGCAGCGCCGCTCTATGTTCCTGGAGCGCATTTTCACTGCGCGACCGGACCAACTCGGCGCAGGTGTGTGGATCGAGGGGTTTAAAGCTCCGGTCCCGGCCAGGATCATCCGAACGGTTGCGCGGGGCCGTCGGCTCTTGATAGAACCGCCCGATCAGCCAGGCAGGAACGGGGTTATTCAGACTGTTTGCCGGCGGCTTGAACGGGGCGTGCGGATTGATGACTCGCGCAGCGTGAAGAACCGGCCCGCTGATCGCCGCCCAATGGCTGTCGTCTTGCCCGACGGTGTGGCGCTTTTGTTGCGGGTCAAGGCGGCGCGTCAGCGTGAAGGAGATTTCGCCTGACCGTGGGTCGAGCGTTATCGATGAAGTATCGATGCCTTTATCCCGCAGCCACTGAGCAACATCAGCGGACTGGAAGGCGCTGCGCAACTGTTCCCACCACTGGCCGAACGTGGAGTGTGGCGGTATCGGCCACAGTTCGCGATTCGTTTCGCGATCTCCGCTCGGTGGACTCAGTTGGGCGTGGTACATCGCGCCCAGCTCATGATCACCTTCGGCGCGAGAGGTACTCCGCGTCTCCTCCATTTCTCCTGTGGCCGAGAGGTCGCGCTTTTGCCTGGGCTGCGGCTGCGGGATATGCAACGGTGACATCGGTAAAGGTTGGGAGGGCGCGCGCGTGCCATGGAGAGCGTTGTTCATGATATCTACCACCGTCGTCAGAGGTTCGCTTGAGGCTCATCAGTCCTCGAAGCAGTAACCGTATGTAGTGACGACGACCGGATTGATTCCATGACGATCCGGTTCAGTGGTTGCGTTTTATTGCAAAGTTTAGGAAAACGTCTCTTGTGCCGTCAGGGCGCCGGCCTGATGTCGGCCGACAACCCGCTTGGGCGATTGCTCTTGACCGTCTGAATGTCTCACTGCTGGCGCAACAGCCGCTCCAGGTTGTCCACCGGCAGCGGTCGGCTGAACAGATACCCTTGAATCTGATCGCACCCGGCTTCTTTCAGAAATGCCATCTGGTCCTGGGTCTCTACGCCTTCGGCAACCACGCGCAGTTTCAGGCTGTGGGCCAGTTCGATGATCGTGCGGGTAATCGCCGCGTCCTGGGGGTTGGTGGTGACTTCGCGGATAAACGCGATATCGATCTTGAGCGTGTCGATGGGAAAGCGGCGCAGATACGCCAGGCTTGAATAGCCGGTGCCGAAGTCGTCGATGGCGACCTTCACGCCCCTGGCGCGCAGGCGTTGCAGGCTGGCGATGGTGTGCTGGGTATTTTCCATCAGCGAACCTTCGGTCAGTTCCACCTCCAGGCAATGGGCTTGAACGCCGGTCTGGTCGAGGATCAGCCCGATATCGGCAATCAGGTCGCCCTCGATCAGTTGATGGCCGGAGACGTTGACCGCGACTTCAACCACGCCGATGTCGCACTGCTGCCACCTGGCGATCTGTCGGCAGACCGCCTCGATCACCCAGCGCCCCACGGGCACGATCAGGCCCAGGCTTTCCAACACCGGCACGAACACCGCGGGCGAAACCGCACCGTACCCCGGTCGATCCCAGCGCAGCAAGGCTTCCAGAGCGCAGATGCGTCCGCTGGCCACCTCGACCTTGGGCTGGTAATGCAGCGTGAACTCATCGCGCTCAACGGCCGCGCGCAAGGCGGTTTCCAGATCCTGTCGAGCCAGGTCGTGCACGTTCATACGGGTGGTGTCATCGCGCTGGCGTTGCAGTTGCTGCTCCAGCATTGCGCTGTGTTTTTTCAACTGGTCGCCATGGCTCTTCAGCCGCAGCAAGTTGCGCACCCGCAGCCACAGTTCGATGTGCTCCACCGGCTTGTTGATGAACTCTTCGGCACCGGTGTGCAGGCCGCTGACCCGCGCGCCGGGTTCGTTGAGGGCCGAGAGCATGATGATCGGGATATTCGACGTCGCCGGGTTACTCTTGAGCCGGTTGGCCACCTCAAAGCCGTCCATGCCCGGCATCATGACGTCCAGCAGGATCAGGTCGGGTGGCTGCTGTGCCACCAGTGTCAAGGCTTCTTCCCCGCTACTTGCACTGCGTGTCTGGTAACCCTCGTGTTGCAGCAGGGTTTCCAACAGCTTGCGAGCCTGGGGTTCGTCGTCAACGATCAACAGCGTTGCGGGTGAGCTGGCCATGGAGAAGACTCATACGGGGGGTGTGAGGGTTGGGTTCAGCAGGGTGTCGATCACTTGGTACAGTTCTTTGTAGCGCAGGGGTTTGATCACATACGCGTCACAACCGGCCAGGCGGGTTTTTTCGCGGTCTTCCTTCATCGCCATGGCGGTAAGGGCAATCACCGGAATGTGCGCGGTGTGCGGGTCCTGCTTGAGCAGGCGCGTCGCCGCCAGGCCGTCCATGCCCGGCAGCTGGATGTCCATGAGGATCAACGCTGGTTTCTGCTCGCGTGCCATGGCCAGTCCGGTTTCGGCATCGGCGGCCCACAGCACGCCATGCCCGGCAGTGACCAGCAGCAGGCGCGCCAGGCGCATATTGGCTTCGTTGTCCTCGACGATCAGGATTGTGGCCATACCGCCTCCGTAGGCTTGGCGCGGTGCAGCGGCAGCCACACCACAAAACGTGCACCCAGGCCCTCGCGACTGGCCACGGCCACGCTGCCGCCATGCAGGTCGGTGAGTTGCTTGACCATCGCCAGGCCCAGGCCGGTGCCTTCGAATTTGCGCGCCAGGCTGCTATCGATCTGGCTGAACGCCTTGAACAGCTTGCCCATGTCGTCGGCGGCAATGCCGATGCCGGTGTCGCTCACGCTCAACTCAAGAAAGCGCTGGTGCACGCTGGGCTGCAGGGCGAAGCCATACACGGGCCAGTCACCTGGTACCAGGCCGACCTGGTCGCGATCTACCTCGCACACCGCCAGGTGTACAAAGCCTGCGTGTGCGCTGAACTTCACCGCGTTGGCCAGCAGGTTGTAGACGATCTGTTTGGTCTTGCGCTGGTCGAGCATCAGGGTGCCCAGGTCGCCCTGGCTGTCCAGTTTCAACTGGATACGCTGCTGGGCGGCCTTTTCCCGCACGATCAGCAGGCTGTTGGCCAACAGACCCGCGAGTTCCACCGGTTCCAGCTCCAGGTCCATCATCCCGGCCTCGACCTTGGACAGGTCGAGAATGTCGTTGATCAGCGACAGCAAATGCTGCCCACTGGTGAAGATGTCGCCGATGTATTCACGCTGGGTATCGCTCATGGCGCCCACCAGTCCATCCTTTAACGCCTCGGAAAAACCAATCACCGCGTTCAACGGTGTGCGCAGTTCATGGGACATGGTGGCGAGAAATTCAGACTTCATGCGGCTGGCGTGTTCCAGCTCCAGGTTCTTTTCCTCCAGCGCGCGTTCAAAGCGTTTGCGCTGGGCCTCTTCCTGTTTTCGCGCGGTGTTGTCGGTGCCAATCAACAGATACCCGATGATCATATCGCTGCGGTTGCGCAACGCCGTCACCGAGACTATGGCCGACAGGCGACTGCCATCCTGGCGGATATAGGTCAGCTCGTAAATGTCCTCAATCCCACGTGAGGCCTTGAATACCAGGGCTTCAAAGCCGGGAGTGATGGGGGTGTCCAGCTCCAGGCTCAGGGCGGCGGCGCGGATGATCAGCTCGGCGGGGTCAGAAATGTCGGCGGGGGTGATGCGGTTGACCACATCGGCGGCGGCATAGCCGAGCATGCGTTCGGCACCGACGTTGAAGATCTGGATCACGCCTTTTTCGTCGGTGGCGATGCTGGAGAAATACGCGCTGTTGAAAATCGCATCTTGCAGCGCACCGGCCTTGAGCAGGGTTCTCTGGCGCTTGAACTCAACGAGCTTTTCGGCCCGCGATTGCGGCAGGGAGGGGGGCGTCGTGTCCATCGCTTGAGCATTCCATGATTGTGAGGCCCGCCATCGGCAATCGGCGATGGCGCAGAGCATGCTCACAGAAAATCGCGGAAGGCGATGAGGAGGAGATGAGTGCTGTGACAATAGCAGAACCGTGCACAACTGACCTGTGGCAGGGGAACGAGCGCCCTTGCAACGAAAATGTTAGAAATGTGGAAATTGCGGTTTATGTGCCTGGTGAAACGTTTCTTCTAGCGACAAACGGACAACGCAAGCGCTTGCGTAAGCAAATGTATCTGGCTAGAGTCGGTGGCAATCGGCTCTGATCCAAAGAGGGCTGAACAACAAAAATAATAAATCCAGGAGCTCATCCATGAGCCTTGAACCCTTGCTCGAGATGCAGGGCATCAGCAAAACCTTCAACGGGTTGCGCGTGCTCAAAAGTGTCGGCCTGAAGGTCTATCCCGGCGAAATCCACGCCTTGATGGGAGAGAACGGCGCCGGCAAATCGACGCTGATGAAAATTCTCTCCGGCGCCTACCAGGCCGACCCCGGTGGCGAAATCCGCATTGGCGGTCAGCCCATCGCCACCTACAACCCCGCAACCGCCAAAGCCCTCGGCATCGCTGTGATTTATCAGGAATTGAGCCTGTGCCCGAACCTGAGCGTGGCCGAGAACATCTACCTGGGCCGTGAACTGCGGCGTGGCTGGACCATCGACCGCAAGGGCATGCGGGACGGCTGCAAGGAAGTGCTGCAGCGCCTGGGCGCCGAATTCACCGCGGCAACCCAGGTCAGCAGCCTGTCGATTGCCGAGCGCCAGTTGGTGGAAATCGCCCGCGCCCTGCATGCCCACGCCAGGATCCTGGTGATGGACGAACCCACCACGCCGCTGTCGTCCCGCGAGACCGACCGCCTGTTCGCGCTGATCAAACAGCTGCGCAGCCAGGGCCTGGCGATCATCTATATCAGTCACCGCATGGCGGAGATCTACGAGTTGTCCGACCGGGTATCGGTGCTGCGTGACGGCCAATACATCGGCGAGCTGACCCGCGACGCGTTGTCGGCCGAGGTGCTGGTCAAGATGATGGTGGGCCGCGACCTGTCAGGCTTCTACAAGAAGGAACACGCCGCCTACGACCCCGGCGCGGTGGTGATGCGTGTGCGCGACATGGCCGATGGCAAGCGGGTGCGCAATTGCAGCTTCGACCTGCACGCCGGTGAAGTGCTGGGCATCGCCGGCCTGGTGGGGGCAGGGCGCACGGAACTGGCGCGTTTGATCTTCGCCGCCGACCCGCGCACCAGCGGCACCCTGGAAGTGGTGGGCAAGACCGTCACCCAACTGCGTAACCCCGCGGATGCGATACGCGCAGGCGTGGTGTACCTCACCGAAGACCGCAAGGCCCAGGGCCTGTTCCTGGACATGAGCGTGGCCGACAACATCAACGTCTGCGCCTGTGTGCCGGACGCCCGTGCCGGTGGTGTGCTCGACCGTGGCCACGCGGCGCAACGCGCGAATGACGCGATCAAGTCGCTGTCGATCCGCGTGGCGTCGGGCAAGGTCAATGTGGGCGCGTTGTCCGGCGGCAACCAGCAGAAGGTGTTGCTGGCGCGGCTGCTGGAGGTCAAGCCGCATGTGCTGATTCTCGACGAACCCACGCGGGGCGTGGACATCGGCTCCAAGTCCGAGATCTACCGCATCATCAATCAACTGGCCCAGGCCGGTGTCGGCATCGTGGTGATCTCCAGCGAGCTGCCGGAGATCATCGGCACCTGCGACCGGGTGCTGATCATGCGCGAAGGCCAGTTGGTGGCCGAAGTCGGCGGGGCCTCGGGCCACGCTATTTCCCAGGAACGTATTATTGACCTCGCCACCGGTGGCGATCAGGTGGTTGCCAATGGCTGATTCGATGATTGCACCAATAGGCAAGGCAGAGCGCGCACGTGAACTGATGCGCACGGTGGGCATGTTGCCGGTGCTGGTATTGCTGCTGGTGGGCTTTGCCCTGGCCAGCGAAAACTTCCTGACCATGCAGAACCTGTCGATCATTACCCAGCAGGCCTCGGTCAACGTGGTGCTGGCGGCGGGCATGACCTTTGTGATCCTCACGGCGGGCATCGACCTGTCGGTGGGGGCGATTCTGGCGGCGTCGGCGGTCGTGGCGTTGCAGGCCTCTATGTCGCCGCAATTCGGTATGTTCGGGATCGCCGCCGGGATTGGCTTTGGCCTGTTGCTGGGCTTGGTCAACGGCGGGTTGATCGCCTTTATGCGGCTGCCGCCGTTTATCGTCACCCTCGGCGCCCTTACCGCCATGCGTGGCTTGGCGCGCCTGTTGGCGGACGACAAGACGGTGTTCAACCCCGATCTGCCGTTTGCCTTTATCGGCAATGACTCGATCCTCGGCGTGCCATGGTTGGTGGTGATCGCCGTGGCGGTGGTGGCGCTGTCATGGTTCATCCTGCGGCGCACGGTGATGGGCGTGCAGATCTATTCGGTGGGCGGCAACCCGGAAGCGGCGCGACTGTCGGGCATCAAGGTGTGGAAAGTGCTGCTGTTCGTCTACGCCATGTCCGGTGCTTTGGCCGGGCTCGGCGCGGTAATGAGCGCCTCGCGCCTGTTCGCCGCCAATGGCCTGCAACTGGGGCAATCCTATGAGCTGGACGCGATTGCCGCGGTGATCCTCGGCGGCACCAGTTTTACCGGCGGCGTCGGCACCATCGGTGGCACGCTGATCGGCGCACTGATTATCGCGGTACTCACCAATGGCCTGGTGCTGCTGGGGGTGTCGGATATCTGGCAATACATCATCAAGGGCATCGTGATCATTGGCGCGGTGGCGCTGGATCGTTATCGCCAGTCCGGTGCGCGCACCTGATCTCACTCATACAACAATCACAAGAGAGACCCGCATGAACTTCAAACGCATATTCCCCGTCATTGCTCTGGCTGCGCTCATGTCCCAAGCCGTCGAAGCGCGTGAACTCAAGGCCCTCGGCATCAGCATGGGTTCCCTGGGTAACCCGTACTTTGTGACCCTGGCCGACGGCGCGACCGCACGCGCCAAAGAGCTGAACCCCAACGTCAAAGTCACTTCAGTGTCGGCCGACTATGACCTGAGCAAGCAGTTCTCGCAGATCGACAATTTCATCTCGTCCAAGGTCGACCTGATCCTGATCAACGCCGTCGACCCGTCCGCCATGGCCTCGGCGATCAAGAAAGCCCGTAACGCCGGCATCGTGGTCGTGGCGGTGGACGTGGACGCCAAGGGCGTGAATGCCACGGTGCAGACCGACAACGTCGAAGCCGGCAAGCTCGCCTGCCAATTCCTGGTGGACAAACTCTCGGGCAAAGGCAATGTGATTATCCAGAACGGCCCGCAGGTGACCGCTGTGACCGACCGGGTCAAAGGCTGCAAAGCCGCACTGGCGGGAGCACCGGATATCAAGGTGCTGTCCGACGACCAGGACGGCAAGGGCTCGCGTGAAGGCGGCTTGAACGTGATGCAGGGTTACCTCACGCGCTTCCCGAAAATCGACGGCCTGTTTGCGATCAACGATCCGCAAGCCATCGGCAGCGACCTGGCGGCCAAGCAGCTCAAGCGCAGCGGCATCATCATTACCTCGGTGGATGGCGCGCCGGATATCGAAAACGCGCTGAAGACCGACACGCTGATCCAGGCCTCCGCCAGCCAGGATCCATGGGCCATGGCCCAGACCGCCGTGAACGTGGGCAATGACCTGCTCAATGACAAAGCCCCGGCCGACGCGGTGACCCTGCTTACACCGAAACTGATCACCCGCGACAACGTCGGCACGTACAGCGGCTGGTCGAGCAAGCATTGATCCAGCGGCATTGATGGAGGAACAGCGCCATGGTCACCATGGACGATGTGGCAAGCCGGGCGGGGGTGTCGACGTCGACCGTGTCCCATGTGCTCAACGGCACCCGCAAAGTCAGCCCGGCCACGGTGCTGGCGGTGCAGCAGGCGATCCAGGCGTTGGGGTATATCCCCAATACCCTGGCGCGCTCGCTGGCCCGTTCCAGCACCAGCACCATTGGCGTGGCGATCTCGGCGTTGTCCAACCACTATTTCAGCGAAACCGTGCACGCGATTGAAACCGAGTGCGCCAAACACGGTTACATGATGTTGTTCGTCGACACCCATGACGACCCGGAGCAGGAGCTGCGGGTGGTCACGGCGCTGCATCATCGGCGGGTCGACGGCATTGTGTTGGCGCCGTCGAACGGCTCATTGGCCCTGGAATACCTGCGGGCCAACGAGATTCCGGCGGTGTTGGTGGACCGGATGATGAGCGAGCGGTTCGATCAGGTCGGGGTGGAGAATAGCCAGCCCACCCAGGCCCTGATCGAGCACCTGATCGCCCATGGGCACCGGCGCATCGGCTTTATCGCCGGGCGCAGCGGGTTCAGCACGACGGATGAGCGGGTGGCCGGTTATCGCGCGGCGTTGCAGGCGCAGGGGCTGGCGTTCGACGCGCAGTTGCTGGTCAACGGCGGCTCCAATACCGAACCGGCACGCCAGGCCACGGTGCAGCTGTTGGGCCTGGCGTCGCCGCCCACCGCGATCATGGCCGGTAATAACCTGATGACCCTCGGCGCGATGCATGCCCTGCGGGACGCGCATATCGAGGTGCCGGGGCAGATGGCCCTGGTGGGGTTTGATGATTTTGAATGGGCCGACTTCTTCGTGCCGCGCCTGAGCCTGATCGCACAGCCGGTCAAGGCGCTGGGCGCCCGCGCGGTCGACCTGTTGCTGCAACGCATGGCCGCGCCCGACGCGCCGCCGCAGAGTGTGCGCCTGGCACCGACTCTGCAATTGCGTAACTCCTGTGGCTGTTCTTGATTGGAATAACACGTATATGAGCAGTCCTGTTTCCCTTGGCATTGACCTGGGTACTTCCGAACTCAAAGCCATTCTCATGGGCCTGGACGGAACGGTGCTGGCCCACACCGGCGTACGCTTGAACGTGTCGCGACGCCACAGCGGCTGGTCCGAGCAGGCCCCTGAAGATTGGTGGCAGGCCTGTCTGCAAGCGCTTGACCTATTGCGCGCCCATGAAGCGTTTGCCCGCGTGGCGTGTATCGGCCTGTCCGGGCAAATGCACGGTGCGGTGTTGTTGGGCGCTGACGACCGCGTGTTGTACCCGGCGATCCTGTGGGACGACTCGCGCGCTGTCGCCGAGGCCGAACAACTGGGGCCGGGCTTTGCCCAGGTGACCGGCAGCCTGCCCATGGCCGGGCTCACCGCGCCCAAGTTGCGGTGGCTGCAACGCCACGAACCCGAGGTGTTCAAGGCCATCGATTGCGTGCTCTCACCCAAGGATTACCTGCGCCTGCGGCTGTGTGGCGAGCGCATCAGCGAGATGTCGGACGCCGCCGGCACGCTGTGGCTGGATGTGGCGCGGCGCGAGTGGTTCACGCCGATGCTGCGTGCTACGGGCCTTGAACCTGCGCAGATGCCCAGGCTGGTTGAGGGCGGTGCGGCGAGTGCCCGTGTGACCCTGACGGGCTTGGGGCTGCCCGCCGACGTGGTGATTGCCGGTGGCGGCGGCGACAACCCGGTGGCCGCCGTGGGGATCGGCGCGATCAACCCCGGGGACGGTTTCATCACCCTGGGCACCAGCGCGGCGATTGTCGCGATTACCGACCACGCCGCCGGCAACCCGGCCAGTGCGGTGCACAGCTTCTGCCACGCATTGCCCGAGCGCTGGTACACCATGGGCGCCATGCTCGCCGGCGCCAGTTGCCTGCGCTGGGTCACGCGACTCACGGGCATGGCCGATGAACAGACGCTGCTGGAGCAGGTGCAGGCGCAGTTGCCGATCGGGCAACCGGTGCCGCTGGGCACACCGTTGTTTCTGCCCTACCTGGCCGGTGAGCGCACGCCGCATAACGATCCGTTGTTGCGGGGTGGTTTTATGCACCTGGGCCATGACTGCACCCCGGCGATGCTGGGGTATGCGGTGATGGAAGGGGTGGGCTTCGGTTTGCTGGATGCGCTGCGCGCGGTGCAATCGGCCGGCGCCGACGTGACGTCCTGCGCCCTGGTGGGCGGCGGCGCGCGCAGTGAGTATTGGGCGCAGTTGCTGGCCAATATCCTGCAGCGGGAGATCTTTACCTTGCACGGCAGTGAGTTGAGCGCCTGCATCGGTGCGGCGAAGCTGGGGTTTATGGCGATCGGGGAGGGTGCGGGTTTGCTGGCGGCGGGGATGCCGGTCAAGGCGCGGTATCAGCCTGACCGCACGCAGAAGCCGGTGTTGGAGGCGCGCTATCGCAAGTTCCAGGGGTTGCTGACCGCCGCAAAGGCCCTTCATGACTAACCTCTGTGGTGAGCGGGCTTGCCCCGCTCACCACAGTAGGCCTGCTCATCACAGCAAGTCCGTTTGCCACGGTTTGTTGTCGTTCAGCCGCTGGTCAACGGTGGCAAACGCCGCTTCACCGGGGTTTTCTTGACGATCGCCGTATTGGTCTCGGCATAGCCGTTGAGCCGGTCGAGCAGGCTGTCGAGGTGGTCCATGGTGCGTACATGCAGGCGCGCGATGAAGCAGTCGTCGCCTGTCACTTTGTCGCACTCGGTGAACTCGGGAATTGCCTGGATCTGGCGCTCCACTTCCTGCAATTGGCCTGGCAGGGGGCGGATGCGCACGATGGCTTGCAACAGGTAACCGAAATGTTTGGGGTCGATGTCGACGGTGTAATGGGTCAGTACGCCGCGCTCTTCCAGGCGGCGCAGGCGTTCGCCAACGCTGGGCGAGGACAGCCCCGTAATGCCCGCCAGCGCCTTGAGGGACAAACGTGAGTCGTCCATCAAGGCGGCGATCAGTTGCTGGTCGATGGTGTCGATCATGGTTTACGCCTAATAAGAAAAGGTGATTATGTGACTTTGCCTTTTTTAGTCACTGGAGCCGCTGCCGAGCAGATTGCCATAATTGAGCCTCACTTGAGGAGCATCAATCATGGACTCATCCATTCGTCGCGGTTCGTGGGAAATGATCGCCGCCATGCTGATCTCGGGCACCATCGGCTGGTTTGTGCTGGTGTCGGGCGTGTCGGTGATCGAAGTGGTGTTCTGGCGCTGCGTGATCGGCGGCCTCACGCTGCTGCTGGTGTGTGCGGTGCTGGGTTATCTGCGCCTGGACCTGCTCAGTTGGGCCAAACTCGGACTGGCGATGCTCAGTGGTGTCGCCATCGTCGGTAACTGGCTGTTGTTGTTTGAATCCTACTCTCGCGCGTCCATCGCCATCAGTACGGCGGTGTACAACGTGCAGCCGTTCATCTTGGTGATGCTGGCGGCGCTGTTCCTGGGTGAAAAGATCACCGTGCAAAAGCTGGCGTGGCTGAGCGTGGCGTTTCTCGGGATGCTGGCGATCGTCACTGCCCATGGCGAGCAACAGAGCGGGGGCGGGGATTACCTGACGGGGATTGCACTGGCCCTGGGCGCGGCGTTTCTCTATGCGGTGGCGGCACTGATCATCAAGCGCTTGAAGCAAGTGCCGCCGCACTTGATGGCGCTGATCCAGGTCATCACCGGCGCGTTGCTGCTGGCGCCGCTGGTGCCCTGGAACAGCCTGCCGGCGGCGAGCAATGCCTGGGCGGCATTGGTCACGCTGGGGATGGTGCATACCGGCTTGATGTATGTGCTGCTGTACGGCGCGATCCAGAAACTGCCCACGGCAATCACCGGCGCGCTGTCGTTCATCTACCCGATTGCCGCGATTTTCGTGGACTGGATTGCCTTCGGCCATCGCCTGGGCTGGCTGCAATGGCTGGGGGTGGCGGCGATTCTGCTGGCGGCGGCGGGGTTGCAGCGGGGCTGGTGGTTGCCCCGCGCTCGCCGGGTCAGTGCGTGCCCTGAAAGATGATGTTTTGCGGGTTGAAATGCTCCACGGCACTGCCCGGTTGCGGCAACCCAAGGATATGCCCCTTGATCTTGCCCACCACGTGCATCTCGCACGGCTTGCAGTCGAACTTCAGCGTCAATACTTCATCGCCATGGATCAACTGCATCGGCGCCACCTTGGTCTTCACCCCGGTCACCCCCTTGGCCTGTTTAGGGCACAGGTTGAACGAGAAACGCAGGCAGTGCTTGGTGATCATCACCGGCACTTCGCCGGTTTCTTCATGGGCTTCGAACGCGGCGTCGATCAGCTTGACGCCGTGACGGTGGTAGAAGTCGCGGGCCTTCTGGTTGTAGACGTTGGCCAGAAACGACAGATGCGCGTCCGGGTACACCGGCGGCGGCGTGGTCTCGGCCTTGCGTCCTCCGCGTGGATGCGCGGCAACACGGGCGGCGGTCAGCGCTTCGATCACTTCACGGCGCAGTGCCTTGAGCTGCGAGTTGGGAATGAAGAACGCCTGTGGCGCATCCAGCTCGATGCGAGTGGCGTGGTACTCGGTGGTGCCGAGTTGGCCAAGCAGGTCACGCAACGTATCCAGTGCCTGTTCCGGCTTGTTGGCCACGCCGAACGGGCCGGGCAGGGCCACGCCGGCGCTGATGCCTTCTTCGCTGGTCGCGGTGATTTGCAACTGGTCTTCGCGCAGGCGCGCCACCCACGACAGGCCGATACGCCGCTCGGCGGAGGTCTTGAGCAGCGCCTGTTGCCAGTTGTGGTCCAGGTTGCGATTGAGCGGGTGATGCGCACGCAATTGATGCAGGCCGGCGGGCATTTCGTTCGGCTCGACGCGGTAGCGGTAACGCTTCTGGCCGTCTTCTTCGAATTCACCCTTGGGTTCGGCGATGTTGGCGCGGAAACCCACCACCTCACGCTTGATCAGCACATTGAGGCCGTCGCCGTTGGACAGCGGCTCATGGGTGACCACTTGCAGGTCACGCTTGCCGGCTTTTTCCACGGTGCCCACCGGCAGGCCGGTAAAGGTCGGGGTGTCGAACGCGCCGATGTCGATCTTGCGATCACTGACAAAGTAGTCGGTGCTGCCACGGTGGAAGGTTTTTTCCGGGTCGGGCAGGAAGAAGTGCGCGGTACGGCCGCTGGAAGCACGGGCCAGGTCCGGGCGGTCTTCGAGGATCTCGTCGAGACGCTGGCGGTAATAGGCGGTGATGTTCTTCACGTAGCCCATGTCCTTGTAGCGGCCTTCGATCTTGAACGAACGCACACCGGCTTCCACCAAGGCACGCAGGTTGGCGCTCTGGTTGTTGTCTTTCATCGACAGCAGGTGTTTTTCGAAGGCCACGACGCGGCCCTGGTCATCCTTCAAGGTGTACGGCAGGCGGCAGGCCTGGGAGCAGTCGCCACGGTTGGCGCTGCGGCCATTTTGCGCGTGGGAGATGTTGCACTGCCCGGAGAACGCCACGCACAGAGCGCCGTGGATAAAGAACTCGATGGCGGCATCGGTTTCGTCGGCGATGGCGCGGATCTCTTGCAGGTTCAGCTCACGGGCCAACACCAATTGCGAGAAACCGGCCTGGTCGAGGAACTTGGCGCGGCCCAGGGTACGAATGTCGGTCTGGGTGCTGGCGTGCAGCTCGATGGGCGGAATATCCAGCTCCATCACGCCCAGGTCTTGCACGATCAACGCGTCGACACCGGCGTCGTAAAGCTGATGGATCAGCTTGCGCGCGGGCTCCAGTTCGTTGTCGTGCAGGATGGTATTGATCGTAGTGAACACGCGCACATGGTAACGGCGGGCAAATTCGACCAGTTGAGCGATATCGCTCACCTCATTACAGGCGTTATGGCGTGCGCCGAAGCTCGGGCCGCCGATGTAGATGGCGTCGGCGCCATGCAGGATGGCCTCCCGCGCAATGGCAACATCGCGGGCAGGGCTGAGCAATTCCAGGTGATGCTTGGGCAAGGACATAGTTTTTTTAGTCAGGCTTGTCACGGGTGAGGCGCGCATTGTAGCTGTGAAATGCGTGGCGGGCATCTATTGCCGGGCTAAACCACTTTCATTGAAGGAGTGATGGCCATATGATGTCGCACTATTAAAAACACACCATTAGGAACACGGATGTTACGGCTGCTCAAAAAATACCTCGAACTGGCTGATCAGCCGGTTCTCAAATCATTTATTTTCACCCTTATCTCGTTTTTGTTATGCATTCTTCCAGTTTTATTCATTATCGCTGGTGAAATGATCTTGTTCGCAATCCAGTGCTTATTGGCGCGTCTACCAAGCTTTGATTTTGGTGTGATCCAATGGGTGCTGAGAGCGATTGCATGGGTCATCGAAAACATAACGTTATTGGCGGTGCCTGGGTTGATCGCGGCGCTTGGGGCGCTGTATCTCTCCTATTTCACTCGCCGTGCATCGATCCGGTTGATGATTGCTACTTATATATTCAAACGTGCAACCGAACCACTGTTGGCTTTTCACTTCGCCGCGCTGATGGTGAAGTGGCTCATCAGTTTTGAAGCCCTGTATGCACTGGACAGTTTGCTGAATAAATTGGGCGTGCAGTTCACCGTCGGAAGCGGCCAGATGGTCACCGTCACCCTCGTGATGTGGTTCCTGCTGACTCTCGGTCTTCACTTGCAACTCAAGATCATTCGCAATGAAAAAGCCAAGGCAGGTCAGCCGGATATCCTGGAGAGCATTCGCTTGCTGTTATTGGATCGAATAAACGATGCGTTGCCTGATAAAAAAAGCCGGTCATGAACAAGCCGATGCCTACTTGTGAATGCTGTTCAAACTTCACTGCAAAGAGAGCCTTTCAAATGAAGGATATCTTTGATCTGGAGACAACACTGCGGATAGACCCTGATAACGCCTATATTCGCGCCTATCCGCACATGCTTTCTTCGCTGGCCGGCCAGACCTCGTTTACCGAGCGCGACTTCATCTGCGCGGCTCATATGGTGTATGGCTGGATGCCGACTATCTTGGAGATTCATGCGACTAAGATGGTGAGCGTCGCCATGGGCGCACAGATATTGACTGAGGCCAAGCAGAACGGTGCATTGAGTCATGCCCAATTGATTAACTTGGCTCAGTTGGTGAATCACTCTGTGGTCGGGGCCTCCAAATTGCTTCATTTCGTCAATCCAGATGCATTTCCCATTTGGGACTCGCGGATCTATGCGTTCGTCCATGGGGTCAAGGCTCATCAATACCGAGTCAACAATGCCGCAGCTTATGAACATTACATAGCGTTGCTTCGCGACCTCCAAAAGGATAAGCGTCTTGCGACGTTGCGCGCATCGATCGACAAAAAAATGGGATATCCGGTCAGTGCGTTACGGGCATTGGAGGTCGTGATGTTTCTCAGCTGATACGCGTTGTTTGCTTTCAGGCCTTGGCCGCCATCGCCGTAACCTCCACACGCATGCCTTCCACCGCCAGCGCAGCGACGCCAACCGCCGCGCGTACGGGCCAGGGCTTGGCAAAGAAGCGTTTGTAGACCTCGTTGAAGGCGGCGCGATCGGCCATATCGGTCAGATAAATGGTCAGGTGCATGACGCGGTCCATGGCGCTGCCGGCTTTTTCCAGGGCCACTTTCAGCGCTTGCAGGGTGCATTCGCTTTGCACGGTGATATCGCCCAGCTCCAGGCTGCCGTCGGCGCGGGTCGGGATCTGGGTGGAGACCAGGATGCCGTTGAAGCCGATCACGTCCGAGGAAATCGAATCAGCATCGGGATCGGGGGTGTAGGACAGGTCGTGGTTGGCCATGGGCGCCTCTCATTGGCAGAAACAGAAAGGCGCCATGGTCCCTGAAATCAACCGCAGGGGCAAACCGCCGCTTATGCCCAGCGGCGGAACAGCACGCTGGCGTTTACGCCGCCAAAACCGAAGCCATTGGACAGCGCGTATTCAATCGCCATAGAGCGCGCCGTGCCGTGCAGCAGATCGAGGCCCTCGGCGAGGGCGTCTGGGTTTTCCAGGTTGAGGGTTACCGGCGCGACCTGATCGCGCAAGGCGAGCACGGTGAAAATCGCCTCGATCCCGCCGGCAGCCCCCAAGAGGTGACCGGTCGCGGATTTGGTCGAGCTGATCGCCGGGCTGCCCGTGGTACCGAACACCGTGCGGATCGCGGCCAATTCGCCCTTGTCACCCACTGGCGTCGAGGTGGCGTGGGCGTTCAGGTACTGCACTTGGGACGCGTCGATACCCGCCTGGCGCAGCGCTTGCGTCATCGCCCGACGTGCGCCGTCGCCGTCTTCGGGCCCTGCCGTCATGTGATAGGCGTCGGCACTGGTGCCGTAGCCGACCAGCTCGGCGATAGGCTGCGCACCCCGTGCGAGGGCGTGCTCCAGTTCCTCGATGACCAGGATGCCAGCACCTTCACCCATGACAAACCCGTCACGCGCCTGGTCGAACGGCCGCGAGGCGCGTTCGGGCGTGTCGTTGCAGTCAACGGACAAGGCCCGCGCCGCGGCAAAGCCGGCGAGGCTGACCCGATGAATCGCTGCCTCCGCGCCGCCGCACACGGCCACGTCGACGTCGCCGGCGCGGATCATGCGCGCAGCGTCGCCGATCGCTTGCACGCCCGCTGCGCATGCGGTGACCGGTGCGCCCAGCGGGCCTTTCAAGCCGTAATTGATCGAGACATGCCCGGCCGCCATGTTGCTCAGGAAGGACGGAATGGTGAACGGCGAAAGGCGCCGCGGGCCCTTGCTGTCGGTCGTGCGGACCGCCTCGGCGATCGCCGGAAAGCCGCCCACGCCGGAAGCAATGATGGTCGCGGTGCGTTCCTGCTCTTCAGGCGTTTTGGGCGCCCAGCCGGCCTGTTTCAACGCTTCATCGGCCGCCGCAAGGGCAAACAGGATAAACCGGTCCATCTTGCGCTGCTCTTTGGCGGCCAGCAGGCGATCAGGATCAAACCCTGCTTCAGGGTCTTGCTCGAGGGTTTGCACCTGGCCACCGATGCTGACCGTCAGGTCGCCAATCAGTGTTTCCGGCAGGCGGCGAATGCCCGATTGCCCGTCCAGCAGGCGTTGCCAGGTTGGCTCCACGCCGTAGCCCAGCGGCGTCAGCGCGCCCATGCCCGTCACAACGATTCGTTTACTCATGATTCATCGACTCCGCTTGCATTGAGGGATACAGACTCAGTGGACGTCACTATCATCATGAAAGTAACATGGCGACCTACAACTTTGTACCCGCACACAGGAACCGCCATGCAGCGCACGTCTCTCACCCGCAACGAATGCCCCATCGCCCGTAGCCTCGATCAGGTCGGTGAATGGTGGAGCATCTTGATCATGCGCGACGCCGTGCAGGGCCTGCGTCGCTTCGATGAGTTTTCCCGTAGCCTGGGGATTGCGCCCAATATGTTGACGCGGCGCCTTAACGCGTTGGTGGAGGCCGGGATGCTGGAACGCCGGCCCTACAGTGAGCGCCCGCCGCGTTACGAATACGTGCCGACGGCCAAGGGCGAGGACTTCCGCATCGTGCTGATGTCACTGGTGGCGTGGGGTAACCGGCATTACGCCGAGGAGGGCGCGAGTGTGCAGGTGGTCGAGCGTGGCAGCGCACGTGTGCTGGAGCCGATGATGGTGGATGTCGTCGATGGCCGAGTGGTTCCTTGGGAAGCTTGTACCTTGCAGGCAGGGCCGGCAGCGAGCAGCGGCATGCGCGAGCGATTGACGTCGCTGGCGCAGCCGCGGAAATCGCCTTGAACAGCTACTTTCATAGCGCTTATTTGACGCCAGAAAATAAACATTAAAATTGCGTAAAGTCGCGTATTCCGCCGCCGATAGCCCGATTAGAGATGGGTTCTTCGCACGGCTGAGGGTACGTCATGTTCAACAAAACGCTCAAAACAGAACTGGCGGCCAGGACGGCCGAAGTTAGTGAATACAAAGGACTGATCGCTGCCCTTGAACGCTCCATGGCCGTGGTCGAATTCGACCTCAATGGCAAGGTGTTGCGTGCCAACGATAATTTTCTGAAAACCATGGGCTACAGCCGCGAACAGTTGGCCGGCAAATCCCACCGTGACTTCTGTTTGCCGGCGCTGACCAGCAGCCCGGCCTACGGTCAGTTCTGGAGTGAGCTCAAGTCCGGCAAGTTTGTGTCGGGTACGTTCAAGCGCGTGGACGCTCATGGCCGCACGGTGTGGCTGGAAGCCAGCTACAACCCGGTGCTGGATGAGCGAGGCCAGGTGTTGAAGGTGGTCAAGTACGCCCTCGACGTCACTGCCAAAGTCGAGCTGGAAGCCGCGACCCGCAGCAAGCTGACCGCGCTTGACCGGGCCATGGCGGTGATTGAATTCGATCTGAACGGCCAGGTACTGGATGCCAACGAAAACTTCCTGAACGTCATGGGCTATTCACTGGCCGAACTCAAAGGCAAACATCACCGCATGTTTTGCGAGCCGGCGCTGATCAACAGCAGTGAATATTCGGACTTCTGGCGCCGCTTGAACAACGGCGAATTCTTCACCGGGCAATTCAAGCGCATCGGCAAACACGGCCGTGTGGTATGGCTGGAAGCCAGTTATAACCCGGTCTACGACGGCGACGGCAAGCTGATCAAGATCGTCAAGTTCGCCAGCGACATCACTGAACGCGTGGAAAAATTCGAGGAAGACTCACGCGGCGCCTCGCGGGCCTACCATATTTCTTCCGAAACCGAGCGTTTCGCCGAGCACGGCACCCAGGTGATCCAGGAAACCGCCACGGAAATGCGCCGGATTGCCGAAAATATCGGCGCTTCGGCGCGTCTGGTTGGGCAGTTGGGTGACCGTTCCGAGCAAATCACCGCGATCGTCAACACCATTCGCGGCATCGCCGACCAGACCAACCTGTTGGCGCTCAACGCGGCCATCGAGGCGGCGCGGGCGGGTGACCAGGGGCGTGGTTTTGCGGTGGTGGCCGACGAAGTCCGGCAACTGGCCGGGCGCACCAGCCGTTCTACCGCGGAAATCGCCGAGATGATCGGCATGATCCTCTCGGAAACCCGCGATGCGGTGGCCAGCATGAGCGCCACCCAGGAGGGCGCGCAACGCGGTGTCAGCCTGGCGGACCAGGCGGGCTCGGTGATCCTGCAGATCCGCACCAGCACCAGCGATGCGGTGCAGGCGGTGAGCATGTTCGCGTCGAAACTGGATGAGTCGGAAGTGATTCCCAAGACTGCCGTCGGCTGGGTAGGCTGATGCCAATGGTCCGGCCAGCCGCAACGCTGGCCGGACCGCACGGCTGCCCTAGAGCAAGGTAAACGGATAGTCGACAATCAAGCGCAGTTCATTCAAATCCCCATCACGCTGATCGGCGTTCGACGCCACGATCGCATCGCGCACCCGCAACGACAGGTTCTTCGCCGGTCCACTCTGAATCACATACTTGGCTTCAACATCCGTCTCGTGCTGCGCGCCGTCCGCGCCGAAGTCACCGGCGTAGGCACTGTGCTGTGGCGTGTGGGTGCCATCGATGTCGGAGCCGTTGATATAGCGCGCCATGAAACTCAGCCCCGGCACGCCGTAACTGGCCATGTTCAGGTCATAACGTATCCCCCACGACTGCTCGCCCGGGCCATTGAAGTCCGACCATTGCACCGAGTTGGCCAGCAGGATCGAGTCGCCACCTTCGCCCGCGCCGTTATTACCGGTGCCGATGTAGTCAAAGGGCGTGTCGCCATGCACCTTCTGAAATGACAGCGTCAAGGTGTGCGCCTGCAGGAAAGTGTAGGCCGCCGCCAACGAATACGTGGTGTTGTTGATTGCACCGGCTTTGGCGCTACCGGTGTCGAGGGTGCGGTACAGGTTGCCGTCCAGGGCCAATGACTGGTCGTGGGGCAGGGCGATGACGTAATTGAGGTTGGTGTAGTACTGGCGCCAGATATCCTCAAGCTCGCCGGCGTACAACGTGGCGCTCAAGGACGGCGTGAAGCTGTATTTGCCGCCGACGAAGCTCGCGCTGTTGGCCGCGACATTGGCGTACGTGGCGTAGATATCGTGGTCGTGGCTGCTGGTCATGCCACTGTTGGTGCTGGTGAAATGCCCGGCTTCCAGATCCAGGCCGGTGATTTCGCTGCTGGTGAGGTCAAAACCGGTGGCCGTCTGCGGTAACAGGCGCGTACCACCGGTGGCGAATACAGGCGCGGTAGGTTGCATATCGCCAAATTTGAGCTGGGTCCTGGAGATTTTCACTTTCACTGCTGCGCCCACGGAGCCGTAGGCATTTTCGGGATCGCCGTGGCGGTCGGTGGGCAGGTTGCCGGTGCCGGCGTCGGCGTGCGTGGCATCGAGCTTCAACCCGCCATAGGCGTAGGCATCCACACCAAAACCGAGCGTGCCCTGGGTGAAGCCCGAGGCATAGTTGAGCATTGCGCCTTGGGTCCAGTCGCGGTTGTCGGCCCGGCCGCCTTCACGGTTGCGGTTCATGTAGAAGTTACGCAACAGCCCGGTCACGCTGCTGCCCTCGATAAAACCCTTGGACTCGGCCTGGTCCGTGACGGACTCGGCAAACGCCACAGGGCTGACACTGGCACACACGGCCAGCGCTAACAGACTCCACTGTTTAAGCATGTTCTGACTTCCCCGGAATAATGAACGCGCGCGTAAACATTGCGCTTTTTGGATGGCGCATAAACGCTGTAAGGGCAGGTGTGTTTTCAGCTAAGCGTTAACAGTTTTTGGTTGTCGGATGTGTTGTCGAGGCCGATTCTAAGCACAGTCTGCGCGGGCTGCAGCCCTGTAGCGGATTAAACTCGATTAATTAAACTTCACTCTTTTTAATCGGCGGGGAGGTGTAGCGTGAGGACTGTCTTAGCCGCTCTGCTTCGACAAAATCCTTTGGTTGCCGCCGCAGATAATGCGGCGGATTTTTTCGTGGGAAAGGGGAGAATCGTCCCTGCTTCGCGCTGTTTTATTCTTCCACGTCCATGAATTCCTTGGCCCACGCCACATAACTCTCCGGCAGCGTATAGGTATGGGTCAGCTCGGTAGCACTCAGGTTCGAGGTGCTGTGAGTCAACTGACGCTGGGCACGCAAGCTGTCATAGGTGGCCTTGATCGCCGCGAAGTAAGCGCCATGGCCTGCGACCACCACGCGTACGCCGAGGTCGGCCAAACGCTGGGCGTCATTGAGCTTGGGATTGCCGTAGGTCACCAGCATCAGCGGCACCGTAAGGTTTTCCGCGATTTTCTCCAGATGCTCGAAATCGCTGACGCCCACCATGCAGATCCCGTCGGCACCGGCTTTCTGGTAAGCCTGGGTGCGCTCGATAACGGCTTCGGTCGACAACACACCGGCGTTGGTTCGGGCAATGATCGACAGCTCGGGATCGACACGCGCTTCCAGGGCCGCGCGGACCTTGCCGATGCCTTCCTCGATGGAAATCAAGTCGGTGGATTTGCGCCCGAATTGCGCCGGCAGCAGCGTGTCTTCAATGGTCAGCGCAGCCACGCCGGCGCGCTCAAGTTCTTCGACCGTGCGCATCACGTTGAGGGCATTGCCGTAGCCGTGGTCGGCGTCGGCGATAAAAGGCAACTGCGCTACCCGGCCGATGCGAGTGGCCTGTTCAACGAACTCACTCAGCGTGATCAATGCAAAATCGGGCGCCGCAAGCACCTGCAACGAGGCGACCGAGCCACCCAGGATGCCCACCTCGAAACCCAGGTCGGCGGCGATACGCGCCGACATCGGATCAAATACGGAGGCGGTTTCAACGCACGCAGGCGTTGCAAGCAGTTCACGGAAGTTGCGGCGCAACGCTGAGTGAGATTTTTTTGGCATGTTCTTTCCTGGCTCTGGTCATCGTCATGTGACGATCTTTGTCTATTCGTGGTGGCGCGAGATTACCATGCAGGCGAACCGGGGATTATGACGTTTGAGCATGGGGCATACGGATGACACATGGACCCCACTGCGATAAAAATACGTAAAAGACATTATTATAGAATTACGTTATGCGTTATCAGTATTTTACATGCCCGGTACCTGGCTTCATCGTACGCCGCTGACTATCCCTTTGAGTATTGGCGAGACCGCACGCGCGGATCGACTTGAAATGCCTGACAAGGCATCTGGAGACGAGCGTGCGTTACCTCACAACACTGGCAGCCGGGTTGGCCGCTGTACTGCTTTGCCTGGGCGCGAATGCGCAAACCCTGGTGGTCGGCGATCAAAGCTACAACGCCCAGGCGGTGATGGACGTCGCGGGCGTGCTGGACGACCTGCCGTATACCCTTGAATGGAAGCAATTCACCGCAGGCTCGCCGGTTGCCGAAGCGCTCAACGTCGGCAGCCTCGACATTGGTTTGCTGGGGGATGCGCCGGTGCTGTTCCTGGGCGCATTGGGCGCACCGATCAAGGTGATCGCCGTCAGCCGGCAAAACCTTGACGGCGTGGCCATCCTGGTCAAAAAGGATTCCCCCATCCACAGCCTTGCGGACCTCGCAGGCAAGCGCGCCGCCATCTGGAAAGGCTCCTGGAGCCAGCAATTGTTGCTCACCGCGCTGGATAAAGCGGGCGTGCCCCGCGACTCGCTGGAGCTGCGCTATCTCAGCGCATTGGATGCTTCCCATGCGCTCGAAGGTGGCTCGGTGGACGTGATTGCTACGTGGGAGCCTTACGTCACACAACAGGAACGCCAAGGCGCACGGGTGCTCGCGACGGCTGAAGGGTTGATTCCGGCCCAGAGTTTCATAGCGGCCAATGCCAAGGCCGTCGAGACCAAACGCGCGCCCATCAGTGATTTCCTCCAGCGCCTGAAGAAAGCCCGCGACTGGGCGCGTCAGAATCCCGCCAACACTGACGCGTATGCAGATGCCTGGGCCAAACGCACAAGGGCGGATGCGGACATCGCCCGAGTCTGGTTTGCCCGCGCCCGCACCACGGTCGAGCCGCTGACGGCCCAGTCGCCGGTAGAGGCGCAGAAAACCGTGGACTTTTTTGCAGGCGAAGGGCTGGTCAAGGCTTACGCGGCGACCCGCTTATTCGACGATTCATTCGCCGCATCCTTGCAACCCGCCGTCGCCAAGACCCAGCCCTGAAGGCACCCAGGAAGACGCCACACATGACTAAAAGACAGCTGAAACTCGGGGCCCTGACCATGGGCTGTGGTGGTCCGGGTCGCCATAACCTGTGGCTTGACCCTCAATTGCCGGCCGATGCCAGCGTCAACGTCGACTGGTACATCGCTATTGCGCGCCAGGCTGAAGCGGCACTGTTCGACCTGATATTTATCGTCGACAGCCAGTTCATCACGCCGGGGTCACCGTCCCACTACCTGAACCGCCTGGAACCGCTGACCCTGTTATCCGCGCTCGCCGTGAGTACACGGCATATCGGCCTGGTCGGTACGCTGACCACGTCCTACAACGCGCCGTATAACGTCGCACGGCGTCTGGCGTCCCTGGACCTGATCAGCAAGGGCCGTGCGGGGTGGAACGTGGTGACCAGCGGCGATGCCGGCACGGCGGGTAATTACAGTCGGGACGAACATTATGATTACGACACGCGCTACGGTCGCGCCGCCGAGCACGTTCAGGTGGTGCAGGGGTTGTGGCACTCCTATGAGGACGATGCATTCGTGCGCAACCGCGCGACGGGGCAGTTCCTCGACCCGAGCAAGCTGCATAGCCTGAACCACCAGGGTGAGCACTTTTCGGTGGTCGGCCCGCTGAATATCCAGCGCTCGCCTCAAGGCCAGCCGGTGATATTCCAGGCCGGTGACTCACCGCAAGGTCGCGACCTGGGCGCCGCCACCGCCGATGTGATCTTCACCCACGCCGCCAGCATCGAGCAGGGCCAGGCGTTCTACAGGGATGTAAAGGGCAGGGCAGTGCAACGCGGTCGCGACCCGGAACAACTGCTGGTCATGCCCGGTGCCGAAATCTACATCGGCGACACGGACGAGCATGCCCGTGAAATCGAGCAGCACTACCATCAGGCCGATCACAGCTTTGACCTTGCGCTGAAGGAGTTCGGGCGTAATTTCGGCTGGCACGATTTCAGCCAGTACGACCTCGATGCACCGTTTCCACAGCAAAGCCTGGAGGCTGCCCGCAGCAGCTTTTTTACCGCCGCCAAACGTATTGCGGACCAGGCGCGTGAAAAAGGCTTCACCTTGCGCCAGGCGGTTGAATTCGGCCGACAACTGCGTCCGGGCGCCTTTGTGGGTTCGGCTGAGACGGTCGCGCAAAAAATGACGGATTGGTTCCAAGCGCGGGCGGTGGATGGGTTCAACATCTATATCGGGCACCCGGAGCAATTCAATCGGCTTACCGAACACGTCATACCGTTGTTGCAGGCGCGTGGGGTGTATCGCACGGCGTATGAGGGGACGACGTTGCGCGAGAGCTTGGGGTTGGATATTCCAACGTTCATCCGCTGAAACGGTCGCGACAGCGCAAGCCTTCCATTGCACCCGTGTGCTGAAAGGCTTACGCGTCAGCCGCGCACTCAGCCGACCGACTTCAAGGGCATGGGCCCTTTGATCCGCTCCAGCATAGTGGCGCAATACCAATCATCGAACTGGCAAACCCCGGTCTCGGCAGTTTCGGAATACGGGCCTGGCTCATAAGAGGGCGAGGTCACACCACGCTGTGTACCTTCGACCACCGCACATCACTCTTGTCGAATGGGCTGGTTCAAAGTCGGACCCGCCGCAATCGTCCGCTCAGCGCAACCACCTGCTGATCGGCGGTGGGAATCGGCCGTCCGCTCAGCCCCATGCCTTCGCTCACCAACACCGCGCCCTCGATGCAGCAAAGGTTGGACGGCGTATCCAGGCCTTTGGCGAGCACTTGGACATTGCGTTGCTGCACGTCGCAGCGCAGCAGGCGGCCACTGAAGCGGGCGAAGCCGCCGTGCAAGACTTCGCCGGACCAGTCGAGCGGCAGGGGTTGCAACAGCCGATCGCACAGTTCCAGCACCAGAATCCGTCCCTGCGGATCCAGCGCCAATCCGGTGGGCAGTTGCAGCCCGCGAATCAACACCTCGATCCTGCCGCTGGCAGGCCAGACACGGATGACCTTGCCGGCGTTGTCGGCGAAGTCGATGCCCTTGCGCGTCGGGTCGCGATGCAGTTCCCCGGAGAACAGGCTGATCAGCACCGCATCGGTTTGCGGCTCGTATACCAGGGTTACAGGGACCGCTTCCTGGCCCTGATCCTGGTCGGGCAACAGGGCCAGGATCTGCTCGCCGTCCGGGGTGAACTCCACCAGTTGGTTGGTATCGGGCTTGACGGCGAGCCAGCTTTGGCGCGAAGGGTGATAGCACAGCGAGTTGAGGTTGCCGCGACTATGGAACAGCGGTTCGGGCGGGCTGTATTGCAGGTCCAGGAGCTTCGAACCGGCGACGTAGTCGGTCTGGCTGACCACGTAGCGCCCGGCACCGAAGGCGATGTCCGACAGGCCCATGATTTCGTCCCGAAGCATCCGCGCCTGCATGTTCATCGAGCGAAAGCCCTGGGCCAGGACCTCGGGCGGCAGGTAGCCGTCCTGGGCGCGTGCGTCTGGTCGCAGGCGACTGATACGGCCACTGAACGTCTGGTCAGGCAGGCCTGAGCCGGCTTCCACCAGCAGTAGGCTGCCATCGTCTTCGACGCAGACGCCGCGAGGGTTGAAGAGGCCCTCGGCGATGATATCGCTTGGGCGCAGCGTCTCTTGCGGCTCGGCGGGTATGTGTAGAGCAACGGTCATGGTCTTCTCCTTGTTCAAGGCTGCCAGGGGGTGCCGTTGAGATAGGTCGTCAGCAGGGAGCATTGGCTCGGCGACATCGAGCGCACCACTGACATGTACAAGGTGGTGTTCTGGTACTCGGGAGAGATCCGGGCCAGGATCGCCTGCTTGTAGCTCATCACCGCGTCAGGTTGGTTGAGCTGGATGTAGCGCGACATGGCAGGAAAGGCCAGGTAATGGAAGCGCAGCACGTTCTGGTACACCTGTTCCCAGGTCACGATGCTGCCCGTGGGAATGCCGAAGTCGCTCCAGGCGTATTTGCGAAAGTTACTGAAGCTCTGGGTCAGGGGGTTGTTGTCGAGGGTGTAGGTCAGGGTGGTGAAGCCGGCCTGGGTTCTGGAGCCGGCGACGGGGACGACATTGAAACTCACCGAGGGCTGACCGGCCGGAACCGTCAGCGAGTTCGGTAGCGCCAGGAAGTCCCAGTAGCGGTTGGCCTCATAGACGGCGGTCGCCGAGGCCGCGATATCGATTGGCGTATCTGCTTGCACCACGGCGCCCAGGTAACGGACTTGCAAGGTGATCTGCACGCCTGTGCTGTCAGGATCGAGGTAGGTGTTGCGCTGATCGCTGTAGACTCGATACGCGCATTCGGGTGCCGATAGCGCTGGGTTAAGGGCGTTCCCTGGAGCACTGATGCACAAGGGCGTGCTCTGCACCTGCTGGATCTGGGTGGTGTCGAGCGGCACGTCGATGATGCCACCGAACCGGTAGTAGTCCTGCAGCAGCGGGTCGCTGGGTTCAAAACTAGCCAGGACCGTTGCCGCGCTCGCGATGGTGACGGTCCCGTAGTCGGCGTTGGGACCAATAGGGCTGGTGATGTCGTCGCGCACGGCCCTGAAGGTCTGCTTGGGGATCAGGTTGACCATATCGATGCTCAGTTGCCCATTGGCGACCTCGGCATAGGCAACGCTGCTGATGTTCAGGTCCTTGTCGGCATTGATGAGTTGACGGCCCGGCGGGCAGATCTGCGGCTCATCGGCATACGCCGTGGCCAGGGTGCCGATGACCCGGCCGATGCTCGGGTTAGGGTTGAACTGGTTGGCGGCGTAGTCCGCGTTCAGTTGCTCGGTGGTCAGGGTGGGGCACATTTCGAACATCACGAAACGCAGCACGATCCCGGTGGCGTTGGGCGCTTCGATCAGGGCCTTTAGTCCGGCACTGCCCTTGTTGTAGCTGACGATGCTGCTCAGTGGAAAGGTCAGCTGAAAGGTGCCGCTTGCATGGAAAGAGCCGGGTGAGTCCATGCTTCCAGGCTCAAGCACACGGGTATTGAGGTCGAAACTGCTGCACACGGTATTACAGCGAATCAAGAGCTCGGGAGCTGTACTGCTGCCGATCTGCAGGCCGCCGACAAATATCTGGGTCGTGGTGCTCGCTGTGGGGTCCAGGTCGACCATCATCGGGCCGGAATTGGGGCCTTGCCCGGTGCCGGGGGTAACGGAGCCGAGCAGGTACACCGGCTGGCCGACCATGTCTCCTTCCAGCGAGATGTTGCCCGGTGTGCCTTGGGAACTGATCAGCGCATTGTGCATCGTCACCACGTGGTCTCCGTAGTGGTTCCAGCCGCCGGCCGTGTATCGGCTGTTGGGACCGATTCTGGGGTCCGGGGCGTTGATCAATTCATATAGGCGGTCATCGCTGTAGGTCCGGGCCGGTTCCGACACCGTTGAGGTGGTCAGGTCATACAGATCAAGGGACGTGGCGATGCCATTGGGCAAGGTCGGCGAGTTGTTGGACACGCTGACGTCGGTGGAGATGCCACCCCAGAAGTTCAGCCGGGGTCCGTTCAATATGCTCATGATCTATTCCTTATCCTGGGTGGCATGGGTGACCGGGGCGTGGGCGAATCTGAACAGGAAGGAGAAGTCGCTCTTGTATTGGCTATGCAGCGGTGTCGCCATGGAGTGGCAGTTCATGCAACTGCTGTTGTTCTGGATGTAGCTTTCCATGGTGACGTTGGCCGACAGCGACGGTGTTGGCTGACCCAGCGGATTGCCCGGATTGTCCGGCGACTGGGGGTGCTGCGTGGTGATCAACTGGTAGTACTTGAACACGCTCTGTTGCACCTGCGGATTGCCCTGGTACTGGGTATTGACCTGCTGGGTGACGTCGGTGATCGGGGTGACCCGGTTCAGCGGATCCGGCGTGCTGAACCGGGTGCCGGGCTTTGGGGTACAGACCATCTGTGTGCCTTGCTGCTGCCACAGGCAGGGAGACTGATTGAGGCTGCCGGCGGGAGCCTTGGCGTTGAAGTAGGAGTAGAAAATCCCCGAGACCGGTTGATCCACCCACTTGCCCCCCAGGTTGACCTTGGGTGGCACGTTGTCGATCTGCTCGAAGGTCGACCAGATCCACTGCGGGTAGCCCTCGACCTTGCTGATGATGTGCAGCCCCACCAGCCCGATGTTGGCCGGTTCGGCGCCGTTGGGCCGTCCCTGGCTGTCGAATGTTGTCACCAGGGCCTTCGTCGTCAGGTAGCGGCTGCTGTCGTCGGCCGTGGTGAGGATGCGCCAGCTGGCCTTGATCTCGCTGGCATTGTTGGGAAAGTTGATGTTCTTCGCGGCGTCGACGATCGCTGCGTTGTAGAAGTCGTTGGCGACGATGTAGTTGTAGGACACCTGGTTGGCGGCAATGTCGTAGTAGGTCGGGTTACCGCGCTGATCAATCAGCCAGCCCCCGACCGCCTGGTTGTCCGCCTGCACCACTTGGGTGTTCTTGATCGCGGCGATGTTGATCAGGTTGAGACTCCTGCGCGGCAGTTTCGAGTTCCAGGGGCCTGGATTCGTGGCCCCGGGAAGGAAGGTCTCGCTGACGCTCTTGTAGGTCTGCCACACGGTATCGCCGGGGCTGCCCAAAGGCTTGGTGCAATCGGCCACCCCGCGCTGGCCCGCCTGTGCGGGCCAGTTCAGGTTGATGAACGTCTGCCAGCTGTACTGATCGAAAGCCTGCTGGGAGGCTCCGGCAGCGGGTACCACGGCGTTGGGCGGGCAAGTGGTCTGCGACCCAGGCGTGCCGGGCTGCAACGCGCTGGCCTGCTGGCTGCCCAGGCCCAGCAACAGCAAGGCAGTGAAACGGCTCCAATGGTTCATGAGACAGCTCCTGTCACTGCGAAGGGGGCATGAGTTGGTTCCACTGCGGCCGCGCACCGTTTTTCAACGATGGCGGTGGGGTGAAGAGCTGGCAGTCCGGCGGGTTGGCCGGGCACATCTTGGCGACTTGGTCCCAGGTCTTGGCCGGATCCGGTTTGTCGGTGCGCCAGTTCAGATAGTTCTGGCTGACGATCGGGGCGTTGGCGACGCTGACATCCCCGGAGAAGTAGAACGACTGCGGGTGCTGGTAGGCCGGTTGGCCCGGAGCATCGCTGGTGGGCTGCTTGTAGAACGCGTAGCCGAACAGGATCGGGCTCGGTTTGACCGGGATTTCCAGCGCGTAGGCCTGCACGCTGCCGTTCAGGTTCTGGCTGCGGGCGGCGCTGTACGGCAGGTGTTTGATGAAGTCCCGGCGCGGCGGGTGGTTCATTGGCGAGAACATGCAGCAGGCAGGCATGTCCTTGGGCCGGTCCTCGGGGTAGGTGAGGAAGTAGGCCTTGTTGCCCAGGGACACGAAGGAGCAGGTGTAGTTGTTGTCCTTGATCGGGAAGATCGGCAGGCAGTACTTCTCGTAGTGCTCCATCATCGCGCCGGAACCGTCGCCGTCGGCCGGGACATAGTCGTTGTCGTAGTAGCTGGTGCCACGGGACACGGTGTAGTCGGCTGGTTGCAGGGTGCTCGGCGGGCTGCTGTAGGGCGGCGGGTTCTTCGCGTAGTTGGCGGTGACCCGGTACATGATCCAGTCGCTGACCCAGGTGGCCGGGTAGAGCGGATCGGCCGGATCGTTGGCTGTGCGCTTGGCAATGCAGTTATGGGTCTTGGCGTCGCAGCCCTTGTCGTTGTGCACGCCCATATTGAAGTAGACGTTGTCGGGGTAGGTCTGGGCCCACGGCGCCTGGCTGGCGCCCAGCAGGCCGGCGGCCAACAGCAGTTGCTTGAAGAGACTGGCGTTCATCTGACACTCCTTTGCAAAAGCTGGGCGCCACGGTGCGCCCAGGGTTCCGTTGCATGACGGTTGCGGATCAGCCTTGCTGGTAGTCCGTAAGGTTCAGTGGGCGCGGCGGGTAGCCCGTGCTCACCAGGTCCTTGGCCCAGATTTCCAGCACCTGGCGACGGCTTTGCGGCAGGTCTCGGGTGATGGGCATGGCCAGGGTGCTGGCCTCCTGATACTCCTTGCTGATCAGCTTGATGAACTGCTCGATCGCGCCCTCGATGCGTTGCAGGGAGTTGAGCGGCATGAACTTGTTCATGATCGGGTAGAGGTAATAGAAGGGTTGGAGAATCTGCGGATAGATGAACTCGTTCCAGATCCGTACGTTGGCGTCGTCGGCCGTACACATCTGGTTCCAGCTGTCGATGAAGTCCTTGAGCATCTGCGGCTCTTGCGGCAGTACCCGCAGCGGCGACAGGAAGTCGGTGAAGGCGTCGGTGTAGGAAAAGCTGAACGGAACGCCCGTCGGATCATCCTGAATGAAAAAGCGCAGGGTAGGGAAGCCCGGCGCCACGGCGTGCACGGTCACCTGGGCAATGCCGTCGTCATTGGTCTGGATGCGGGTCAGGCTGTAGTCCACGGTGGCGCCCAGGCCGGCCTCATCATCCAGTTTCCCGCTCATCGCTTGTGGCTTGTCGAACCTCAGGCATGGCCTCAGATCGATAGCGGCCGGTGTTTTCAGGAATTGCTGATAGGTGATGGCGTTGCTTACCGGCACATCGCACCCGGGAGCCGTGACGATCATGGCGCTCAGGCGCCTGCCACTGCCTTCCCTCAACAGGCTCGGATGCTGCGAGGCGTCGGCGAACTGAGGCATGCCCGGCTCGTTCTTCGCGCGCACTTCGGGAAAGTCGGTAATCAGCACGAAATCCGCCGGGTTGCTGAACGCCAGGTAGTAGTTGCTGGTGGTCAGCATGAAGGCGTTGTTGTATTCGGCCACCCACAACGAGGTTCCGGCGGGCGCGGGCTTACCGTTGTGCTGCACCATGATGCTCAGCGTCCGGCTGTCCCCGACGTCGATGAAGCTGGCGCTCTCGATGACTTCCGCGGTCCACATCTGCTGTTGGGCGGCGATGGTGTCGGTGCCCTTGAGCCGCAGCGCCAGGTTGCCGTTTTTCAGCGCGGCCTGGGCGCTGGTGTCGAGGGGCAGGTCCAACAGGCCGGAACGCTTGTCGAAGGCCGATTGCCGATACTGGTCGAAGCCGATGCTGGCCAGGAAGGAGAAGTCCTTGCCCTGCAGCACCCCCAGCTCATAGTCGCCGACGTTGAACTTGGCGGCGACCGGAATGCCGTTGTTGCGTCCATCAAGCTCGGGGGCGGCCGGGCCCTCATGCACGGCTGGGTAGATCGGAAAGGTATTGCCCAAGTCCAGCGACAGCGTGCCGCCATTGAGCTCGGCACTGAGCACGCCCAGGTTCACCACCTGTTGTTGGGCGTGGATCTGCGCATCTCCCGGTACGCTCTTGTAGAACGGTACCCCGGCGTTGGGCACCAGGCGTTGGCCGGCCGGCGCGGTAGGGAACTCGTTGCGCAGCCAAAGCCCAAGGGTGCCTGCGCTGCGGCTGTAGGCGGGGTTGAAGAAGAGCTCGGTCGGGTTGTCCAGGCCTATCTGATAGAGCATCTGCAGCCTGGACATGTCCCAGGGCGCGTGGGAATGGGTGTTGACGTTCTTGAAGTCATTGAACAAGCCGTTCTTGTCGTAGACGGTCAAGTAGGTGGTGAACCTGAGCATCAGGCCTTGGGCGTCGGTATTGCGCTCCATTTCATCTTTCAGCTCCTGCAGCAGTTGCGAACCGCCGATGACCCAGTCCACCTGATCCTTGGTAAAGCAGGTTTGCCAGGTGCATGTCACATAGACCAGGCCGCCAAATGCTCCCCAGTTGAAATCGAGGAAGCGGTTGAGCATGCGGCAGCCTTGTTTCAGGGTCACGCCGCAGGTGGCATCGCCCAGCATGATCTTTTCGAAGTACAGGGCAGTGAAGGTGTTCTGCCAGGGGCTGACGTCGACAAAGCGTGCCGCGGTCGGGGTTGGGCTGCCGAACGAGTTGCCCTGCAGTTGGTACGTCTTGTTGATCAGTGGGTCGGTGTCGATGTAGCTGTCGACCTTGGTTTCACCGCCGATGATCACCGAGCGAAATTGCTGGTAGTCCACGGTGCCGCAGGCGTTGTCACCGAACAGGTCCCACTCGGCGGGAATCATCGGGTAGTTGCTGGGGTCGCCGTTGGTGGGCACCTGCAACACGTAGTCCGGAACGTCCTTGTACGCCAGCGGGGTAATGGCCCAGGGCATCAGCGTTCGCGGAGCATTCTCGGCATTGATCCCGTACGTGCTCAAGAAGGGCCAGTTCATCTGCATCTTCACGGCGTCGTACAGCGGTAGCACATCATTGTTATTGAGGGTTGGGGGGTTCCAGAACATGAAACCGTTGAGGTAGATCCGGGGAAAGTTCAAGACACTCATGGGCTGCTCTCCTTAGCGTTTCCACTGGGCGCGTTTGAGCGACCAGACATAGTCCAGTTTTTGATAACCGTCGAAGTCCTTGTCCGGCAGTACGCTGGTGGGGTAGAGAATTCCGCCGCTATGGTCGATGTTGAAGGAGAAGAAGGTGTTCTTCTGTGTCGAATAGGCTGCGGTGCTGTGGCACGCCAGGCATGAGGAGCTGCCCTGGAAGGCCGATTCCAGCTGGGAGTTGGCAAGTAGCTTAGGCTCGGCCTGGTGGCGGTCGTATTGCACGCCGATCAGTTCGTACTGGGCCAGGTTCGGGTACTGCTGCTGGTAGCTGCTGTTCACCGGCTTGGCCGCCTCGGTGGGGCCGGTGCTATTGATCATGGGCTTGGGCGGCGCGTCGTTGGTGACGGTGTACTTGGGATTGTTGCGGTTTTCGAAGGTGGTCCAGACCCAGTCCGGGGTCAACTTGTTGATCACGTGCATGCCGCTCAGGGCGGCGTAGCCCACCTGATACTGGCCGATGCTGTTCACGTAGTAAGCCTGGGAAATGTAGTACCCGTCCTTGGCCAATTGGGACATGAAGTCCTTGTTGCCGCCGATCCAGAACCACGCCGTCTTCAGCTCCCAGGCGGTGGTCGGGAAGTTCAGGTTATTGGTCAACTTGGCCAGGCCGTCGCGGTTGTAGATCTGGTTGGCGACGATGTAGTTGAAGGTGTCCTCGCCCATCAACAGGTGAAAGCGCACCAGCTGTTCTGTCTTCGAGGGGGGAACCGGCGGGTTGGGGCTCATCTTCAAGGCCAGGCCATCGACCTGCTGCGTGCCGTTCTGTGGGCTGCCGGCGGTGTCATTGCCAAGAAACTGGAACAGTCCCTTGGGGTCCATGCCCTGCTGTTGCGCCAGTTGCGTTACCTGGCTTGGCAGGGTTTCGCGGGAGCTGTAGGGCTGTGGAGTGGCGCCCTTCAACAGGTAGACCTGATCGGCTGGCTTGAACGTCTCCCAGACCCGATAGGCGCCTTGCTGGGCATCCTGCCGGTTGAGGCAGGCGAACCAGTTCCAGGCCATGGTTTCCGGGCTCTGCTTGAACGTGGTCAGGGTGCCGCTGGGGTCATTTGCGAAGGTGAGGAAATTATTGCACTCAACGGTGTTCGTGCCCTGTGCTTGAGCAAAGCCGCTCAACACACTCAGCACGACTATAGGGATGGTTCGCCGCATGGAATCTCCTTGGCCTGAGCCTTATCGTCATAGGGGCGCCCCAGGAAATGTTCTAGGAGCAGGTGTTTTACCGCAGTCGCCGGCAGATGCTCCGGCAGTGGTAAATCGCAATCGGTGATCAGCAGTGGCCCGACCTCATCGTCGCTCGGCAAGCGTCCGTGGCTGCCGCGAACCAATGAGGTGTCCAGGGGAATCAGGTCCATGTAATAACGAAAGCCGAGCTTCTTCTGCAGCAGCCGGCGCGCGACCCGCAGCTTGGGAAAACGGATCGCCGGGTCGATGAACAGCTCCAGCGGGTCGTAGCCCGGCTTGCGGTGGATATCCACGGTGCGGGCGAAATCCGGGGCCAGGCGGTCGTCAAACCAGTAGTAGTAATCGAACCAGAAACCCGGGGCCGCCACCGCCACCAGCTCACCGCTGCGTGGGTGGTCGAGCTGGTAAGCCTGTTGCTCGCGTTTGTCCAGCACCTGCTCGATACCGGGCTGGCTCAGCAGCAGGGCCTTGACCCGGGCAATGTTCTCGGGCTGGCGCACGTAGACGTGAGCGATCTGGTGGTCCACCACGGCAAAGGCCGCGCTCGCACCAGGGTCCAGCAGCTCCCAGCTCAGAGAGCGGCGCACGTGCAGCAGGCCCTGCTCGCGCAGCACGCGGTTGA
The DNA here is from genome assembly GCF_036688725.1 of Pseudomonas lactucae. Taxonomy (NCBI): domain Bacteria; kingdom Pseudomonadati; phylum Pseudomonadota; class Gammaproteobacteria; order Pseudomonadales; family Pseudomonadaceae; genus Pseudomonas; species Pseudomonas lactucae. Next base: position 17,573 of record NZ_JAQQPT010000017.1, on the reverse strand, counting down.
TCGAGACCGACTGCTGCACCGCCTCGATCCCGTATTCAGAGAACAGCATCACCGCCGCACCTTTCTGCCGGGCAAAATCCAGCAGGCGCCCGACTTCATGGTCGATGGCCCGCACTTCGTCACTGATGGCCGGATGCTCCGGTCCCAGGCGTTGCAGGCTATAGTCCAGGTGCGGCAGGTAGATCAATTGCAGATCGGGACGGCTGATCTGGAATTCGGCCATGGCGCAGTCGACGATCCAGCGGCTGGAGGCGATCCCCGCCGCCGGGCCCCAGAAGCTCGGAAAGGGAAACTCGCCGATCTGCTGTTCGATGCGTTCGTGCAGACCCGATGGTGAAGAATAGAGGCCGAACATCTTGCGCCCGTCGGCGGGGTAGTGCGGCCTTGGCGTAATGGCCGCATCCACCTGGGCATACATATTGAACCACCAGAACAGCTGGCTGCAGCGCAGGTCGGGGATTGCCCGTTGCAGGGTCTGCCAGACCTTCTCGCCCTGGATCAGCGCATTGGGTTGCAGCCAGAAACGCACTTCGGCCTGATCACGGAAATACCAGCCGTTGCCGACGATGCCGTGTTCCGAAGGCGGTAGCCCGGTGAGGATCGAGGCCTGCACCGTCGAGGTCACGGCGGGGAATACCGGCCGCAGTTTGGCCATTTGTGCCCGTTGCAGCAGGCTATTGATCCGGGGCGTGGCCGGGCCCAACAGGCTCGGGGTCAGGCCCACCACATTGATCAGTAGCAAGGGTTGGCGTTCAGAAGGCATGGGCCGCGGCCTCCCTGGACGAGAATCGACTACGCAGCAGCTGCCGTTTGTGCAGTTGGCTCTCGACCCATTGCAGTTCTGCGGCGATGCCTTGCAGCAAGGCCTGCTCGCTGCCCGGACGCAGGGCGACGGGCAACACGTTCCAGCTGTAGGTTTCCACCTCCAATACCGGCTGGAAGTGCGGATGCGCGGCGAGGAAGTCGAAGGTGCGCATCAGGGCCTGCTGGCTGCCACTGAGCTCGCTCAAGAGAAACTGCTCGCTGAACAACGGCACATGAAAATGAATGCGCAGCTCTGGGCATTGCCCTTGGGTCGGTTCGGCGGCGCTCAGTGCCCCGGGCAGGTCGGACCAGGCCAGCATTTGACCGGCGCCATCCCTGGCCTTGACCTGATGCAGGTAAGTGGCCTCCACGAAGTTGCCCAGGGCCTGCAGCACCTGCTCGCGGCGCTGACGATCGGCCAACGGCAACTGGCAGATCAGTGCATTGGACAGCTGGATCTTCCCCACCGTGATGTGTGCGTCCAGCAGCCGTTGCAGGGATTGGTAGCAGTCCTCGAAGACCACTGCCTGGTGGCAGACATCGAAGCACAGCGCCAGGTAACCATGGTGAGGGTCGGTAGCTTGCCAGTGCTTGAAAAAGGCCAGCGCCTGGTCGGTGTTCTCCAGTACGCAGTCCGGCTCCATTTCCAGGCACAGCAGGATTTTTTTGCCGCTGCTGCGATGCAGGCTTGCCAGTTCGGCGGTCAGTTGTCTCAGGTGTGCCTCGGCCTGTTGCTGCCTGGCCTCGTCCCAGGTGGCGGCATACCCGAGGGGCACGCTGGAAATCACCCCCTGCGGGCAATCCAGGGGCAGGGCGGCGGCCAGCAGGTGCGCCAGTTGCAGGCTGTATTCCAGGCGCTGTGGCTCGGCCCAGGTCGGCCGGTAGACCTCGGCTTTCACCGCGCCCTCATGGAACTGACCATAGGGAAAACCGTTGAGCGAAGTCAGGCGCAGGCCGCTGTCGTGCAGCAGTTCGAGGAAGGCTTCACGTACCTCGGGCTGCTGCAGTTCGGCCGCAGCCTGGGCGCTGATCCACAGGCCACTGTCCTGTACCGCCAGCCCGCGCTGGCGCCGTACCTCCTGGAAGTGTTGCTGGATCGATGCCCGCAGGCCGGCCACGTCACGGGCCGGATGCACGTTACTGCAATACCCGATCTGCGCGGCGCTCCAGCCGGCCCGGGCACTCATTTGACCACCGGTTCCTGGCCGCGCAGCGCCGAGTTCTCTTGCCATTGGCGGCGCTGATCGATCGGCAGCGGAGTGCTGACCAGCGTCTTGTCCAACTGCCCGCTCTGGGCGAAGAAATCCACCGGGTTATGGAACAGCACCTGTTCGACCTGCGCTTCGCTGAAGCCGGCGGCGAGCATCGCCGCGCCGGTTTTCGGCACCTTGAGCGGGTCGCTGATGCCCCAGTCGGCGGCGCTGTTGACCACCATTTTCTCGGTGCCGTACTCCTTCAACAGGGCGACCATACGTTGCTCGGACATCTTGGTGTTGGGATAGATGGAATGACCGCGCCAGCAGTCGCTGTCCAGCACCAGGGGCAGGGTCAGTTCGTTGAGGTGGTCGATGATCACCAGGTGCTCAGCAATGCCGACTTCGCGAATCACCGCCAGGGTGCGCTTGGTGCCGCCAATCTTGTCGCGGTGCGGGGTGTGCACCAGCACTGGCAGGTTGAACTGCTTGGCCAGCTCCAGTTGCGCGGCGAGAAAGCGGTCTTCTTCCGGGGTGATGTCGTCATAGCCGATTTCCCCTACCGCCACTACGCCGTCCTTGACCAGATACCGCGGAAGGATCTCCAGCACTTCGTTGGCCACAGACAGGTCGTTGGCTTCCTTGGGGTTGAGGCCGATGGTGCAGAAGTGGTGGATGCCGAACATGCTTGCACGAAATCGCTCCCAGCCGAGCAGAGTGTCGAAGTAGTCGACGAAGCTGCCGACACTGGTCCTGGCCTGGCCCTGCCAGAAGGCCGGCTCGATAACCCCGGTGATCCCGGCGGCCGCCATGTTCTGGTAGTCATCAGTGGTGCGGCTGACCATATGAATGTGCGGATCGAAGTACTTCGCCATGGTGGCTCCTTGATTGGGTGCTACAGAATTCGTTGCCTGACCTGGAAGGATTCAGGTGCCGGCGGGAAAATGTTCGAGCCAGTGCCGGGGCAACCGTCCCTGCTGGTATAAGTTGCGCAGGCGCTGTCGCTGGGCCTGGCTCAATAGGTCGAAGGCGATGACCTGGGGCAAGCCGTGGGAAACCTCACGCTCGGCGGCCAGCTGTTCTTCCATAAGATCCAGGGCCAGTTGGTTGAGGTCGACGCTGCGACGCTCCGCCAGGCCGTGGATGCGGCGGCTGTCCAGGCCCATGCCCAGGGTCTTGAGCACCAGTTGATGGAAGGTCCTGTCCTGGTAGTGACGCGCGGCAAAGGGGTTGTCCAAGGCGATGGCGGCGAACACGTCGCGGTTGTTGGTGCGCCCGGCCTGGAGCGCCAGGTCGAGGCTGGCACCCTGGCTGTCGAGGTCATCCAGGGCGTTGAGCAGGGCAGCCTTTTCCTGGTCGTCGCCCCACAGAAACAGCTGGCGTAGCAAAGCCAGTTGATCGGTGTCGGCCTGCTGCTCCAGCAACTGGGCCAGGAGCAGCGCCCGGGCCAGTTGGAGGCCGTTGCCGTCCGGGCCGGCGGTCACGGGGCCGAGGCGGCGCCGGCACTGGCTGCTGAGCAGTATCAGTGTATTGGCCGAAGGCTCCCGGGCCAGTTGCTCCCGGGCTTCTTGCCACCAGCGGCGGCTTTCGTCGTCCAGTTGCCGGTCCAGCCGTTGCTGGCGCTCGGCGAAGGCTGCATGACGAATGGTCAGCGCAGTCTGCGCGAGAGAGAAGGCATCCATGCTCATGTCGGCTTGATCCAGCGTTGAAGGTGGGGAAGCAGAAAGAACACCAGCACACACAGCAGGCTGCCCAGGGGCTGGTTGGCCAGGGCCAGCACCAGCGCATCGAACAACGGCAGGGCGGCCAGCCCGGCACCGATGAAAGCGCGGATCTGCCGTTGCTGCGGGTTGGCCAGGTGGCGTTGGTAATGCCAGCCCAGCCAGCCCAGCCACAGCAGCATGACCAGCCAGAACACGCTGTTATCGGCGTAGGCGGCCAGGAGCAGGGGGCTGAGCATGAGCAGCAGCGGCAGGCGACTGAGCAACTGGTTGCGATGTTCCAGCCGGGCCAGGTAGGTCAACCCGGCGATGTAGGTGCCCAGCAGCGCAGCGCACAGCCACAGCGGCTGGGGCGGCATCGCCAGGCTGGCGGCGGCGGTCAGGTACAGGGCCGAGCGGCAGCCGCCCATCAACCAAACGCTGTGCGGGTATTTCTTATGCAGCAGGTTGTAGCCGAGGATGAACAACAGCAGCAAACCGGCGCTGGCCAGCATCCAATGGGGCTGGGCGATCAACCGGCTCAGGCCGAAGATCGCCAGCGCCGCCAGCAGTAACAGGGCCGCGGTGGCCAGGCTGACCTGGGTGCGGCTGACCAGGCCCAGGACGATCGGCCGAGGGTTGTGATGCTGCTGGTCCCAGTCGGCATCCAGCAGGTCGTTGAGCAACATGCCCGCCAGGTACAGCGCCGAGAGCGCCACCAGCAGCAAGCTCCAGACCAGTGGCGTGGGCGGCGCCAGGGTACTGGCGCTGCTGACCAGCAAGGCGGCGGCCAGGGCGTTGGTCCACACGGTCGGCAGGTTGGACACCCGCCCCAAGGTGAGCCAGGTGGTCAGCGACGAGTGAGTCATTGCGCGCACCCCGCGCCCCAGGCGAAATCCGGCCCGCCGAACGCCGACAGGCGCGACAGGGCCTGCTCCATCAGCAGCATGTCGATGTGATGTACATCCACCGACTGGCCCAGGCGGCAGAGCATCGGGATCGACAATTGCCCCCCCAGGTGCTGGCGGAACTCTTCCAGGCCGAGCAGGATCGGCGAGCGCCCCTGTGCATCGCGCAGGCTCAGTTCCGGCGGGCACAGGTTAAAGCCGAGTTTGTCCAGCAGTTGCAGCAGGCGTTGGCAGTCGGCGTCCGACAACAGGCCGCTGGCGTTGGCATACAGCGCATCCAGGGCCATGCCCACGGCCACCGCTTCACCGTGGCGCAAGCGGTGCTGGCTGAGGTTTTCCAGCTTGTGGGCCGCCCAGTGTCCGTAGTCCAGGGGCCGACCATTGCCGCGCTCGAACGGGTCGCCAGCACCGGTGATATGGTCCAGGTGCAACTGCGCGCAGCGGTGGATGGCGTAGCGGCTGGCACTGTGCTCGAAACCGGCCAGGGCCTCGGCCTGCAGCTCCATCCACTGGAAGAAGGCCGCGTCCTTGATCACTGCGACTTTCACTGCCTCGGCCAGGCCGGCGATCTGATCTCGCTGGGAAAGGCTGAGCAGCAACTGGAAGTCATTGATCACCGCCGTGGCCGGGTAGAAGGCCCCCAACAGGTTCTTCTGGGCAAAGGCGTTGATGCCATTCTTCACGCCGATGCCGGCATCGTTCTGCGCCAGCACGGTGGACGGGATGCGGATCAGGCGCATGCCCCGGTGGAAGGTGGCGCAGGCGTAGCCCACCGCATCCAGTACCGCGCCGCCGCCCAGGGCCAGCACATAGCAGTGGCGATCCAGGCCGTGTTGCAGCATGTGCGCATACAGATGCTGGAGCACGTCCGGGGTTTTGCTCAACTCACCGGCCGGCACCGCGATCGGCGCGGCTTGCAGATGCAGGTCGGCCGCATGGGCGCTGAAATAGCTGTTGATCTGCTGCGGCAACTGCGGCGAACACAGCAGCAATTGTTCATCGACAAACACCAGCACCGTGATCGGTCCGGGCCCCTGCCGAGTCAGTTGCTGGTACAGGCAGGGGTTGTCCGCCTGGAAAATGTGGTCGGTGAACAGCACTGGGTAGTGGTAGCTCACCTCGAAGCGGCCTTGCAGAGGTTGATCCGTGTCGAGAGTTGGTTGCGCCAGGCGCTGTTTGAAAAGGCTGCGGGCGCCCAGGAACAGCCCGGGCAGCACCATGCTGGCCAGAATGGTTGCCAGCAGCGCGTGCTGCTCCACCAGCAGGCTGCCTATCGCGGCGTAGGCCAGGGCCAGGCCGGCGTTGGCCAGGGTGGTGACCAGCAGGAACTGGCGCAGTGGATAGCCTTGCATGCCGGCTGCCAGCACCGAGGTTTCCGCCAGCACCGGCACGCCACGCAGGCACACCAGCGAAAGCGTGCTGAGGCGATAGGCCAGTTGCCCGGGTTGCCAGCTTCTGAGTCCCAGCCAATTGGACAGCAGGCGAAAGTAGCCGGCCCCAAGCCAGTAGCCGAGGCTGGCTCCCAGGCACAGTCCGATGAGGATCACCAGATAACCGCCAATGGCGCCCAGGGCCGCCACGGCCAGCAAGGCCACGAGGCTGGAAGGCACGGGCAGCAGCACATCCAGGGCCAGTAGCGTTACCAGCAGCACGGCCAGGCTCAGGCGTTGTACCGGGTCGGTGGGGAGGAGGGCGCTCAGGTGATTCAGCAGCTGTTGGATCTGCTGTTCAAACAACAGAAAGCTGGCAACAACCAGGATCGAAAACACTGATAACGAAAGCCAGTAGTTTTCGGCCGCACCCTTGAGTGAAAAAACTCTAGGCAACACGCTACGCTTCATCAAGCATCCCTCTTGATTGATATGACTGAATTCCGTGTCAGTGTCAGTTGGGTACGATGTAAGGGCGTCTGGTTATTGAATTCCTCGACGAGGTTTATGGGATTTCTGGCCGCTGAAGGGCACTCGGGTGGCCAGTAGCTATCAACTTAGTCAAAGCCGGGGATTTTGCAAGGAAGGGGAGCCTACAGAATTTGGAAAACGTCCTGCGCTAAGGTTTACCGTAGAGGTGTGAGTTTGGCGTTTTACGGCGTGCGGCTCCGCCGCCGGATATCGTCCAGGCAGACTGCGATATAAGATGCATGCCGGGCTAGTCGGCCTGGCAATTGGCAGGAGTCATGAAATGCAGCTAGCCAACTATCTGTTCTTCACCACGCAGTGCGAGGCTGCGCTTACATTCTATGCAGAATGTGGCCTTGGTCGGGTAACAACGCTGATGCGCCATGGAGATCACGGCATTCCAATCGCAAGCGAAGCGATGAAGGGCAAGGTAATGCATGCCCGCTTCGAAGGGCCCGGCGTTCTATTCTTCGCCTCGGACAATCACGATGCTGAGCCAATGAGAGGCTCATCCCACATGCTCATCATGGACAATCGCGACAGCACCGACAGTTTGTTTACGAAACTCGCTGTCGGCGCAAAGGTAACCACGCCCGTCGCGATGCAACCGTGGGGGAGCTACTATGGCAAGCTCACCGATCGGTACGGGGTTCAATGGATGCTTGACTGCGAAGTCTAGATTCTTCAGTACGTTGTCGCTGCATGATGGTGGTGGCGGTATTTGTAAGGGGCGGCTGACATGGTCGCGCAGAAAATGACGGAGTGATACGTCCCAGAAAAGCCAATGCCCCGACAAGTCGGGGCATTGGCTTTCTAATGAGCGAGTGGTCGGTTTGTATCGTTTTGTATCTGCGCTTTGGATAGATACACAGCGATTCTTTTAAGTCGGTTGATGACACATACGGGATACCCGCGGGGATTTAAATGAACCCATCGAGAAGGCGCAAACCTTCTCCAATGGATGACTCATTTAACTCGCGGCTATCTCTGCGCGTTTCGCGACGTTGTCGACCAATGACTTATAGGAAATTCAAAATGCCTGCAGCTACGTTCGGTTTCACCTGGCGCCATTGTCTGGCTTCTTCCGTGAGAATGGGCGTTTTGGGGTTGGCCCTGATAGCCAGCAGCGGTGGTGCCTGGGCTGCTGGCCCGGCCGCCGATGCGTCAGTTGCCAGCTCGGCCTCGACCAATCCCGAATCGATTCGACCTTATCGAATTCACGTCGATGAGGCTCAATTGTCCGATCTGAAAAAGCGCATTGCGGCGACCCGCTGGCCGGACAAAGAGACCGTCAATGACGTTTCCCAAGGCGTGCAGTTGGCCCAGGTCCAGGCGCTGATGAAGTATTGGAGCAGCGGCTATGACTGGCGCAAGGCCGAAGCAAAGCTCAATGCGCTGCCTGAATTCATCACGACTATCGACGGCGTCGATATTCAATTCATCCATGTTCGCTCGCGAAACCCCAACGCGATGCCGCTGCTTTTGACACACGGTTGGCCTGGCTCACAGTTTGAGTTCCTGAAGACTATCGGCCCGCTGACGGATCCCGTTGCTTACGGCGGTAAGGTTGAAGATTCGTTCGACGTGATCATTCCATCGATTCCGGGACACGGTTTTTCCGGTAAGCCAACTGAATTGGGCTGGGGGCCGGATCGAGTCGCGAAGGCTTGGGATGTGCTCATCAAGCGTCTGGGTTATACCCACTATGTTTCCCAGGGCGGAGATCACGGTTCGGTCATATCCGATGCATTGGGCCGCCTGAATCCGCCGGGGTTGTTGGGCATTCACTTGAACATGCCGGCCACCATCCCGCCCGAATTGGTCAAACCGATCAATAGTGGTGACCCGGCCCCTGTCGGGCTCACTGAGCCTGAACGCAAGGCGTTTGATTCCTTGAGCACCTTCTTCGGCCGCAATGCAGCATACGGCGCGATGATGGTTACGCGCCCGCAAACTATCGGTTACCTGCTGGCCGATTCGCCTACCGGTACTGCGGCGTGGATGTACGAAAAAATCGCCGCGTGGACGGACAGTGATGGTCAGCCTGAACGGGTATTGACCCGTGACGAGATGCTGGACGATATCAGCCTGTACTGGCTGACGAACGCAGGCGCATCGTCATCGCGTTTCTACTGGGAAAACAACAACAACAATTTCAGCGCTGCCGCGCAGAACACCGCAAGCATCAAGGTGCCGGTGGCGATCACGGTCTTCCCGCACGAGATCTATCAGGCGCCAAAAAGCTGGGCGCAACGCGCTTACCCATCACTTTCCTACTACAGCCAGGTTAACAAGGGCGGCCACTTCGCTTCCTGGGAGCAACCTCAATTGTTCAGCGAAGAGTTGCGGGAGGCCTTCCGGCCGCTGCGCGCCAAACTGAGCGCAACGAAGACAGCCCAGTAGCTCACACGCAATCCAGTCAACACACCGGGCCGCTATTCGGCGGCTCGCTACGGAGAAACACCATGGAGATCACCTTGCTGACCAATCAAAATAAATCCAGCCGCCTGCGGGGTCTTGCCCCATCGCTGTTGGCAGCAGCGGTGCTGCAATTCGCAGCGGTTGCTTTAGGTTTTTCCCAAGCCAGCGCGGCTGATGTACCCGCGTCCACCCTTGGGGCTATCACGCCGGGAGCTCACACCTCTCTCGGTGCTCTTAAGCATGTGAAAGCGGGGCTGCTGGACGTTTCTTACGCGGAACTCGGCCCAGCCGATGGCCCTGTGGTCATTTTGTTGCACGGCTGGCCCTACGATATCAATGCATACGCTGATGTCGCTCCTGCTTTGGCGGACAAGGGATATCGAGTGTTGATCCCTTCTGCGCGTGGTTATGGCGATACGCATTTTCTCTCGGCCAAGGCAGTTCGCAATGGTCAACCTGCTGCGCTGGCGACCGACCTGATCGACTTCATGGACGCGCTGAAGATCAAGACGGCGGTGCTGGGTGGGTTTGACTGGGGCGCCCGCACTGCAGATATCGTTGCCGCACTGTGGCCGGAAAGAGTGAAAGCCCTGGTCGCTGTGAGCGGTTACCTGATAGGCAGCCAAGAGGCGGGCAAGGCGCCATTGCCGCCAGCCGCCGAACTGCAGTGGTGGTACCAGTTCTACTTCGCGACCGAGCGCGGGCGCCTGGGCTACGAGAAAAACACCCATGACTTCGCCAAGCTCATCTGGAAGCTGGCGTCGCCACAGTGGAATTTCGACGACGCCACTTATGAGCGCAGCGCGGCGTCCTTGCAAAACCCTGATCACGTGGCCGTGTCGATTTTCAACTATCGCTGGCGCCTGGGGTTGGTCAAGGGCGAGGCCAGATACGACGCGCTGGAGAAGAAACTCGCGGCATTTCCATTCATCAGCGTGCCCACCATCACCCTGGAAGGTGATGCGAACGGCGCACCGCACCCACCTGCCGAAGCGTACGCCAAACGCTTCACTGGCAAGTATGAGTACCGATTGATCACCGGTGGTGTAGGTCACAACTTGCCGCAGGAAGCGCCGAAAGCCTTCGCCCAGGCGGTGATCGACGCCGATCATCTTTGAAAACCGGCTGAAAGGATGGCGATGATGAAGCTGAAATTTCTTGCCGCGATGTCGGCTGCCATTGCAATCGCGACGTTGACCGCTACCGGTGTTGCCTCGGGCGACGCCAGTACTGGGGACGCCTCACCGATCTATGGCGTGAAATTGCCTGAAAACTACCGCCTATGGCCGCTGATTGCGCCGGCGCAGGAAGCAGCACCCCTGAATGAACTGCGAGCCGTGCTGGGCAATGACTCGGCCATCAAGGCTTATCAGGACTCAACGCTGCCATTCCCCGATGGCACGGTGCTGGTAAAGCTGGCCTGGAAACAGGTGCAGTCCCCGGAATTCGAGCCGGCGTCCATCCCGGGGCCTGCCACGACCGTGCAGGTGATGGTCAAGGACTCGAAAAGATATGCAGCAACCGGTGGCTGGGGATTCGGGCGGTTTATCAACGGTAAACCGGCCGATGAAGCCCAACACGAAACCTGCTTCGCCTGTCACCAGGCGCGAGTGCGTAATCACGACTTTGTCTTCACTCGCTTCGCTCCCTGATTCCCGTCAAACCCGGAGTTAACAATGAAAAAGGTATTAACCGCATTGGCCGTTGCCGTCAGCCTGAGCATGGCGACACACGCCTGGTCGCAAACTGAAAAACCCACGATTGTGCTCGTACATGGCGCCTTTGCCGATGCGTCGAGTTGGAATGGCGTCGTGAAGATTCTCGAGAAGGACGGTTACCCGGTGGTTGCCGCTGCCAACCCATTGCGCGGTGTAAAGAGCGATGGTTCGGCAATCTCGGCATTGCTGACGAGCATTCATTCGCCGGTGGTGTTGGTCGGCCATTCCTATGGCGGCAACGTTATCAGTGATGCGGCCAACGATCATGTCAACGTCAAAGCCCTGGTTTACGTCAGTGCGTTTGCACCAGAGGCCGGGGAAACCGTCGCCGGTCTGGCCGGCAAATTCCCGGGCAGCACGCTGGGCCCAACGCTGGCTGCGCCTGTACCGCTGGCCGATGGGGGCAAGGACTTGTACATCCAGCAGGACAAATTTCACAACCAGTTCGCCGCTGACGTCCCCGCGAAAGAGGCGGCATTGATGGCCGCCACCCAACGCCCGGTAACGGAAGCGGCGCTCAACGAAGCGTCCGGCAGCCCCGCCTGGAAGCATATTCCGTCCTGGTACATCTACGGCGACCAGGACAAAAACATTCCCCCGCAAGCCATGGCATTCATGGCCAAGCGCGCCGCTGCCAAAGCCGTGGAAGTGGTCAAGGGCGCTTCACATGTCGTGATGGTTTCGAACCCGGAACCGGTTGCCCGCCTAATCGAAAAAGCCGCCACGGCGAAGTAACACGCCAAGGGCGAAGCGGCGTTAGTCGCTACGCTTGGCAGTCATTTACCAATGCGGCGCAGGTGTTGAAACACTTCGACCTGAGTCGCTTGGTCGGTGACGCTACGGAGGTGATGGAGCCGGTCGGAGTCGCGGCGCTGTTTGCCCCCTGGAACAGCACCGCCGGGACAATATGCAGCAAACTGGCATCGGCCATTGCGGCTGGCTGTGCCTCGGTCATCAAACCGAGCGAGTTGAGCCCCTTGCAGACCATCGTGCTCGCCCAAGCATCCGCCGCGGGCAGGCGCAAGGCGCGACGTTGATTATTGGCGGGGAGGGCAGACCGACCTCGCCAGAGCTGCTGGCGCCGTTCGGCGTGGTAAAGCAGTCCGGTGTCGGCCGGGAGTTTGGAGTCTTGGGGCTGGAAGCATTTCTTGAGGCCAAAAGCATCGTGTCAGATTAGCCTGGGGTTGGCGGGAGAGGGTGGTCGCGCAACCCAGGCCGCAGGAGAAAAAGCTAATGGCCCACAGCACGTTGCCTGTGGGCCATGGGTTTTCAAGGGTTACGCGGCTGGAGCTTTCGCCTCCTGCAGCAGTTGCTGAATCATCTTTTCCTGCGTCTCGTAGCGACCTTCTCCGAAGTGGGTGAAGCGCACTTGCCCTTTGGCGTCGATCAGGTAGTGCGCGGGCCAGTACTGGTTATCGAAGTTGCGCCAGATCGCGTAGTTGTTGTCGATGGCCACCGGGTAAGTGATGCCGAGCTTTTTCACCTCATCCTTCACATTATCGATGATGCGTTCAAAGCCGTATTCCGGGGTGTGGACGCCGATTACCACCAAACCATCCTTCTCGTACTTCTGCGCCCAGTCCTTCACATACGGCAGGGTGTGCTGGCAATTGATGCAGTCGTAAGTCCAGAAATCGACGAGCACCACTTTGCCTCTGAGCGACTCACTGGTCAGCGCGGGCGAATTGAGCCATTCCACCGCGCCGGACAGCGACGGCATCGGGCCTTGGGCGTTGTCGAGGGTGGGTTCGGCCTTGGCCTTGCTTACCAGGTATTCGACGACTTTGGGGACGCTTTGCAGCACGCCTTTTTCCAGCACGCTGACGCCTTCGGACGACGCCCCGGCCAACAGCGTCTTGTCGGCACCGGTAGAAATCACCAGCGCTGCGGCCAGGACCGCAAAACCGGTGACGCGCCGCAGCCAACCAGTGACCGGAATCGAGGCCTTCAGGCGATTGACTAAACCGCGTCCGGCAAAAATCAGCGTACCCAACGACAGTGCACTGCCCAGACCATAGGCTGCCAGCAGCAGGCTGGTTTGCGCATTGGCGCCTTGCAGCATGGCGCCGGTAAGGATCACCCCGAGGATAGGCCCGGCGCACGGCGCCCAGAGCAGGCCGGTGGCGACGCCGATCATCAGCGAACCCAGCGGCCCGGACATTTTGCGCGTCTCGGGGTCGAGGCGATTGCCCAGTAACACGAACGGGCTGGCCAGCCAGCCACTGATTCGCGCCGAGATCAGCGACAAGGCAAACAGCGCCATCACCACCAGTGCCACATGACGCCCGGTGTTGTTGGCCTGAATCACCCACTCACTGCTGACCACGGCCAGACTGGAAATCAGCGCGAAGGTCAGGACCATGCCGCCAAGGGTAAGCAGGATCGATGAGCGTGTACGGTCGATACCGGCGAACAGAAATGGCACGACCGGCAGGATACAAGGACTGAGGACGGTCAATAAGCCGCCCAGGAATGCGATGAGGAACATAAGGGTCACCTGATGAAATGTGGGCCGAACTCAGTTATCGCTGTGGCAATCGGCAAATTTGCGGTAGTTCAGGATCTCGGTCTTGCCCTGCGAATTCAGGTAGGTCAGTTGAGCATCGACAATGCCGCAGGAAACCCCGGCATCCTGTGTCAATGCCACCACTTTCTGGATGTCCAGGTGCGTGCCGAAGGCGTAGGTTTGCGGCGTGACGTCGGCTTCGGCGCGGGCCGAGAAGGTGCAGATATTCAGGGCGGCAAACAGGCAAGTGGCATAGAGGGTATTGGTGTTCATGGTCGTTTTCTCATGGCTTCAATGGTTGGGTCGTTCAGTTGAGCCGAGGCGCTTGGGTTGGCCTCGATGTGGCTCATTAGAAGCCCGCGAGGTATCTCGTCTGTGTCAAAAACAGGCGCGGAGAAATCGGTTCGTATCAGGACCCCGTCCCGATACACAGCCATACAAAACCCCGGAAATTGTTGTTTTTGCCTCTGCATGTATCCTTCGCCACAGCAGATACACTGCAATACAAACCGCCGCGGGCGAACGGGCTCAGTCTCTATAGACTGAGCCGCAATTCCCATTGACAGAGGCTTGGCCCATGGAACACGTTGATCACATCCTCATCGTGGACGATGACCGTGAGATTCGAGAGATGGTAGGCAACTACCTGAAGAAGAACGGCCTGCGCACTACCGTGGTTGCGGATGGCCGCCAGATGCGCTCGTTTCTCGAGGCCACGCCGGTGGACCTGATCGTGCTGGACATCATGATGCCCGGCGACGATGGCCTGGTGCTCTGCCGCGACATTCGCGCCGGTAAACACAAGGCCACGCCGGTGCTGATGCTGACCGCCCGCAACGACGAAACCGATCGCATCATCGGCTTGGAAATGGGCGCCGACGACTACCTGGTCAAGCCGTTCGCCGCCCGTGAATTGCTGGCGCGCATCAACGCTGTGCTGCGCCGCACGCGCATGCTGCCGCCCAACCTGGTCGTTACCGAAACCGGAAGGTTGCTGGGGTTCGGGCGCTGGCGCCTGGACACCTCCGCCCGCCATCTGCTTGATGAAGACGGTACCATGGTCGCCCTCAGCGGCGCTGAATATCGCCTGCTGCGGGTGTTCCTCGACCATCCGCAACGGGTACTCAATCGCGACCAGTTGCTCAACCTGACCCAGGGCCGTGACGCCGACCTGTTCGACCGTTCCATTGATCTGCTGGTCAGCCGCCTGCGCCAACGCCTGCTTGACGATGCCCGCGAACCGGCTTACATCAAAACCGTGCGCAGCGAAGGGTATGTCTTCTCGCTGCCGGTGCAAGTGCTTGGAGCACCGGCATGAAGCCTTCGCTGCATTGGCCTCGTACCCTCGTCTCGCGGTTGTCGCTGATCTTTCTGGTAGGGCTGACCCTGGCGCAGGCCTTGTCCTTCGGCGCGCAGTATTACGAGCGTTACGAAACCGCGAAAAACACCATGCTTGGCAATCTGGAGACCGATGTGTCGACGTCCATTGCCATCCTTGACCGCTTGCCCGCCGAGGAACGCATGAGTTGGTTGAAACAACTGGATCGACGCAATTACCGCTATTTGCTCCATGAAGGCTCGCCAGGCGCCGCCCTGCGTGACACGCCGATTGCAGTGACCTCGATCAAGGAGGCCATCGGCAAGGATTACCCGATGACCGTGACAGACATTCCCGGGCCTATCAAACACTTCCAGGTCCATCTGAAACTGGCCGACGGCAGCCCAGTGACCATCGACGTGCGCCCCTCAATGGTGCCGTTGTCGCCGTGGCTGCCGGTGGTTTTGCTGGGCCAGCTGGCCTTGATGATTCTGTGCGCGTGGCTGGCCGTGCGCATTGCCATACGCCCGCTGACCCGCCTGGCCCAGGCCGTGGAAAACCTCGATCCCAATACTCACCCGGTGCATCTGGATGAACAAGGCCCGACCGAAGTCGCACACGCTGCCATCGCCTTCAACGCCATGCAGGCGCGCATTGCGGCCTATCTGAAAGAGCGCATGCAACTGCTGGCGGCGATTTCCCACGACCTGCAAACCCCGATCACGCGCATGAAGCTGCGTGCCGAATTGATGGACGACTGCGGCGACAAAGACAAATTGTGGAATGACCTCGGCGAGATGGAGCATCTGGTGCGTGAAGGCGTTGCCTATGCCCGCAGCGTGCATGGTGCCACCGAGGAAAGCCGCCGTACCGATCTTGATTCATTCCTCGACAGCCTCGTGTTCGACTACCAGGACATGGGCAAGGACGTGCAGCTCAGCGGCAAAAGCAACGCAGTGATTCACACGCGGCCCCACGCGCTGCGCCGAGTGCTGGTAAACCTCACGGATAACGCGCTCAAATTCGCCGGTGCAGCGCAGCTGCGGGTCGAGCCGAAGGACGGCGACAGCCTCTCGGTGACCGTGATGGATCGTGGTCCCGGCATCGCCGAAGAGGAGCTGGCCCGTGTGATTGAGCCATTTTACCGCGTGGAAAATTCGCGCAACCGCAGCACCGGCGGCACGGGCCTGGGCCTGGCTATCGCCCAGCAACTGGCACAAGCCCTCGGCGGCTCCCTGACCTTGAGAAATCGCGAAGGCGGCGGACTGTGCGCTGAACTGAGATTACCGACGCGCTTATCGTAGGAGGAGCGAATCATGCAGGATACGTTCAATCTGTCCCGTTTCGTCGAGGCTCAGCGCCCGGTGTTCAGTCGAGTCATGGACGAGCTGCGCGCGGGCCGCAAGACGAGCCATTGGATGTGGTTCGTCTTTCCGCAATTGCAGGGGCTGGGTCGCTCCGATATGGCCGGACGCTTCGCGATTTCCGGCCTTGCCGAGGCTCGTGCCTATCTCCAACATGAGTTGCTGGGGCCACGACTGGAGGCGTGCGTCGCGGCCGTTTTGCAGCACCGAGGGGTGAGTGCCGAGCGGATATTCGGCTTGCCCGATGACCTGAAATTTCGCTCCTGTCTTACGCTGTTCAAGAGTGTCCCGTCCGGCCCCGCGGTGTATCAGCAGGCGCTCGAGCAGTTTTATTCGGGTGAGCCGGACCGCAAGACACTGCTCTTGCTTGAGCAATCGGCGTGAGTGCTAAACCCTGAAAGGATCCTTACTGCTCGCCAGGACTCAACTTTCCTTATCAATTGCTGACGTTGATGTGTATCTGGAGCGGCTCAAGGAGGAGGGTGGTGAGTTGCGCCAGCTGCAGATGTACTCATTTGCAAGCCACCACCTGAAGGCGCGCGCTCAAGGCTCGCTGCGTACGTCTTTATCCTGCGCTTCCATGACGAGCCGTGCGGTCTCGGGCAGCACCATCCGCGCCGTGACCCGTTAGTGTGCCGCTCTGCGAACGGCAGCCACAGCAGCCTCAAAATCGGCAATCAGTCTTGCATCCTGTAGATGCATGGTGAGGAATGACCAAGTCGGCCATCTGTGACTGATCTGCATAGGCGATCGAACTGGATATCACTCCTTTTGTGGCGCATCACTGATGATCCATTTGATTGCAGATCCTTACAGAAACATCAGGGGGCGAGTGACAGGGTTCCTTCAGAATATCATATTTAACAGAGCAGGTCGTTTCGCTGGGTGTTGCGTTTCAGTTCATACCTTTGACACCCGCTTTTCCTAGGCCTGTGAGTTTAATTCGTCGCCTCCAATGAAAAAGCTATGTTGCTAGTCTTAGTCCGCACCCTGTTGCAAATAATTTGTTACACATTGAGCGATCCAATCAAGCCGGAGATCTGTTTTTCACCTTTGAAGCAAACTCAATTAAGCTCAGCAGCAAAATTGAAAGAGACGCCAAAAAATGGAATTTCCTGGGTTAACTCGGCAGTTGCTAATTGACCCTGAGCTTTGGAGTATGACTCGATCAGGTGCACGGGCTGGTCGGGGTTTTCGGTATCAAGACGCAGTAACCGCTTGGCTTGCCTCATTGGCGTGGAGTGGCGAAGCCACTTGGACGCGGCTCATTCCGGAAGGGGTCGACGACCTTACCTTGCACGGACCTGAGCTTGAGTTTAGAGCCCAGCTCAAGGCCAGGCATGATCCTCAGGGTGTCTTCTCCCAATCTGAGACGGCAAAACACCTTGCCAAAAGCGCTAAGGATCTCCCGCTCGACTGGCGTGAATCCAATCGGGTGAGACTAGCACTGGTGCTAGAGCGACCGCTTGAGGGTATTCAACCTACAGGTTGGATCGTAACGCTTGCGGAAAGTGGCCAAGATCTGACGAAATTCGGAAAGCTTTTGGCAGAGGCATTAGGGCAACCCGAGAGTGGTATCGTCGAGGCTTTACTAGCACGCACCCACTTGGTGATTGAGCCCGACCCGCTAGATCGTGGCTGCACTGCTCTCTCCAGTACATCACTATGTTGCCGCTGACCGAAAACTGACCCAGTAAAGGCTGTTCCGCCGACTGAAAACTGACCCAGGTGTTCAACTGCTTC
>NZ_JAQQPT010000016.1:0-179970 GCF_036688725.1 Pseudomonas lactucae | reverse complement strand
CGGTGTGACAGTCACTCAATAAGTTGACTGACACACCGCCATCGCGGGCAAGCCCGGCTCCCACAGGGTTCGGTGGTGTGTTTAATACAGTGGATTCACCGAGGAATAATCCTTGGCATCACCGGACTATTCACTCGTGATCAATATCCAACTTGGAAAACGTCACCTTGGCGCCTTCCTTGGTATCGCCACTGTTGTCCTGCACATAGGTGCCGGCCTTGAAATACAGCGGTTTGTCGCCCCACGCCGCGCCGATGCGCTCGTTCCACTCACTGTCGGCGGCATACACGCTGAGCAGCCCGGCCTTGTTGAGGTTGATCACGTAGGTGAAGCTTTTCTCCAGCGGCACATTGGAGGCGACGATGATCACGCGGCTGGTGTCTTCATCCGGGCGCATGCGCACTTTGGCGACGATGTTGCCGCTCTGGGTTTTTTCCTTGAATTGATATTCGAGTTTGATCAGCGGCTTCTGACTGTCGTAGGCATGGATCTGGCCGATCACGATCTTGCCGGTGGACGGCACCTGATTGACCGCGAGTGTTGCGCGCAGAAAGTTGTTTGCTTCGGGGTAGGTCCAGTTGCGCAGGCGGCCGTCGGCGTAGGTTTCGCGCAGTTCGCTGCGGGGGTAGATGGCGTTTTCGGTGCGGGTGCCGGTGACCGGCGTCCAGAATTGCACGTTGCTGCCTTCGGCCTGGAAATACTGGTCGTTGAAGCCGCTCATCAGCTTCGGAGTGTCGATGGTCGCAGGGGGCGAGCCGACTGGAATGCTCAGGTTCCAGGTAGAGAGGTCGATCATGGCATAGGCCTTATACAGAGGGGGTGATGGCTTTGGCCCGCGGGCCTCACGGGTTCTTTATAGGCGGTGGTCGGCCAGTTGTTAAACGATTGCTGGCAATTTATTGGCGCCAAGAGAATGTCAAAACGCCATATATCGCGTGGTACGGGGGCTGTAGCGCTTGACCGTTAGTCGGCTGACTGAACTTTGGCGTGATGATGGCATCCACGTCACTTCTGATTTTGAGGTTCCAGCGCTAGAGTGATGCCTCAGAGTTTGTCCGGGTTTACGCTTAGAAGTGACCGGAGCGAGTCCTTAAGGAAGAGACGTAGCATGGAATGCGCTCCACACCACGGCGACGGCGATTCGGTTCTTCTGGTGGTCGATGACTACCCGGAAAACCTGATCAGCATGCGTGCGCTTTTGCAACGTGACGACTGGCAGGTCGTAACCGCAGCCTCCGGTGTTGAAGCCCTGGAATTGTTGCTCAAGCATGAAGTCGATCTGGTGCTGCTGGATGTGAAAATGCCCGGCATGGACGGCTTTGAAGTGGCCCGCCTGATGCGTGGCAGTCAGCGCACGCGCATGACCCCGATCATCTTTCTGAGCGCCAATGCCCAATCGCCCGCGTCGGTGCTGGAGGGGTACGCCAGCGGCGCCATCGACTACCTGTTCAAACCCTTCGACCCGCATATCCTCAAGCCCAAGGTTCAGGCACTGCTGGAACACCAGCGTAACCGCCGGGCGTTGCAGCGCCTGAGTCATGACCTGGAGTCGGCCCGCGCCTTCAATGCCTCGGTGTTGGACAACGCCGCCGAAGGCATCCTGGTGGTGGGTGAGGAGGGGGTCATCGAGTACGCCAACCCGGCGATTTCGCGCCTGCTCAACGCCACGCTTCATGAGCTCAAAGGCCAGGAATTCCTTAGCTTCCTGCAAAAGCCTCACGTGCCTGCCTGGCTCGAATCGCAGATGTACGCCGGTTATCGCAAGGGTGAAACCTGGCGTCTGCACGATGCCATCCTGCGCACCAGCCGCGGGCAACAGGTGCCTGTGGCGCTGTCTTGCGCGCCGCTGCCGACTGAGCAGAAAGCCATGGTGGTGACGGTGCTGGACATGTCCGAAGTGCGCCACCTGCATCAGCAACTGGAGTTTCAGGCAGTCACTGACCCATTGACGGGGCTGTTGAACCGGCGTGGCTTTTATCAGGCGGTGGAAAATACCTTGTCGCGCAGCGAGCGGGTGGACCAGTCGCTGGTGTTGCTGTACCTGGACCTCGACGGTTTCAAGCGGGTCAACGATTCCCTGGGGCACGATGCCGGCGACCGCGTGCTGCGCTGGGTGTCGGAGCAACTGCAAGGTTGCCTGCGCTCCTACGACATCATCGGCCGCATGGGCGGGGATGAATTTACCGCGTTACTGGAGCTGGAATTCCCGGAGCACGCGGCGAAAATTTCGGAAAAACTGATCGAACGAGTGTCTGTTTGTCATCAGGTCGACGGTTTGGATGTGATGCTGGGGGTCAGCATCGGCATTGCCACGTTTCCGGACTGCGGGTCTGACCTCAACGGCCTGTTGCGCGCGGCCGATATCGCCATGTACGAAGCCAAGCGTGCTGGGCGTCAGCAATATCGCTATTACGACCAGGAAATGAACGGCCGCGCCCGTTCGCGCCTGATGCTCGAAGACAGCGTGCGCACGGCCATTGAAAACAAGGACTTTACCCTGGTCTACCAGCCCCAGGTGTCGCTGGAAGACGGGCACCTGCGCGGCGTCGAGGCGTTGTTGCGCTGGCAGCATCCCAGCGTCGGCGATGTACCGCCGGGGTTGTTTTTACCATTGCTGGAAGAGGTGCGGTTGATCAGCCAACTCAGTAGCTGGATTTACCAGCAGGTCGCCGCCCAGCGCCAGGCATGGCACACCACCTTCGACGACGAACTGGTGTTGAGCGTGAGCTTGAGCGCCAGTCAGTTCAATTTGCCCAACCTGGCAAACCAGCTACAGCAAATGATCGAGCGGTATGGACTGCGCGACCGGCAACTGGAGGTGGAAATCGGCGAAGACTGCCTGATGAACAACCTGGAAGAGGCCGCCAAGCAGCTCAAGTTGCTGCGCCGTGTGGGCGTGCGCATCGCGTTGGACGACTTTGGCTCGGGGCAGTGCTCCCTGGCGCATCTGCGTGATCTGGCGTTCGATACCCTCAAGCTCGACCCGCAGCTGGTGGCGCGCCTGCCGGGTTCGGTGCGGGATGCGGCGATGGCGCGCAGCATCATTGAGTTATGTGCCCATTTTGACGTGCTGGTGATTGCCGAGGGCGTGGAAACCCAGGAGCAAGCGAGCTGGCTCAAAGCCCACGGTTGCCCGTTTATCCAGGGGCCATGGGCGTCGCAGCCGTTGATGGCCGAGGTCGTGGCTGACTGGTCGCGCGCTCGCGTGCGTTGAATTCGCTACACTGACGGCCTTCGAACCCTGTTGCAGACTCCATGACCGCGCTGAAATACCTTCAGGCCTACCCGCCAGCCCTCCAGGAGCAGGTGCGCCAGCTGATCGCCAAGGACCAGTTGGGTGCCTACCTGGAGCAACGTTACCCCGAACGCCACGCCGTGCAGAGCGACAAGGCCCTGTACGCCTATGCCCTGGCCTTGAAGCAGGAACACCTGCGCAACGCGCCGGCCATCGACAAAGTGCTGTTCGATAATCGCCTGGACCTGACTCACCGCGCCCTCGGCCTGCACACCACGATTTCGCGGGTGCAGGGTGGCAATCTGAAGTCCAAGAAAGAGATCCGCATCGCTGCCTTGTTCAAAGAGGCGGCGCCGGAATTTCTGCGCATGATCGTGGTGCACGAACTGGCGCACTTCAAGGAATCGGACCATAACAAGGCGTTCTACAAACTCTGCGACTACATGATGCCGGGCTACCATCAGGTGGAATTCGACCTGCGGGTGTACCTCACGTATCGCGACCTGCAGGGCAAGCCCTGACGACACAAGGCGACCACCATGGATGTGAGCAAGACCAAAAGCAGTTTCTACCGCCGCCTGTATGTGGCGTACCTGATCGACAGCGGGCTGGCCAGCAGCGTCCCGGCGTTGACTGACGTCACCGGCATGCCGCGGCGCACGGCGCAGGACACGATCGCGGCGTTGGCCGATCTGGATATCGTCTGTGAATTCGAGCAGCAGGACGGTGCCCGCAACCATGCGGGGCAATATCGGATTCGTGATTGGGGGGCGATTGATCGGCGTTGGATCGAAGACAATCTGGCTTCGGTAAAGCGGGTGTTGGGGTATCCCTGAAGTTATGCACTGTTTTGGCTGACGCCATCGGGAACCCCCTCCCACATTCGACCGTATTCACAAATCAAAATGTGGGAGGGGGGCTTGCTCCCGATGAGCCCCTCAGGCGCGCCGCATACCTATATGAGGAATATCATCCTCAAGGTATTCCTCACCCGCCACCACAAACCCGTACTTCCCGTAATACCCCTGCAAATGCGCCTGGGCTGACAGGAAAATCGGCGTCTCGGGCCAAATCTCGTCGATCTGCCGTAGAGTTTCTTCCATCATCTGGTGCCCCAAGCCGGTACCGCGTGCCGATGGCGCGACGATCACCCGGCCGACCACCACGTCACCGCCCTGGGAGTCCGGGTCCAGCAGGCGCAGGTAGGCCACCAACTGATCATCCTGCCAGGCCATCAGGTGGTGGGTATCGCCCGCCAGGTCCTGCCCGTCGATGTCCTGATAGACGCACTTCTGCTCGACAACGAAAACCTCGCAGCGCAGACGCAGGATCGCGTAGAGCTGCTCCTTGCCCAAGTCAGTGTGATGTTTGCATACCCAATCAACCGTCATGATGAACTCTCGTGGAAACGTCTGTTCAGGATAGTAAGCGCGACGTGCGTGCGTGTCTAAATCGTCTATTTTTGTGAGTGACGTCAATTTGCCATCATCGTGTGCATGCGTCGTCTGTTTCTTTGTGTAATGTGAGCTACTGTTAGGACCTCAGGTCTCGCCTGAGCCAGAGCCACCGCCTGCCTGCCAAGGATTTTGAGCATGCCGCGATTCTTTCGTGCCGTTGCTTTGATTGGAGTGTTATTGCTGGCGACGCCTGCATTTGCGCAGAGTTTGCGTCTGGTCGCGGATGCCTGGCCGCCTTTTACCGATTCCACCCTGATCAACGGCGGGTTGGCTACCGACATCGTCCGTACGGCTCTGGCTCGTGCCGGCTATGCCAGTGATTTCGAGCAGGTGCCTTGGGCGCGCGCGCTGATGGGGGTGGGCGATGGGCGCTATGACGTGCTGATAAATGCCTGGTACGACGAGGCCCGCACGCATTTGGGGCAGTTCTCCAACGAATACCTGGTCAACCGCGTGTGCTTTATCAAGCGCCGTGACGACCCCATCGAGTACCAGAACCTTGAACAGCTGCACGACTACCCGATAGCCGTGGTGCGCGGCTATGCATATTCGCCTCCATTCGAGGCAGATGCACAGTTGCAAAAGGTCCCTGTGCATAACTTCGCCATGGCCGTGCGCATGCTGGCGGCGCAGCGGGTGCGGCTGACGGTGGAGGATGAGTACGTGGCGCGTTACTACCTGTCACGCGAATCGGCACGGGTGCGCAATGCGGTGGAGTTTTTGCCCACGCCGTTGAGTGAAAACAGCCTGCATATCCTGGTCAGCCTCAAGCACCCTGAGCATGCGCAGATCGTCGCGGGCTTTGATCGGGAGATTGCCAGGATGAAGGCCGATGGCAGTTATGCGCGGTTGATGAAGCTGCATGGGATGTAGTGTTCTCGCGGGCCCCCGATAGCGGCCTACGCCGCGCTGGTGTCCTTGATCAGGTGCGCCGCCAATGTTCGCAGCGGCCCTAACTGCCGACAAATCAATGCCAACTGCGTCTGCACCAGTCGCTGGCCCTCATCAATCTCGTCCGGCATCTGCTCCAGGTCCGCCGCGAGCGCTTCCTCAGCGTCGCTCTGGATCGCTATCGGTTGCTTGTTGGCCAGGCCTGTGGCGATTTCATCGATGCTCGTCGCCAGCGTCTTCCCGGCGCCGTCGATCAAGTGCTCGCGGACCTCGGCCGGCAATTGCGTATCGCGGTGGGCGCCGAGCCCCGACAAATAGCTGAGCAAAGTGTGGGACAGCACCAGGAAGCGGAAACCCACATCCGCTTCCTTACGAAAATGCCCCGGTTCCATCAGCATATTGGCCAGGGTGGTGGACAGCGCTGCGTCGGCGTTGTGCGCGTTGCGGCGGGCCAGACGGTAGGCCAGGTCGTCGCTTTTACCGACGGCGTATTGCTGCATGATCTGGCGCAGGTAGATGCTGTTGCAGGTCAGGGTATTGGCCAGCACTTTGTTCAGGCGTCGGCCTTGCCAGTCGGGCAGGAACAGGAACACCGCCAGGCCGGCGATCAGGCTGCCGAGCAAGGTGTCGAGCAAGCGCGGCAAAAACAGCCCGTAGCCATCGCCCACCTGGTTGAAGCAGAACAGCACCATCAAGGTAATGGCCGCGGTGGCCAGGGTGTAGCGGGTGGTGCGGTTGATAAAGAACACCAGGCCCGCGGCGATGGCGAACATCGATTGCACCAAGGGGCTGGGGAACAGGTCGAACAGCGCCCAGGCCACGGTAAGGCCGATGGCGGTGCCGATGATCCGCTGCCCGAGTTTGCGCCGCGTGGCGCCGTAGTTGGGCTGGCACACAAACAGGGTGGTGAGGATGATCCAGTAACCCTGGGAAGCGTGGATGACATGCAAGGTGCCGTAGCCGATGCTCAGCGCCAGGGACAGGCGCAGGGCGTGGCGGAACAGCAGCGAGGTCGGCGTCAGTTGTGTGCGCAGGCGTGTCCACATTTCCCTGAGGTTGCGCGGTGCGCGGTCCAGCAGGTTGCTGTCGGTGGCGTCGGCCAGGGCGTCGGGGTTGCTGGCGTCGCCGAGCAGGCGGTCAAGCGTCGACAAGTTGGCCGCCAGCGCCCGCAGCGAGCGCAGCAGTCCGCGCCAGGCCGGGTTGCTCTGGATGCGCAGGTGTTCCAGGGAGGCGTTCAGGTCGCTGAGGGCCTCGGCGAAGCCGTCGTCATAGATAAACGGCTGGCGCAGCTGGATCGACTCGGCCAGCGCTTGGCAGGCCTTGCCTTGCTGGCGCAGCAGACGCTGGCAGCGGAACAGCACATCGCTGTGGAAGAACGCCTCGGCCAGGGCGTTGTAGGGATAATGGGATGAACTGGCGCGTTCGTGGATGTCCTGGGCCAGGAAATACAGCTTGAGGTAGCGGCTGACTTTCGAGCCTGGTCGGCCATTGCCCACGCGGTGCAGGATGATCTCCTTCGCGGCATTCAGCGCCGCCACCACCCGGCCGTTTTGCTGGGCCAGTTCCAGGCGGCGCGCTTCCACATCCAGCTGGCGGATCGGTTCGAACAACGACGACTTGAGCTTGAGGTAACGCCCCAACTCGCGAAACAAACGCGCCAGGCTCTGCTGCACCGGCTGGTTGGAAAACAGCGCCTGCCACAGCACCGACAGCGCCCCGTACCAGGCCGCACCGGCCACCAGCAGCAGTGGCTCGTGCCAGAAATCATTCACCGCGCCACCGCGCTGGTCCACACCGATCATGGTGTACACCGACAGAATCAGCGTGGCCGATGCAATCGCCCCATAACGTTCACCCAGCGCGCCGAGCATGGTCAGGCCGAACGTCGCCAGGGCCAGGGAGATGGCGAAAATCCAGGGGTAGGGGAACAGCAACTCCACCGACAGCGCGGCGATGCTGAAACACACCAGCGTCACCGCCAGAGCGTTGAGGCGGCCTTGCCAGCTGTCGTCGGTCTCGGCCAGAGCGCTGGCGATAATCCCCAGGAACAGCGGGATCAGCAGGGTCATTTCATCCTGGTACCAGCACAGCGCCATGCTGCCGGTCAGGGCGATGAATACCCGAATGCTGTAGCTGAATTTATCCAGCGCCCACAGGCGCCGCAGGGAATGCTTGAACGAGGTCGATGACATGAAGTCGGGAGTCTTCCGGGACGTTGTCGCTAAATTGAGCTATCAAGGACGCCACGGCAAGGGTGGTGAGCACATCCCAGCGCAAATATTTCCAGGGTACGCCGCAAATCAAAATGTGGGAGGGGCTTGCTTCAGGCGTATTGTGCCGCGGCATAACCCGACGCCCACGCCCACTGGAAATTGAACCCGCCCAGGTGCCCGGTCACATCCAGTACTTCGCCGATAAAGTACAGCCCGGGGCTTTTCAGCGATTCCATGGTCTTGGACGACACTTCCCGCGTATCCACCCCACCCAGCGTCACCTCGGCGGTGCGATAGCCTTCGGTGCCCGCCGGCACCAGTTGCCAGTTCCCGAGTTTTTGCGCGATATCGGCAATTTCGGCGTGGGTGTATTGCTTCATCGGCTTGGACGCGAACCAGGTGTCCGCCAGCAGGTTGGCCATTTTCTTGGTGAAGATCTCACCCAGCAAGGTTTTCAGCTCGCTGTTGGGGCGCTCGACCTGTTGCTGTTGCAGCCAGGTGTGGGCGTCGTGGTCGGGCAGCAGGTTGATCTCTACGGTGTCGCCGGGTTCCCAGTACGAGGAAATCTGCAAAATCGCCGGCCCGCTGAGGCCACGGTGGGTAAACAGGATGTTCTCGCGAAAGCTCTGGTCGTTGCAGCTGACCAGGCAGTCCACGGAGGTGCCCGACAACTCGCCGCACAGCGTCTTGAGCTGATCGGTGATGGTGAACGGCACCAACCCTGCGCGGGTCGGCAGCAACGCGTGACCGAACTGCTTGGCCACCTGGTAACCAAAGCCGGTCGCGCCCAGGGTCGGGATCGACAGGCCGCCGGTGGCGATCACCAGTGACTCACAACGCAACTCACCCAAGGTGGTCTGCAACTGATAGCCGCTGTCGAGCCTGGCGATTTCCTCGATGGAGGTGTCCAGGTGCAGGCTCACGCCGGTCTGGATGCACTCGTCGAGCAACATGCCGAGGATATCGCTGGACTTGTTATCGCAGAACAGCTGGCCGAGCTTCTTCTCGTGGTACGGCACGCCGTGCTTGGCCACCAACCCGATGAAATCCCACTGGGTGTAGCGGGCCAGGGCGGACTTGCAGAAGTGCGCGTTGTGCGAGAGGAAGTTGGCCGGCTCGGTGTACATATTGGTGAAGTTGCAGCGGCCACCGCCGGACATCAGGATCTTTTTGCCGGCCTTGTTCGCATGGTCGATCAACATCACTTTGCGCCCACGCCCGGCAGCGGTCAGCGCGCACATCAAGCCTGCTGCGCCGGCGCCAATGATCACAACTTCGGTCGAGCGCACAGCAATGTCCTCATACAAATTCTGATTTGAAATACAGTCAAATGTGGGAGGGTGCTTGCCCCTCCCACATTGGATCTCCATTAGGTTGGAGATTTTTTACAGGATGCGAACGCGCAACGAACGGCCCTTGATCTTGCCGTCATTCAACCGCTGCAACGCCTGCTTGGCGATGCCACGCTCCACGGCCACGAAGGCCTGGAAATCAAAGATGGCGATCTTGCCGACCTGGGCGCCCGGGATGCCGGCCTCGCCAGTCAAGGCGCCAAGAATGTCACCTGGGCGAACCTTGTCTTTACGCCCGGCGGCGATGCACAGGGTGCTCATCTGCGGCAACAGCGGACCACCGCTTTGCGGCTTGAGGTTGTCCAGTTGGTCCCAGTTCAGCGGCGACTTCTGCAGTTGCTCGATGGCCTGGGCGCGGTGCGCTTCGGACGGCGCCACCAGGCTGATGGCGATGCCGGTCTCGCCGGCGCGGCCGGTACGGCCCACGCGGTGGATGTGGATTTCCGAGTCGCGGGCCAGTTCGACGTTGATCACCATGTCCAGCGCATCAATGTCCAGGCCACGGGCGGCAACGTCGGTGGCCACCAGCACCGAGGTGCTGCGGTTGGCGAACATCGCCAGCACCTGGTCACGGTCGCGCTGTTCCAGGTCGCCATGCAGGCCGACGGCGCAGATGCCCTTGGCCGTCAGGTGGTCCACGGTTTCCTGCACTTGCTGCTTGGTAAAGCAGAACGCCACGCACGAAGCTGGGCGGAAGTGCGCCAGTACCTTGGTCACGGCGTCCATGCGTTCTTCCGGCGAGATTTCGTAGAAACGCTGCTCGATCTGGTCGTCGGAGTGGAACGCTTCGGCCTTCACCTGCTGTGGCGCACGCATGAACTTCGACGCCAGTTGCTTGATGCTCACCGGGTAGGTGGCCGAGAACAGCAGGGTCTGGCGACGCGGCGGGGTCTTGCTGATGATGTCTTCGATGGCGTCGTAGAAGCCCATGTCGAGCATGCGGTCGGCTTCATCGAGGATCAGCGTGTTCAAGCCGTCGAGAACCAGCGAACCCTTGCGCAGGTGTTGCTGAATACGGCCCGGAGTGCCGACGATCACGTGGGCGCCGTGTTCCAGCGAGGCGATCTGCGGGCCGAGGGACACGCCGCCGCACAGGGTCAGCACCTTGATATTGTCTTCGGCGCGGGCCAGGCGACGGATTTCCTTGGCGACCTGGTCGGCCAGTTCGCGGGTCGGGCACATCACCAGCGCCTGGCAGCCAAAGTAGCGCGGGTTGATCGGGTTCAACAGGCCGATACCGAACGCAGCGGTCTTGCCGCTGCCGGTCTTGGCCTGGGCAATCAGGTCCAGCCCTTTGAGGATCACCGGCAAGCTTTGCGCCTGGATCTGCGTCATCTCGACATAACCCAGCGAGTCGAGGTTAGCCAGCATGGCGGCGGACAGGGGCAAAGTATTAAAAGCGGTGGCGATGGTAGTCACGGGACTGGCTCTGCAAAACAAAATGTCGCGCAGTGTAGCAGTCCCGTGGGATTTTCCCTGCAAGTTCTCGACGAGACGCCCGCTAGTGCTCGATATCGTGTTCGCGGCTGACCACGCGTTTGCCGTCTTTTGGCGACAATTGCAGGAAGATCGCCGCTGCCAGCATCGCCATGATGCCGACGGTGAGGAACGTCAACTGGAACGCGCCGAGCACGCTTTCCACGCCGTCATTGCCGGACTCCGCGGTAAACCCGCCGAGCAGCGCACCGGCGCAGGCCACGCCGAGGCTCAGGGACAGTTGCGCCACCACCGACAGCAAACTGTTGCCGCTGCTGGCCTGAGCGTCGTCGAGGTCGATCAGGGTGACGGTGTTCATCGCGGTAAATTGCAGCGAGTTGATGGCCCCCAGTACCGCCAGCATGCCCAGCAGCAATGGGTAGGGCGTGTGCTCCGTTACCAGGCCCATGCTGGCCAGCATGATCCCCAGCGCCAGGGTGTTGCCGGTCAGCACCACGCGGTAACCCAGGCGCTCAATCAGCGGCCGGGCGATGGACTTGGCAAACATCGCCGCCGCTGCCAGGGGCAACATGCTCATGCCGGCTTGCGACGGCGAATAACCCAGCGCCACCTGCAACAACAGCGGCACCAGGAACGGCAGCGCACCGCTGCCCAGCCGCGCGAAGAGGTTGCCCAGGATGCCCACCGCAAAGGTGCGCGTCTTGAACAGCACCGGTGAGAACAGCGCATGGTCGATATGCCCGGCGCGCAGCCAATACGCCGCCAGGCACGCCAGCCCGCCGAACAGCAGCAACATCACCCGCAAGTGCGGCAGGTGCAATTCACCCAGGCCTTCCATGGCGATGGTGATCAGCACCATCGCCGCGCCAAACAGCAGGAAGCCTGCGCCATCGAAGCGTGTGCGCTCGCTGCCGCGCAGATCGGGAATGAATTTCCACACGGCGTAGCAGCCGATCATGCCCACCGGCAGGTTGATCAGGAAGATCCAGTGCCAGGTCAGGTATTGCACCATCCAGCCGCCCATGGTCGGGCCGAGCAACGGGCCGAGCAGGCCGGGGATGGTGATGAACCCCATGATCCGCACCAGTTCGGAGCGGGGGTAGGCACGCAACACCACCAGCCGCCCGACCGGCAACATCAACGCTCCGCCCAAGCCCTGCACCACCCGCGCCCCCACCAGCATGGTCAGGCTACTGGACAAGGCGCACAGCAAGGAGCCGATGCTGAACAGCATGATCGCGCCAAAGAAGATTTTCTTGGTGCCGAAGCGGTCGGCGATCCAGCCCGACGCCGGAATCAGCAAGGCGACGGTGAGCATGTAGGCGATCACCACCCCTTGCATGCGCAGCGGGTTTTCCGCCAGGTCCCGGGCCATGGCCGGCAGTGCCGTGTTCAGAATCGTCCCATCCAGCGATTGCATGAAGAAGGCAATTGCCACCACCCAGGGGAGCCAGCGGGCGGTCTTGGCATCGAGAGGGGCGCGATTCGGCATGGGATCCCTTTTTGTTAGCAGGCTATGTGTCAGCGATTATGCGCCATTCGTCGCGCCTTTTCCCACTGGCGGTTCGTCTAACTCCGACAGCGCTGCGTGCTCGCCCACCAGGAAATTCAACAGCGCCCGGTGCACCGCCAACGCGGCCTCGCGGGACTCCAAATCCAGCAAATGGCCGGTGTGTTCGGCCACGGTGAAGCTGCTGCGTCCCACGTATTGCTTGAACAATTGGGCGTCGGCGGCCGGGGTGTATTCGTCCAGGGCGCCGTTGAGGAAATGCACTGGCGTTTCAATCTGCCGCAGCGCCGGCAGGTAGTTGCCATCGCCCAGGGCCAGTACCTGATGGATATGAAAGCGCGCCTGGCGGTACTCGGTGGTGGCCATGCTCGACAGGTGGCGGTGGTTGTTGCGCTTGAGGCGCGGCGACAGGTATTTGCCGACGGTCTCGTTGAGCAAGTGGCCGACGGCGGATTTGTCATCGGCCTCGATCAGCACGCGCACGCGCTCTACATAGTCGAGCATCGCCGGGTTGAGGTTGGGCGCCAGGGCCATCACCACCGAGCTTTCGATGGAGGGCGGGTTATGCGCCAGGGTCAGCAACGTCGAGATGCCGCCCCAGGAGGCCGATACCAGGTGGTTGACCTCAAAGCGCTCGACCAGGGCGCGCAGCATCTGTACTTCATCGTCCTTGGTCACCAGGTCCAGGTCGGTGTTGTGCTCGCGCGAATAACCGGAGAACGGCAAGTCGAACAGCAGCACATTGAAATGCTCGGCCAGGCATTTGCTCGTACGGGCGAAGGACCGCGTGGTCGACAGCGCGCCGTTGACCATCAGCACGGTTTTCTTGTGTGGGTCGTTGCCGAGTTGCTCTACATGGACGTTGTAGTGTTTGAACAGCTTTTGTATGACGAAACTTCCATGGTTCATCGCAGCACTCCCTGTGGTGTGGCGGTATGCTATTAACTCTTATAACGGGGTTTTTTGCGGGCGACAACAGGCTGCCCGTGCAAGCTGGGAGGAAGAGAATTTACTGTAGGAAGGGCCGAAGCCGAGAGGTTTGAATTCAGCACAAGACAATGTGGGAGGGGCGGTGCGACGATTCGACTTGCTCCCTCCCACAGGGATTTTGGTGCTTAGAGGGTCAGGGTCAGGCGCTTGATCAAGGCGCCGGGAAGCAGGTTCGATGACGTATTGCGCTGCCCGTAGGTGCTGGCCGACAGCAGCAGCTCGCGTTCAGCCGTCAGCGCTTCCAACTGCGAACCGAGCAGGT
This sequence comes from Pseudomonas lactucae, assembly GCF_036688725.1. Taxonomy (NCBI): domain Bacteria; kingdom Pseudomonadati; phylum Pseudomonadota; class Gammaproteobacteria; order Pseudomonadales; family Pseudomonadaceae; genus Pseudomonas; species Pseudomonas lactucae. The sequence continues at coordinate 166,623 of NZ_JAQQPT010000016.1, read as the reverse complement.
TGTAGACGCTGTCATCAAAACGCATGGTGCTGACCGGCGCCTTGATCTCGCCGTCTTCCACCCAGAACGTGGCAAAACGCGTCATGCCGGTCAGGCGCGCCGCCGGCAGGTCGGAATAGTTGAGGTACCACAGGTTGCTGATGTACAGCCCGGTGCCCAACTGCTTGAGGATATCAGCCTGGGCCAGGCTGCCCGCCGCCATCTGCAAGGCGCTGGGGGCTTCATCGCGGCTGGCGCCGTTGGCGCTCAGGCCGTATTCGGCGGCGCTGCGCGAATTGACCAGTTGGCCGTCGGCCTTGCCGGCGTTGATCAGGGTCACGTCGCTGCGCGGGTAGCCCTCGGTGGAGAACGCCTGGCTCAGGGAGCCGCTGACCTGTTCGTTCACCGTCACCAACGGGTTCAGCTGCTGCTCGCCGGCGTACAGCCGTTGCAGCGAACTGCCTTTGCTGGCGATTGCCTGGGCCGAGAACCCGCCCCAAGTGATGATGCTGATGATTTCTTCCAGCGCGGCCGGCGCCAGGTAGGCGCGGTACTGTCCGGGCGGCAACGGGTGTAACGGGCGGTCGAGGAACGCCAATTGCTCGCGCGCCTGCTGCAAGCGCGCGGTGAACTCGGCGCTGTCCCAGGTGTGCCCGGCGTAGCTGGCTTTGACGGCTTCGCCATTGGCATGGAACAGGCTGAAATCGAAGTTGAAGCTATTGGCCCGGTGCCAGCCGAATGCGCCGTCCGAACTGGCGAAGCCACGGCTGATCGGACCGGCGGCGTAGATGCCTACCAAGTCGACGCCGTCGGCGGCCTGGCTGATGTCTTCCAGCACCCGCGCCAGTTCGGGCAGCGGCCGCGCCTGCTCATTGTTGCTTTGCCAGGCGTTGTGGTTGAGCAACAGGTACGGGTCCTGCGGCAACAACGGCAAGGTTTCGCGCAGTTGCCGCAGGCCATCGGCGAGGCGCTGACGGTCCAGTTCGGGCTCGCCGGCCAGGGTAATGCCGAGGTCGGCATGCCGGCCGCCGTTGATCAGTTTAAGGTTGAGGCTGGCCTGCTGCACTTGCCCGGCCTGGCGTACCTTGGCGTGGTTGAAGCGCACGAACTCGGAGGCTTCCGCCGCATAGCCGAGGTGAAATTGTTCCTTGTCGGTGATGGCCTGTTTGAGCCATTGCACCAGTGCCTTGAAATCATTCATCAGGCATCTCCCCCGAATACGTCGACATTGCTGAACACACAGGCCGGCGACGCATGGCCGACGCGGATCACCTGGTTGGGTTCGCCCTTGCCGCAGTTCGGCGTGCCCAACACCTTGAAGGTGCTGGCGTCGCCCACGGCGCTGAGCTTGCGCCAGAACTGCGCGGAAATGGCCCGGTAGTTGGGGTTCTTCACCACGCCCTTGAGTTCGCCGTTTTCGATCAACTGCCCCCATTCGCAGCCGAACTGAAACTTGTTGCGCGCGTCATCAATGGACCACGAACGGTTGGTCGACATCAGAATGCCGCTTTCGATGCCACCCACCAGTTGTGCCAGGCTCTTGTCGCCGGCCTCGATATTCAGGTTGGCCATGCGGTCGATCGGCGGGCGGTTCCAACTGCTCGCGCGGCTGTTGGCCACGCCGCTCATGCCGGAACGAAATTGCGACAACGCCCCACCCAGCGGCTTGAGCAACAGCCCCTCGCGGATCAGGAATTGCTTGCTGGCGCGGGTGCCATCGTCGTCATGGCTATAGCTGGCGAGCTGTTCGGGGATGTCCGGGTCGAAGGTCACGTTGAGCAATGGGGAGCCGTATTGCAAATGGCCAAAGTCGCTGGGCTTCACAAAACTGGTGCCGGCGTAGTTGCGCTCGTCACCGAGGATACGGTCCAGTTCCAGCGGGTGACCGATGGATTCGTGGATCTGCAGGATCATCTGATCGGGCATCAGCAGCAGGTCGCGTGGGCCCTGGGGCGTGTTCGGCGCCAGCAGCAGTTGCAGGGCTTCATCGGCCACCCGTGGCGCCGCGCCGATCAGGCCGAAGCGGCTGATCACGTCAAAGCCGCCTTGCTGGCCGAAGTTGGTGCCGCCCAGGGTACGGGTCTGGCTGTCGCTGCCATCAAAGGCCGTGACGTTGACGCCGGGGAATATAAAACGCTGGGCCTGACGCAATTGCGCGCCGGCCGTGTTGAGGTAGATCTGCTCGACGTGGGTCAGGCCCAGGCTCACGTCCCAGCTCACCAGGCGCTCGTCCTTGGGCACGGCGGCAGACTCGTCGCCCAGCAGTTGGTAGCAGTCGCTCAAGGCGGGGAAGGGCTGGTCGAGGTCGGGCGACAGGTAGTCGGCGACGTCGCTGGACACCGGTTGTTCGCGCAGGTCGAGCAGCGCATGGGGCTTGATGCGCCGGGCTTGCTGTTCGGCGCGCTCAAGGGCGGCTTGCAGGCCGGCAAGCGAGATATCGTTGGTCGCGGCGTAGGCTTCCACCCCATTGAGGCGCACGGTGAGCATGGCGCCTTCGTCGTGGCTCAGGTGCGGGGGTTCGGCGACGTTCTTGCGTACCGACAGGTAGTGGCCGGATTCGCGGACGTAACGCAGGGAGAAAAATTCGGCGGCGGTGCGCAGGGCACTGAAGTGTTTTTTGAGTGTGGCGTGGTGGTCGAACATGGGGCCTTCCTTGTGGGCGGCTCAGCGCGGGCAGGCAAACAGAGTAGGCCTGGGCTGGGGGCTGATCAAGGAGGTGTGTGGTGTTTGTTGGGGACTCATCGGGGGCAAGCCCCCTCCCACAGTTGATCGGGTTCACACGGTCAAAATGTGGGAGGAGACTTGCCCCGATGAAGTCACCGCGGTGTATCAGTTACTGCGCGGTAGGCCCGACTTCACGCAACGGCTTGCCCCGCACCGGCGCATCGCCCGCCACGTAGTAGTCGGCGGTGCTGCGCGGCAGTGGCTGGCGACCACGGATCTTGTCGGCGATTTTCTCGGCGATCATGATCGTCGGCGCGTTCAGGTTGCCGGTGGTGATGATCGGCATGATCGACGCATCGACCACACGCAGGCCCTGCATGCCATGCACGCGACCTTCGCCATCCACCACGGCCATCTCGTCGGTGCCCATCTTGCACGAGCACGAAGGGTGGAACGCAGTCTCGGCGTGCTCGCGGATGAACGTGTCCAGTTGCTCGTCGGTTTGCACCTCGATACCTGGGCTGATTTCGCGGCCACGGTACGGGTCCAGCGCCGGTTGCTGCATGATTTCACGGGTCAGGCGGATGCCGTCGCGAAATTCCTGCCAGTCCTGTTCGGTGGCCATGTAGTTGAAGAGGATGCTCGGGTAGTCCCGTGGGTTCTTCGACTTCAGCTGGATACGGCCACGGCTCGGCGAACGCATGGAGCCCATGTGCGCCTGGAAACCGTGTTCTTTCACACCGTTGCTGCCGTTGTAGTTAATCGCCACCGGCAGGAAGTGGTACTGGATGTTCGGCCATTCGAACTCTTCACGGGTACGGATAAACCCACCTGCTTCGAACTGGTTGCTGGCGCCGATACCGGTGCCGTTGAACAGCCATTCGGCCCCGATGGCCGGTTGGTTGTACCAGAGCAGCGACGGGTACAGCGACACCGGCTGGGTGCAGGCGTATTGCAGGTACAGCTCGAGGTGGTCCTGCAGGTTTTCGCCGACGCCGGGCAGGTCGTGGACCACCGGGATGTCGAGACTTTCCAGCAGCTTGGCCGGGCCGACGCCGGAACGTTGCAGCAGTTGCGGCGAAGCGATAGCACCGCTGCACACCAGTACTTCCTTGCGTGCACGCGCTTCAACGCGCTCTTCGGCGGCGCCGATCAGGTAGCGCACGCCCACCGCACGTTTGCCTTCGAACAACACTTTGTCGGTGAGTGCATGGGTGACGATGGTCAGCGTGGAACGCTTCTTGGCCGTGTCCAGGTAACCGCGCGCGGTGCTGGCGCGACGGCCGTTGGGCGTGACGGTACGGTCCATCGGGCCGAAACCTTCCTGCTGGTAGCCGTTCAAGTCTTCGGTACGCGGGTAACCGGCCTGTACGCCAGCTTCGACCATGGCGTGGAACAACGGGTTGTTGCCCGCCTTCGGCGTGGTCACGCTGACCGGGCCATCGCCGCCGTGCCAGTCGTTGGGGCCGATGTCGCGGGTTTCGGCCTTGCGGAAATACGGCAGGCAGTCGAGGTAGGTCCAGTTTTCCAGGCCTGGCAGCTTCGCCCAGTTGTCGTAGTCCATGGCGTTGCCACGGATGTAGCACATGCCGTTGATCAGGGAAGAGCCACCCAGGCCCTTGCCGCGACCGCATTCCATCCGGCGGCCGTCCATGTGCGGCTCCGGATCGGTTTCGTAGGCCCAGTTGTAGCGACGGCCTTGCAGCGGGAACGCCAGCGCGGCGGGCATTTGGGTACGGAAATCGAGACGGTAGTCCGGACCGCCGGCTTCCAGCAGCAGGACGGTGACGCCTTCGTCTTCGGTCAGACGGGTCGCCAGGGTGTTACCGGCGGAGCCGGCACCCACAATGATGTAGTCGTATTCTTGGGACATAAATGCGCCCTCTTTGGAGTGTGGTCAGCAAGGGGCCTCATCGGGGGCGAGCCCCCTCCCACATTTGGAATGCGTTTCCCTGTGGGAGGGGGCTTGCCCCCGATGGCGGCCTCAAAGGCAATACAGGACTCGGGTCTTAGAACACCGAGGCGTAATCGCCCAGCTCAACCTGTACCGATTTGATGCGAGTGAAGTTGTTCAGCGAGCTGATCCCGTTCTCACGGCCCACGCCCGACTGCTTGTAGCCACCGACCGGCATCTTCGCGTCGGACTCGCCCCAGGCGTTGATCCAGCAGATACCTGCTTCCAGCTGATGAATCACGCGGTGGGCGCGGTTCAGGTCTTTGGTGACCAGACCGGCGGCCAGGCCGAAGTCGGTGTCGTTGGCGCGGCGGATCACTTCCTCTTCGGTTTCATAGGTGAGGATGCTCATCACCGGGCCGAAGATTTCTTCACGCACGATCACCATGTCGTCGGTGCAGTCGGTGAACACGGTCGGTGCCACGAACGCGCCTTTGGCGAAGTCGCCCTCGGTCAGGCGGTCGCCGCCGCACAGCAGGCGGGCGCCTTGCTCTTTGCCTTTGGCGATGTAGCCCAGCACGCTTTCCATGTGGGCGAAGCTGACCAGCGGGCCGAAGTTGGTGTTTTCGTCTTCCGGGTTACCGACACGAATGCGCGCGACACGCTCGACGATCTTGGCTTCGAACGCCGCTTGCAGGTGCTTGGGCACGAACACGCGGGTGCCGTTGGTGCAGACCTGGCCGGAGCTGTAGAAGTTGGCCATCATCGCGGTATCGGCGGCGCGGTCGAGGTCGGCGTCGTCAAAGATGATCAGCGGCGACTTGCCGCCCAGTTCCATGGTCACGTCCTTGAGCGACGAACTCGACGCGCTGGCCATGACTTTCTTGCCGGTGTCGGTGCCGCCGGTGAACGAGACTTTCTCGATGCGCGGGTGCTCGGTCAGCCAGGTGCCGACTTCACGGCCACTGCCGGTCAATACGTTGAACACGCCTGCCGGAACGCCGGCTTCGGTGTAGATCTCGGCCAGTTTCAAGGTGGTCAGCGAGGTGACTTCGCTGGGCTTGAAGATCATTGCGTTGCCGGCGGCCAGGGCCGGTGCGGATTTCCACAGGGCGATCTGGATCGGGTAGTTCCACGCGCCGATGCCGGCGACCACGCCCAGTGGCTCGCGACGGGTGTAGACGAATGAGGTCTCGCGCAGCGGGATCTGTTCGCCTTCGATGGCCGGCACCAGGCCTGCGTAGTATTCCAGCACGTCGGCGCCCGTGACGATGTCGACGTACTTGGTTTCGGAAAAGGCCTTGCCGGTGTCCAGGGTTTCCAGGGCGGCCAGTTCATCGTTGCGCTCGCGCAGGATGTCGACGGCACGACGCAGGATGCGCGAACGTTCCATGGCGGTCATGGCGGCCCAGATTTTCTGGCCTTTTTCGGCGCTGACCACGGCACGTTCAACGTCGTCTTTCGTTGCGCGTTGCACTTGGGCGAGAACTTCACCGTTAGCCGGGTTGATGGCTTCGAAGGTGGCGTCGCTGCCAGCATCGGTGTAGCCGCCGTCAATGTAGAGTTTTTGCAGTTCGAAACGGGCCATAAAGTCCTCGCAAGTGCATAAGTGGTTGGCGCGGTGCGGGAGTTGAGCGGTTATATGCCTCTAACTCACCTGCTTGGCCAATTGGAAATCCATGTATTCGTGCGCAATGCGTTGCGCCTGCTCCGTGTCGAAAGCGTCTCCCGACAGGGCACCGCGCAACCACAAACCGTCGATCAGGGCCGCCAGCCCTCGGGCTGCGCTGCGTGCCTCGGGCAACGGCAGCGTGCGGCGGAACTGGCAGCACAGGTTGGAATACAGACGCTGATCGTTGATCCGCTGCAACCTGTGCAAAGACGGGTGGTGCATGCTGGAGGCCCAGAAGGCCAGCCAGGTTTTCATTGCCGGGCCATTGACCTGGCTGGCGTCGAAGTTGCCGGCGACGATCACCTGAAGGTGGGCGCGTGGGCTGTCGTCCTTCAACGCTTGTCGACGGGCGTGGATGTTCTCCATCAGCACGCTCATCAAATATTGCATCGTCGCTGCGATCAGGCCGTTCTTGTCCCGAAAGTAGTGACTGATGATGCCGTTCGAGACGCCTGCCAAACGGGCGATCAACGCAATGCTGGCATCGCCCATTCCGACCTGATCGATGGCCGTCATCGTGGCTTCGATCAATTGCTGACGGCGTATGGGTTGCATACCGACCTTGGGCATGTAGCACCTCTCCTTAGGCCTGCCGACGGGCGATCACGTCCATCGGCTTGAAGGCCAGTCTATTTTGTTTTGATTGAACGTTCAATCAACAAAGAATAAGCTCTGCGACAAATCGTCGCTGCTGGCAGGTATTCCTACTTGAAAGACAGCGACACCTGACACCTGGAAAACCCCGCAAACGCCCCATCTACCGCTTCGGCGAGGGGGAGGGATTTTCGGGCTGTCTTTATAACACCCGTCCGTCGACTGCCGAAAAATCGATGGCGCGGGATAACCGTTGCCTTGTGTTTCTCTCTCGCACTGCCCGGAGCATCTGCGCCATGAGTTCTGCCTCTCTAATAAAGACCCCGCCGGAAAAGGTGCGGGTCAACGGTTGGGTGTTCTACACCTCCACCGCTCTGATTCTGTTGCTGACCGCCATCCTGATCATCGCCCCGCAGGAGGCCGGGCGCATGCTCGGCGTCGCCCAGGCCTGGCTGTCGAAAAGCTTCGGTTGGTACTACATGGTGGTGATCGCCGCCTACCTGGTGTTCGTGGTCGGCCTGGCGTTTTCGTCCTACGGCAAGTTGAAACTGGGCAGCAAGGACGACACCCCGGACTTCAGCTACGGCGCCTGGGCCGGCATGCTGTTCTCGTCGGGCATCGGCATTTCGCTGCTGTACTTCGGTGCGTCGGAGCCGTTGGACCACTATTTCAACCCGCCCGAAGGCGCAGCCGCCAGCAATGGCGCGGCACGCCAGGCGTTGCAGCTGACCTTCCTGCACTGGGGCCTGCATGGCTGGGCGATTTACGCCCTGGTCGGCCTGGCCGTGGCGTACTTCGCGTATCGGCATAACCAGCCGCTGGCCTTGCGTTCGGCGTTGTACCCGCTGGTGGGTGAGCGTTGGGTGAAGGGCGCGGCCGGCCACGCGGTGGACGGTTTCGGTATGTTCGTGACGCTGCTGGGGTTGGTGACCAACCTGGGGATCGGCGCGATGCAGGTGTCGTCGGGGCTGGAAAACCTGTTCGGCATGCAGCACAACAACACCAACCTGTTGATCGTGATCATCGTAATGAGCACCGTGGCGACCATCGCCGCCGTCTCCGGGGTGGAGAACGGCATTCGTCGCCTGTCCAACCTCAACATCGTGCTGTTCAGCGGTTTGCTGATCTTCGTGCTGCTGTTCGGCCCCACCCTGCACCTGCTCAACGGTCTGGTGCAGAACACCGGCGACTACCTCAACGGCATCGTGCTGAAAACCTTCGACCTCTATGTGTACGAAGGCGACGGCGACAAAACCGAACGCTGGATGGGCCTGTGGACCTTGTTCTACTGGGCCTGGTGGATTTCCTGGGCGCCATTTGTGGGCATGTTCATCGCGCGTATTTCCCGTGGGCGTACCGTGCGGGAACTGGTGGCCGGCGTGCTGTTGATCCCGCTGGGGTTCACCCTGGCGTGGCTGTCGATCTTCGGTAACTCGGCGCTGGACCTGGTGTTGAACCAGGGCGCGGTGGAGCTGGGCAAGACGGCGCTGGAACAGCCGTCCATGGCGATCTACCAACTGCTGGAACATTACCCGGCGTCGAAAGTTGTCATCGGTGTGTCGATCTTCGTGGGCTTCGTGCTGTTCCTGACCCCGGCGGATTCCGGCGCGGTGATGATGGCCAACCTTTCTTGCAAAGGCGGCAACGTGGACGAAGATGCGCCGCACTGGCTGCGGATCTTCTGGTCGGCGGTGATTACCCTGGTGACCATCGGCCTGCTGTTTGCCGGTAACTTCGAAGCCATGCAAACCATGGTGGTGCTGGCGGGGCTGCCGTTCTCGGTGGTGCTGATCTTCTTTATGTTCGGTTTGCACAAGGCCATGCGCCAGGACGTGGCCATCGAACAGGAGCAGGCGCAGTTGGCTGAACGCGGGCGTCGTGGTTTCAGCGAGCGCTTGACCGCCCTGGACCTGCAACCGAGCCAGGCCACCGTGCAGCGCTTTATGGACAAGCACGTCACACCGGCGCTGGAAGAAGCGGCGACGGCGTTGCGTGAGCAAGGGGCGCAAGTGCAGACGCTGCTGGGTAAATCCAAGCGTTGCATTGGCGTACGCATCGAAATGGAAGAGGGCAACCCCTTCGTCTACGAAGTGAGCCTGGATGCTTACTCGGCGGCGCCGAGCGACGTGCCGGAAGAAGAACGCACCCGCTACTACCGGGCCGAGGTGTACCTGCACAACGGGCCTCAGGAGTACGACCTGATGGGCTTCGCCCAGGAGCAGATTACCCGGGACGTGCTCGATCAGTTTGAAAGCCATCGGCAGCTCCTTGGCCGTGTCTATAGCTGATAGTTGAGCTTGGCAATACTTTAAATGTGGGAGGGGGCTTGCTCCCGATAGCGGTGTATCAGTACTAGATGTGCTGACTGACACACGGCTATCGGGAGCAAGCCCCCTTCCACATGTTTTGACCCGGTTCCTGCAGTGTTGGTTAGCCCAGGTTCTTGCCCAGCAGGGCGTGGTACAACTCACTGTCGCCCAGGATCCCCACCACCTTGTTGTTGTCATGCAAGACCAGCTTGTTCCCTGTCTGGTAACGGATCTGCAACGCATCGCGCATGCCGATATTCGAATCCACCAGGGTCGGCACGCGGCCCAAACCTTCCACGGCTTGCCCCGGCGCCCAGTTCTGCAGGTTCATCACCACGCCATTCTGGCGCGCGCCCTGGATGGTGTTGCCTTCGGCCAGGTCCAGCCACGAGTCACCGCCCGGGTCCAGGCACACTGAGCCGTTGACCCGCGTGCAGTTGTCCAGCGTGCGCATCAGGCTGCGGCCGCACAGCACGTTCAGCGGGTTGGTATGGGCGACAAAGGTGCGCACATAGTCGTCCGCCGGGTTCAGCACGATCTCTTCCGGCACGCTGTACTGGATGATCTTGCCGTCTTTCATGATCGCAATACGGCTGCCCAGCTTGAGTGCCTCGTCGAGGTCGTGGCTCACGAACACGATGGTCTTGCTCAGCTTGCGTTGCAATTCCAGCAATTCGTCCTGCAAACCCTGGCGGATCAGCGGGTCGAGGGCGGAGAAGGGTTCGTCCATCAGCAGGATATCGGCGTCCATCGCCAACGCACGCGCCAGGCCGACGCGCTGCTGCATGCCGCCGGACAGCTCGTCGGGCTTTTTGTTACGCCATTGGGTCAGGCCCACCAGCTCCAGTTTCTCGTCCACCAGCTTGCGCCGTTCTTTCTCCGGACGGCCCTGCATTTCCAGGCCGAAGCTGATGTTTTCGCGCACCGTCAGCCAGGGCATCAGGGCGAATTTCTGGAACACCATGGCGATGCGCTTGGTGCGCATCATTTTCAGCTCGGCCGGTGTGCACGAGGCGATGTCGATCTGGCGACCTTCATGCTCCACGAACAACTGGCCACGGCTCACGGTGTTGAGGCCGTTGATGCAGCGCAGCAAGCTCGATTTGCCGGAGCCCGACAGGCCCATCAGCACGCAGATCTCGCCTTTCTCGATGTCCAGGCTGGCTTTTTCAACGCCGACGATCTGGCCGGTCTTTTTCAGTATCTCGTTACGGCTCATGCCCTGGTCCAGCAGCTTGAGCGCTTCGCGTGGGTCTTTGGAAAAGACCACGTCGACTTTGTCGAATCGGATAATGCTCATGCATCACCCCCTACTTTAGCGTCGGGTTGTTTGCAGATACGGTCGAGCATGATGGCCAGCAACACAATCGCCAGGCCGGCTTCAAAGCCCAGGGCAATGTCAGCGGTGTTCAGTGCGTTGACTACCGGCTTGCCGAGGCCATCGGCACCCACCAGGGCGGCGATCACCACCATCGACAACGACAGCATGATGCATTGGGTAATGCCGGCGGCAATGCTCGGCATGGCGTGGGGCAGTTCAATGCGCGAGAGCAACTGACGGCGCGAACAGCCAAAGGCCAGGCCTGCGTCCATCAACTCTTGCGGTACGTCGCGGATACCCAGGTAAGTCAGGCGGATAGGCGCTGCAATCGCGAACACCACCGTGGAAATCAAACCGGGCACCACACCCAGCCCGAAGAGGGTCAGGGTAGGGATGAGGTAGACGAAGGTCGGTACGGTCTGCATCAGATCGAGCACCGGCCGCATCATGGTGTAGAACATCGGTTTGTGCGCGGCAACAATGCCCAGCGGCACGCCGATGACCACGCAGACCAGCGTGGCGAACAGCACCTGCGCGAGGGTCTCCATGGTTTCCTGCCAGTACCCCAGGTTGAGGATCAGCAGGAAGGAGGCGATGACAAAAACAGTCAGTCCCCATTTGCGTTGAATAAAGTGAGCCAGCAGCGCAATCAGACCGATCAATGCCAGCGGATTGAACCAGGTCAGCGCAAACGTCACGCCGTGGATCATCGTTTCCAGTGTCGATGCGATTGCGTCGAAATAGTTGGCGCCATGTTGGGTCAACCATTCGACGAAGGCAGCGATGTACTGGCCTAGTGGGATTTTCTGTTCAGTCAGCATGGTAGTGAATGTCCACATGCGAAGAGGGAAACATCCCGGGGCAGCGCACCGCCCCGGGGTCAGCGGTGTTATTTGTCGAGGTACGCTTTGACGGCGGCAAGGCCAGGTTGGCCGTCCACGGTAGTGACACCGGCGAGCCAGGTGTCGAGCACTTGCGGGTTCTTTTTCAGCCAGGCCTTGGCGGCGGCGTCGGGCTTCATCTTGTCGTCCAGGACGTTACCCATCAGGGTGCTTTCCATGTTCAAGGTGAAGACCAGGTTTTTCAGCAATTGGCCAACGTTGCTGCATTCCTGGGTATAGCCCTTGCGGGTGTTGGTGTAGATGGTCGCCTGGCCGTAGTTGGGGCCGAACGAGTCGTCACCGCCGGTCAGGTACTTCATCTTGAAGCGGGTGTTCATCGGGTGCGGTTCCCAACCGAGGAACACGATGGCCTGGTCGCGCTTGGTGGCGCGTTCGACCTGGGAGAGCATGCCGGCTTCGCTGGACTCGACCACTTTGAAACCGGCGGTTTTGAGGCCGAAGGCGTCTTTGTCGATCAGCGTCTGGATGGTGCGGTTGCCGTCGTTACCCGGCTCGATGCCGTAGATCTTGCCGCCCAGCTCTTCCTTGAATTTGGCGATGTCGGCGAAGTCTTTCAGGCCCTTGTCGTACAGCGCCTGCGGGACCGCCAGGGTGTATTTGGCGTTCTCCAGGTTGGCGCGTACGGTTTCCACGGTGCCGGCATCACGGTACTGCTTGATGTCGTTTTCCATGGTCGGCATCCAGTTGCCGAGGAAGATGTCCATGTTCTTGCCGTCAGCCAGTGACTTGTAGGTCACCGGTACCGAAATCATCGTGGTGCGAGGCTTGTAGCCCAGGCCCTTGAGGATTTCGCTGGTGGTCGCGGTGGTGACGGTGATGTCGGTCCAGCCGACATCGGAGAAGTTGACGGTCTTGCACTGTTCCGGTTCTGCAGCGTGCGCCATGACTGGCAGACTCAGCATGGCGGCCAACAACAACGAGGGTGAACCTTTCATCTGGGTAGACTCCTGTGTTTTTTCTGGCGGCCTTCGCCGCGCTTTATAAGTGTTGCGGTTGGAGCGTGCGACAACAGCTCTGCCACGGTGCCTTGCAAACGAGTCGAGACTGATCATGTACCAGTGAAAATCTGACGCCTACAGGGTGCGTCGTATCCAGTACAGGGAGGGTCGTATCCAGTGTTGGTGACGTCGTTTACAGGTTTTTCCTACGGCAAAACCGCAGGTTTTGCTCATCTGCACCGCAAAAAACGGCCAAAAACAGTGTTCGCACGCAAGCGACGCTAGTGAGCATGGGTGCGTCGGTGTGAGACGCCGTGACGACGATTAAAAGCTTGATGATGCCGCCATCTGGGCGATCTGAGCGTAGCACCTCGTTCAAGCCTGGCCGCGCTTATCGAGGAGTTCTACCGCAATGGCTATCAGTGTTTTCGACCTGTTCAAGATCGGCATCGGGCCTTCGAGTTCTCACACCGTGGGCCCCATGCGCGCCGCGGCGTTGTTCGTCCAGGCACTGCGTGGACGCGAATTGTTGGAACAGGTTCGGCGCGTCGAAGTTCAGCTGTACGGCTCATTGTCGGCCACCGGCATCGGCCACGGCAGCGACACCGCCACCATCATGGGCCTGATGGGCGAGTGGCCGGACGCGATCGACCCGTCGCAAATTGGCGTGCGCATCCACACCTTGCGTGAAACCGATACTCTGCTGCTCGATGGCCGCCTGCCGGTGCCTTTCGTATGGGCGCGGGACATGCGCCTGCTCGACGAAAATCTGCCATTCCATCCCAATGCCATGACCCTGGTGGTATGGGGCGATGACGGCGAGTTGCACCGCGACACCTATTATTCCGTCGGAGGCGGGTTTGTAGTGGATGAGGCCCAGGCCCAGAGCGGGGTAGCGGACATGGACCGCACCGAACTGCCCTACGATTTCTCCAGCGCCGTGGAATTGTTGCAGCTGTGCAAGACCCACAACCTGCGCGTCGCCGAGTTGATGCTGGCGAATGAAAAGGTCTGGCGCTCCGAAGAAGAAATCCGCAGCGGCTTGATGAAGCTCTGGCGTGCCATGCAGGACTGCGTTGAGCAGGGCCTCAAGCACGAAGGCATCCTGCCTGGCGGCCTCAACGTGCGCCGTCGCGCGGCCAAGTTGCACCGCAGTTTGCAGGAGCTGGGCAAACCCAATGTGATCGGTTCGACCTTGAGCGCCATGGAGTGGGTCAACCTGTTCGCCCTGGCGGTCAACGAAGAAAACGCCGCCGGTGGGCGCATGGTCACCGCACCGACCAATGGCGCGGCAGGGATCATCCCGGCGGTGCTGCACTACTTTATGAAGTTCAGCGAAGAAGTCACCGAAGCCAACGTGGTCGACTACCTGCTCGGCGCCGCGGCGGTGGGCATCCTGTGCAAGAAGAACGCCTCGATCTCCGGCGCCGAAGTCGGTTGCCAGGGCGAAGTGGGTTCGGCCTGCGCCATGGCTGCGGCCGGGCTGGCGGAAATCCTTGGCGCGACGCCGGAGCAACTGTGCAACGCCGCTGAAATCGGCTTGGAGCACAACCTCGGCCTGACCTGCGACCCGGTGGGCGGGCTGGTGCAAGTGCCGTGTATCGAGCGCAATGCGATTGCGGCGGTCAAGGCGATCAATGCCGCGCAAATGGCCCTGCGTGGCGACGGCCAGCACTTCATCTCTCTGGACCGTGTGATCCGCACCATGCGCGATACCGGGGCGGATATGCATGACAAGTACAAAGAGACGTCGCGGGGTGGGTTGGCGGTCAGCGCGGTTGAGTGCTGACAACCACCGCAGTAGTGAGCGGGCTTTCCCGCGCTGGGTGGCGAAGCCGCCCCATTAAAAGCACCGCATCGTTTCAGTTGAAACCGAGCCGCCTGTTTTTGGGGCGGCTTCGCCACCCAGCGCGGGGCAAGCCCGCTCACTACAAGTGAACACCCAAGCCAAAAGCGCCACCTTTTAGCGCGTCGCAAACAGATAAGTAGCTCCCGAACGATTTTCCCTCGACCCTCTGTCGCCCGTGCTTGGGGTGACAGACTTGTCCCACACCCCTCAAAGCGCCTTCCCACAAGTGCTACCGATCTGCTCACGCCCTGTGGCGAACCGGCTGCTACGTCGTTTTCAGGCCATATCCCGCACATCCCGCGCGGGCTTATATAGACGCGTCAGCAGGTCGTTTTCAGGATTTATTGAATGCGCATTCAATTTTAGGCACGGCATTTGCTCTGTCCATTCAAAGCCTCTCTTCTTTACGGACGAAGAGCGCAATAACAAGAGCCTCGCCTGAGGCCATCACCCGCTTTGTGTGAGGAGATACCGCGATGACGTCGTTCAACTCAGGGGCCCAACCCCAGAACCGTGCGCCTCAATCCATCGGCTTTTTGCTGCTGGACAATTTCACGCTGATTTCCCTGGCGTCGGCAGTCGAGCCGCTGCGCATGGCCAACCAGCTGTCCGGCCGCGAGCTGTACCGCTGGACAACCTTGAGTGTCGACGGCAACCAGGTGTGGGCCAGCGACGGTTTGCAGATCACTCCCGACGCCTCCATGCACAAAGCCCCGGCCCTGGACACTGTGATTGTGTGCGGTGGCGTGGGTATCCAGCGCACCGTCACCCGTGAGCATGTGTCGTGGCTGCAAAGCCAGGCGCGCCAGTCCCGTCGTCTCGGCGCGGTGTGCACCGGCAGTTGGGCCCTGGCCTGCGCCGGTCTGCTCGACGGGTTCGATTGCAGCGTGCACTGGGAATGCCTGGCCTCGATGCAGGAAGCCTTCCCGCGCGTGTCGATGAGCACGCGCCTGTTCACCCTCGACCGCAACCGCTTCACCAGCTCTGGCGGCACCGCGCCGCTGGACATGATGCTGCACCTGATCAGCCGCGACCACGGGCGTGAACTGTCGGCCGCGATCTCCGAGATGTTTGTGTACGAACGCATCCGCAACGAACAGGACCACCAGCGCGTGCCGCTCAAGCACATGCTCGGCACCAACCAGCCGAAGCTGCAGGAAATCGTTGCGTTGATGGAAGCCAACCTGGAAGAGCCGATCGACCTCGATGAACTGGCGGTCTACGTCGCCGTGTCGCGCCGCCAGCTGGAGCGCCTGTTCCAGAAATACCTGCACTGCTCGCCGTCGCGCTACTACCTCAAGCTGCGCCTGATTCGTGCGCGGCAATTGCTCAAGCAAACACCGATGTCGATCATTGAAGTGGCGTCGGTGTGCGGGTTTGTGTCCACGCCGCACTTCTCCAAGTGCTACCGCGAATACTTCGGCATTCCGCCACGCGATGAGCGCGTAGGCTCCAACACCACCCAGCAAGTGGCGATGATGCCGATTCCGCAGGCGCTGGTGTTGTCACCGTTGGCGGGGCCGATGTCGGCGTTGAGCCAGGCGCGCAATGAGTCGACGTTTGCCAGCGTAAGGCTTTAAACCGAATTGACCGCATCGCAGGCAAGCCTCCTCCCACACTTGACCGAGTTGTCATGGACGGACGCGGTCAAGTGTGGGAGGGGCTGCCCCCGATAGCGATCTGTCAGGCTCTGGAGTTCTGCTTGAACTGCATCAACGCCGGCAACAGCTGCTTATCAATCGCCTGACGCACCGCCGGCAAAATCGTCGCGCTGCTGGTGTACATCTGCTCAACCATGCCCTTGAGCGCCTTGGCCCGTGCTTCGCTCAAACCGCGTACCGCGCACTCGCAGGCCTGCTCGGCGGTGGCACCACTGGACACTTCGAAACCCAGGGAGCGCAGTTGGCCCAGCAGGTCATCCTGATCAATCAAATCCGCATGCATCATGACGTCTATCCTGGTGAGGGGAGCGGGGTTCGACTTCGATTCTGGTAGCCACCCAGGCGGTCGGCAAGGGCAGAATGCACGAATGCCTCGGATGGCTATGAGCATGTCGTTTTCGGGCCATGTACCGAACGCACTTACCGGCACACTGAACCCAGGCACACAGCTTGACGGTTTGGTCACCCTCGGGATGTACGGCTCACACAAGGCACTTGCGCCCCGATCCAGTCACGGCTGGATCGGGGCTTTTTTGTTTTGGGTATGCCGTTTCTATTCATCAAGAGTTGGTTCGTGTTTTACCAGGTCTTGATGAGTTTTGGCCCCGATGGGTCGTTTCTCAGGGTAAACCTGAAAAAACAGCGAAAGGGCAAAAATAATGACGCCAGTGTCGAACCCTATTCCGGAGCCGGATAAGTTTGATGAGAAATGTCGGAAACCGGGTGATGTTTGGCTAAAGGCAAACCCTGTTGCCGAGAGACCAAGAGACTTGTGGTCACCCTTCAGGCACGCGCTGGCTGATGGGTTTGATGACCGGTGTGGTTATGCCGCCATGTATATTCCGAGTGGCACTGTCGATCATGTGTCAGTTACAACGAGGATCGATTCCTTGCTTACGAGTGGTCGAACTATCGATATATTGACGGATGGATTAACAGCTCTAAAAGCAAGCAAGTGGCTGCTGGATTGTTAGACCCATTCGAAGTGCAGGAAGGATGGTTTGAAATCAGCTTGCCATCCCTTCAATTGGTGTTAACGGATGCGGTTCCACCAGAGTTTCGAGAGCGCGCGCAAAATACGCTCAAGAAGCTTCCCATCAGGGATGATGAACGGATAATAAGGCCTCGACGCAAATGGCTGAGTCTTTACGAGAAGAGTGGAGATATAGACATGCTGCGTGAAATGGCACCTCTCATTGCAGCAGCTGTCGAGAAGAAACAGGCTCTTGAAGCTGCACAGTTACCGGCTGAGGAGCGCTAGGTAAGCTAGCGCAACCATCACCAACGTTACCGCTGCAATACCAGGATGCGCGAGAGCAATTCATCCCGGTCGATGTAGCAACCCTGGAAATGTCGCGCCCCGGAAGCCGGATCAAAAGCATTGCGCGCATGCAGCGTACGACGGTTGTCGAAGCACCACAGCTCGCCCGGGTTCAGGCGTTGCACTACCCGAAAACGCTCTTCGCGCGTCATCGCAATAAACCGCCGATAGGCCCGGTACAGCAACGGCATCTGCTCCACCGGCGCCTCGAAAGGCCCGCGCAGGAAGTTGGCCATGCGAATCTCCGCCACTTCGCCCAAGGCATCCAGCGCGATGATCGGCGCCAGCCGGCGATAGTCGCTGTGGCGGTCCTTGTTGCGAAACTCCACGGGGATTTCACACAGGGCGCGAAACGCTTGGGGATCTTCCGTGCGCAGGGCATGGGCGATGGCAAACCCATCGACAAAAATACTCTCGCCACCATTGGCATCATTCACCAGGCAATGCAGGAATTGCAGCCCTGGTTGCAGTTCGCGCGTGGGCAAATCACTGTGTAGCGGCAGGTTGAAAGCGGTGTAGGCATTGCTGTCGGCATCGGCCTTGGACTGCACGTTGAACAGCACGCCGAAGTTGCTCTCGCGGATAAACGAAATGCGCTTGGCGATCAGCGCCAAGGAGCCGGGCTCGGTGGGCACGCGACGGATCTGTGTGAGGCCGCAATCCCGTAACGCCAGCAACCATTGCAGCAGCGCCTTGGGGTCTTCCATGACGGCTGCGTAGTCGAATACCGGCAGTTGGAAGCGGCTGTCCCACAGCTGGGATTTCGGCTTGGCCGCGCGGCGTTCGGCGCGGGACTCGTCGTCGTAGGCATGCGCCCGCAGCCAGCCCGGGTCGTACTGGCTGTGATGGCCGCCATGCCATTGCACACTGAGCAAACCCTGCTCAATGCGTGCGTCGAGGGCGCTGAGATCGTCCTCCACATCGACGATTTCCAGCACCTGCTCACGGGTCACGCTGTACACGCATTCCCCACACGGGCAGTTGTCGCGCAGCCACTGATGATGAAACGGGCTGATCCGGCCGTCGGCCCAGTGCACGTCGACGCGATCCGCCAACAGCTGCACCTCGGCGAGGTCGCTGATCAACGTGTAGGTACGAAAATCGGCAACACTTTGCATGGCGGCTCCTTGTTATCTTTTGGCGGGCAATCCAATCACGCGGCCGAGCAGGGCAGGGCGGGGCAGCTCGGCCTGCTGCGCGCTGAGGGTGGTGAGTTTTTCCAGGATCGCCTCGGTGAACGGCGCCGAATGCGGGCCGGCGAGGTCGACATGCAGCAGCATCTGTTCGTTGCCGGCCAGTTCCTTCTGCTCGCCCACCAAGTGCAGACCGTGATAGAGGTGCAGGCGCTTGGCGTCGTGGGCGATCAGTTGGGTGTGCACCTCAACTTCGGCGCCCAGCTTCACTTCGTGCAGGTAATTGAGGTGCAACTCCAGGGTGAACAGCGAGTGACCGCTGGCTTCGCGGTTGTCGCTATCGAGGCCCAAGACGTCCATCAGCGCGTCGGTGGCGTAGCTGAAGATCAGCAGGTAGAACGCGTCGCGCAGGTGGCCGTTGTAGTCGACCCATTCAGGTTGGATTTTTGTGGTGTAGGTGGTCAATGCAGGCATGAGTCCGTACTCGGTCAAAGGTGGGAGGGAGCAAGCCCCCTCCCACAGGGTTATTCGGCGAAGCTCATACCGTGCTTGGCCTTGGTGGTTTTCACCGCCTCCAGCACCGCCAGCAAGCAATCATCACGATAGCGTTCCAGCGCCGAAATGCTGCGGCTACCCAACTGGTCGCTGGTCCCCTCGACCACATCATCGATCAGTTTGTCGGTCAGTTCCGGTGCCGGCAAATAGGTCCACGGCAACTGCAGCGCCGGGCCGAACTGCGCCATGAAGTGCCGCATGCCGGCATCGCCCCCCGCCAGGGTGTAGGTCAGGAAGGTGCCCATGAACGACCAGCGCAACCCGGCACCGAAGCGAATTGCGTCATCGATTTCGCCGGTGGTGGCTACGCCGTCATTGACCAGGTGCAGCGCCTCGCGCCACAGCGCTTCGAGCAGGCGGTCGGCGATAAATCCAGGGACTTCCTTGCGCACATGCAGCGGGCGCATGCCGAGGCTTTCGTACACCTTGATCGCCGCCTGAATCGCCTCCGGCGCGGTGTGCTTGCCGCCGACGACTTCCACCAACGGCAGCAGGTACACCGGGTTGAACGGGTGCCCGACCACACAGCGTTCCGGATGGGTTGAGCCCTCGTAGAACTCACTCGGCAACAGGCCCGACGTGCTTGAACCGATCAATGCATTCGGCTTGGCCGCTGCGCTGATCTTGCCGTGCAATTCCAGCTTCAATTCCAGGCGTTCCGGGGCGCTTTCCTGGATGAAGTCGGCGTCTTTCACGCAGGCTTCGATGGTGGTGACAAAGCGCAGGCGGTCCTGGGACGCGCCGGGCGCCAGACCTTGTTTCTCCAGGGCGCCCCAGGCATTGGCGACGCGTTTGCGCAACGCGGCTTCGGCGCCTGGCGCCGGGTCCCAGGCCACTACATCGAGGCCGTGGGCGAGGGCGCGGGATACCCAGCCGCTGCCGATGACACCGCTGCCGAGGGCGGCGAAGATTTTGATGTCAGTGATAAAGCTCATTGGCAAATTCCTAAGGCGTTCGGTGTTCCCTTGTGGGAGGGGCGGTGTTTAGCTGCGCTTTGTCAGGCCCATCTTGATTCGGCCCTCGGCCGGGCTCAGCACCCGCGCGCCCAGACGGGTGAGGATTTCACTGGCGCGTTCCACCAGTTGACCATTGGTTGCCAGCACGCCCTTGTCCAGCCACAGGTTGTCTTCCAGGCCGACCCGCACGTTGCCGCCCAGCAGCACGGCTTGCGCCGCCATCGGCATTTGCATGCGGCCGATGCCGAAGCCGGCCCACACTGCGTCGGCGGGCAGGTTGTCGACCATGGCTTTCATGGTGGTGGTGTCGGCCGGCGCGCCCCATGGGATGCCCAGGCACAACTGGAACAGCGGGTTATCCAGCAGGCCTTCCTTGATCATCTGCTTGGCGAACCACAGGTGGCCGGTGTCGAAAATCTCCAGTTCGGCCTTGACGCCCAATGCCTGGATGCGTTTGGCCCCGGCACGCAGTTGTGCCGGGGTGGACACATAAATGGTGTCGCCATCGCCGAAGTTGAGGGTGCCGCAATCCAGGGTGCAGATTTCCGGCAGCAGCTCCTCGACATGGGCCAGTCGGGTCAACGGGCCGACCAGGTCGGTGTTGGGGCCGAACTCCATCGGGCTCTCGCCGCCGCCGATCTCCAGGTCGCCGCCCATGCCGGCGGTGAGGTTGACGATGATGTCGACGTCGGCCTCGCGGATGCGCTCCATCACTTCGCGGTACAGCGCCACGTCGCGGCTGAACTTGCCGGTCTCGGGGTCTCGCACATGGCAATGCACCACGGTGGCACCGGCCTTGGCCGCTTCAACCGCCGCTGCGGCGATCTGTTTGGGGGTGATCGGCACGTGTGGACTTCTGGCGGTCGTGTCGCCAGCACCGGTGAGTGCGCAGGTGATGATGACGTCGTGGTTCATGAGGCGATTCCTTACAGGCGTGGTGGTGCCGTTCGCGGTCGGTAATGACCGCGAAACGGTGATTCGAAAAAGGTTATTTGCCGGTCAATTGCAGGTTGGCAGCGGCCGGTTTGCCGTCAAAGGTGGTCACGCCTTCCAGCCAGCGGGCCTGGTCCTGGGGGTGATCCTTGAGCCATTGCCTGGCGGACTCCAGAGCGTCCTTGTGATCCAGCAGCGGCTGCATCATCCGGCTCTCGTCGGCGGCGGTGAAGGTCAGGTTGGCCAGCAGTTTGTGCACGTTGGGGCATTGTTCGGCGTAGGTGGGCGTCGTCACGGTCCAGACGGTGGCCATGCCTTCGTTCGGACCCAGGGCGTCTTCGCTGCCGCTGAGGTAGGTCATGGCGATGTTGACGTTCATCGGGTGCGGCGCCCAGCCGAAGAACACCACGGCTTCCTTGCGGCGCACGGCGCGGTCCACGGCAGCAAGCATGCCGGCCTCGCTGGACTCCACCAGCTGGAACTTGCCCAGGCCGAACTGGTTCTTGGCGATCATCGCCTTGATCTGCGTGTTGGCGCCTGAGCCGGGCTCGATGCCGTAGATCTTACCCCCCAGTTCTTTCTCGAACCTGGCGATGTCGGCGAAGGTTTTCAGGCCCTTGTCCGCCAGATAAGTCGGTACCGCCAAGGTGGCACGGGCGTCTTCCAGGCTGGGTTTGTCGAGAACCTTGACCTGTTTGGCATCGACGAAAGGACTGATGGTCTGGGTCATCAGCGGGTTCCAGTAGCCCAGGAACAGGTCCAGACGCTGGTCGCGGATGCCGGCGAAGATGATTTGCTGGGAGGCGCTGGTCTGTTTGGTCTTGTAGCCGAGGCCGTCGAGCAACACCTGGGTCATGGCGCTGGTGGCGATCACGTCGGTCCAGTTCACCACGCCCATGCGCACGTTCCGGCAGGATTCGGCGTCGGCCGCGAATATGCTGGTGCTCAAGATGGCGCTGGCGCTGAGTGCGAGCACGCAGCGGCGGATCAGTCGGTTCATGGTGGGTCCCTCGGCAGGTCGTTATTGTGGGGTCCGGCGTCTTTGTGCGCCGTGAGGCCAAGTTACGTACCTTCGCAACCGACAAAACGCACGGCGGCGACCGGCTCTTGCACTGTAGCGACCTGTCCCCTTGAATCCGCCGGTGAACGGGAGTATCACAGTGCCACGCTGCCCGTATGACGAGAGCGCCACCATGTCCCAGGATTTCTACTTTCTACTGATGCCGGGGTTTTCGGCCATTGGCTTTATTTCCGCGCTGGAACCGCTGCGGGTGGCCAACCGCTTTCGTGGCGAGCTGTACCGCTGGCATGTGTTGAGCGCCGACGGCGGCGCGGTATTGGCGAGCAATGGCATGTCGGTCAATGCCGACGCGGCGTTGGAGCCGCTGAAAAAAGGCGCGACCTTACTGGTGGTGGCGGGTTTCGAACCGCTGCAGTTCGCCACCCCTGCGCTGGAACATTGGCTGCGCCGCCTCGACCATGACGGTGTGACCCTCGGCGCCATCGACACCGGCGCCTGCGTGCTCGCCGAAGCGGGCCTGCTCGACGGCCATCGGCTGACCCTGCACTGGGAAGCCATCGATGCGTTCAAGGAATCTTATCCACAGCTGACGGTGACCCAGGAGCTGTTCGAGATCGACCGTCGTCGCATCACCTGCGCCGGCGGCACCGCGTCCATCGACCTGATGCTCGACCTGATCGCCCAGGCCCACGGTCCGGAGCTGGCCATTCAGGTGTCCGAGCAATTCGTGCTCGGCCGCATACGTCCGCGCAAAGACCACCAGCGCATGCAGATCGCCACGCGCTACGGCATCAACAACAAGAAACTGGTGCAGGTGATCGGCGAGATGGAACAACACACCGAGCCGCCCCTGAGCACCTTGGCGTTGGCCGACGCGATCAAAGTCACCCGGCGTCAGTTGGAGCGCCTGTTTCGTCTGCACCTGAACGACACACCCAGCAACTTCTACCTCGGCCTGCGCCTGGAAAAAGCCCGGCAATTGCTGCGTCAGAGCGACCTGAGTGTGCTGGAAGTGAGCATTGCCTGTGGGTTTGAATCGCCGTCGTATTTCACTCGCAGTTATCGGGCGAGGTTTACGAAGTGTCCGCGGGAGGATCGGCGACGGGAGGTGGTTTGACGGGCAATTATAGTTAATTATACTGCTCACTATAATTTATAGTCCGTTGCATAATTGAGTATAAAATCATGTCCAAGCACAGCGGCTTCGTGTTCCGCCGCCCCACCCTGGCAAGCAGCATTGCCGACGGCCTGGTGGGGGCTGGTATTCAGGATTTCACCTCTGGCCTGTTTCTCGCGGCACCGCGTCGCACCGGCAAAAGTACATTTTTGCGTGAAGATTTGATCCCGGAGTGTCAGCTTCGGGGTTGGCTTGCCGTGTATGTCGACCTGTGGGCTGACAAAGACAAAGATCCGGCGGAGTTGATCGCCAGTGCTATTGCCGCTGCTCTGGTTCCCTATGAAAAAGGCATTCGCAAGCTGGCCAAGAACATTGGAATCGAGAAACTGAGCTTTCTGCGTACCTTGTCCTGGGACTTCAGCAAGCCCCAATTGCCCGTTGGCGCGACGTTGACCCAGGCCTTGGAGTTGCTCCACAGCGCTGCCGAAAAACCCGTAGTGCTGGTGATTGACGAAGCGCAGCACGCATTAAGCAGCGATTCCGGTATCAACGCGATGTTCGCGCTGAAGGCCGCCCGGGATCAGCTCAACCAAGGCCGTGACGAGGACGGCAGTGGCTTGCACCTGGTGTTCACCGGTTCCAACCGCGACAAGCTGGCCCATCTGGTCCTGGGCAAGAGCCAGCCGTTCTTCGGCTCCAGCATCACGCCGTTTCCACTGCTGGGCAAAGAGTTCACCCAGGCCTACACGGCGCACCTGAATGCCCACCTGGCCAAGACCAACCAGTTCAAGGCGGCGGATATCGACGCCGCCTTCGAGCTGGTCGGCCGTCGCCCCGAGATGCTGCGCACCATCATCGGTGAAGTCGCATTGGAGCTGGGTGAGGCGAGCAATCTGGGCCAATTGCTGCACAGCCGTGCCGAATTGCTGCGCGCGGGAGTGTGGACCGAATTCGAAAGCGCCTGGAACGCCCTGACCATCCCGCAACGTGCGGTGCTGCGGGTGATGGTGGAACGCTTGCACCGCAATGAACCCTTTGCGCCGTTTACCGACAGCACAATCACCGCGGTCAGCAAGGCGCTGGAGGATATGGGCAGCGATGTGGTGCCGGGTACCCAGACCATTCAGGCCTGTATCGATGCCTTGCGTGACAAGGAGTTGGTATGGAAGTCGAGCCGGGGCGGGTATGCGCTGGAAGACAAGGCGTTTGGAGATTGGCTGCTGCACAAGCACCGCACTAAAAACAACCAGAATCCACTGTGAGCTGGGTCTGAATGTGGGGGGCTTATTTTTTTAGCAGAGCCGAACACGCCGCCTTGTAGGCTTCATGCTGATACTTGTTCAGCGTCGCCGGCAGTTCAAAATTGTGCTTCTTGTTCTGCGCATTAATGGTCTGCGGCGACAGCAAGGTCACCTCAACCCCGTCCAGCAGTTGGAACACCCCTTCAATCTTGAACGTGGTCGGGCCGCCGGCGAATTCGCCTTTCTTGCTGCGCTTCTTGATCGCGATGCGAGTGATGGCGTTGGCCTGCACAAACGCCTTCACCTGAGCGGCGAAGGCTTTGACGTTGGCCGCTTCATCGTCGTCTTCCAGGGCGATTTTCTTGATGGCCAGGGCTGCATGGGTCAGCGCCTGGTTGTCCAGCGAGGCGACGGCGATGATGGCTTCGCTGCCTTTGATTTCGATACCGCAGATGCTCATGAATGGCCTTGGTTCAGATTAAAAGTGGCAGGGATTGTCGCTTATTCCTGCCCAATCGACTCCAAAAACTCCGACCGCTCATCGCTCATGCGCGCCAGGCAATCATTTTGCGCAATCGCATACGCCTTGGTGCCGGTCACCGCCGGGAAGGTGTCCACGGCGCAATCGGCGTCACGCAGCTTTTCCCATTTCTGTTGGGCGTCCTTCAGACGAGCGGTAATGTCCGCCAGCTTGGTCTTGTCGTGGCCGTAGGTCGATCCCATGCGTTCCAGCAGGGCCTGGTAGTTGTCTTTCAACAATTGTTCAGCGGTGGTTTTGTTATAGGAGGCGCATTCCAGGGTTTGTTTGTCGTTTTCGATGCCGTCGCACGGTGTGCTGTCGGTGTCTTCGGCGGCGTGGACGCCGGTTGCGATGAGTGCCAAAGCCAGGAAAATCGATTTCATTGCGCCGTCTCATATCAGTTGATGCGGGAATTCTGGCTCAAGCGTAAGACAAATAACAGCCACCAGTCAGACACCTCTTAACGCCCTTTGTCGCGGATTGACGCTTTCGGCAATTCCCCTGTCGTTTTTGCACCCGGCTCTGTCGGCCCCTGGGCATATGCTGGCCCCAAAGCGCCGGCAGACGATTCGGCGCATGAATCGCCAAAAAGGGGACAGCCTGATGAGCCCAGCCGAACTTCACGCCGACAGCATCGTTATCGACGGGCTGATTATTGCCAAGTGGAACCGCGACCTGTTCGAGGACATGCGCAAAGGTGGCCTCACCGCCGCCAACTGCACCGTGTCGGTGTGGGAAGGCTTCCAGGCCACGATCAACAACATCGTGGCCAGCCAGACCTTGATCCGTGAGAACAGCGACCTGGTGATCCCGGTGAAAACCACCGCCGACATCCGTCGCGCCAAGGAACTGGGCAAGACCGGCATCATCTTCGGTTTCCAGAATGCCCACGCGTTTGAAGACCAGCTCGGCTATGTCGAGATCTTCAAGCAGCTCGGCGTGGGTGTGGTGCAGATGTGCTACAACACCCAGAACCTGGTCGGCACCGGTTGCTACGAGCGCGATGGCGGCCTGTCGGGCTTCGGACGTGAGATCGTCGGCGAGATGAACCGCGTCGGCATCATGTGCGACCTGTCCCACGTCGGCTCCAAGACCAGCGAAGAAGTCATCCTCGAATCGAAAAAACCGGTGTGCTACTCCCACTGCCTGCCGTCGGGCCTTAAAGAGCACCCGCGCAACAAGTCCGATGAAGAACTCAAGTTCATCGCTGACCACGGCGGGTTTGTCGGCGTGACCATGTTCGCGCCGTTCCTGGCCAAGGGCATCGATTCGACCATCGACGACTACGCCGAAGCCATCGAGTACACCATGAACATCGTCGGTGAAGACGCCATCGGCATCGGCACCGATTTCACCCAGGGCCATGGCCAGGATTTCTTTGAAATGCTGACCCATGACAAAGGCTACGCCCGCCGCCTGACCAGCTTCGGCAAGATCATCAACCCGCTGGGCATCCGCACCGTGGGCGAGTTCCCCAACCTCACCGAGA
Organism: Pseudomonas lactucae; assembly: GCF_036688725.1. NCBI lineage: Bacteria > Pseudomonadati > Pseudomonadota > Gammaproteobacteria > Pseudomonadales > Pseudomonadaceae > Pseudomonas > Pseudomonas lactucae. The sequence continues at coordinate 140,554 of NZ_JAQQPT010000016.1, read as the reverse complement.
CCCTGCTCAAACGCGGCCATTCCGAGCGTGTGGTACGCAAAATCATGGGCGAGAACTGGGTCAATGTATTGAAAGACGTCTGGGGCGAATAAGCCACCGCTCGCTTAATCCTTCACCCGCCGCCATTCGCGCGGCGGGCATTAAAACGAATTTTCTGGAGTTAAGTTTCCATGGCCAAGATCGCCCCGCAATTGCCAATCGAAGTCGACAGCGAAACCGGTGTCTGGACCTCCGACGCCCTGCCGATGCTGTACGTGCCGCGCCATTTCTTCGTCAACAACCACATGGGCATCGAAGAAGTGCTGGGCGCCGACGCCTACGCCGAGATCCTCTACAAGGCCGGCTACAAATCCGCCTGGCACTGGTGTGAAAAAGAAGCCGAGTGCCACGGCCTGGAAGGCGTCGCGGTGTTCGAACACTACATGAAGCGCCTGTCGCAACGCGGCTGGGGCCTGTTCAAGATCCAGGACATCGACCTCGACAAAGGCACTGCCAGCGTCAAGCTCGAACACTCGGCATTCGTCTACGTGTACGGCAAGGTCGGGCGCAAGGTGGACTACATGTTCACCGGCTGGTTTGCCGGTGCCATGGACCAGATCCTGCAAGCGCGTGGCAGCAACATCCGCACCGTCGCCGAACAAGTCTACGGAGGCTCCGAAGAGGGCTTTGATTCTGGTTTGTTCACCGTCAAGCCGCTGTAAGCCGAGGACCGTGCCATGGCTTTCGAAGCAATGTTCCAGCCGATCCAGATCGGCAAACTGACCATCCGCAACCGCGTGCTCAGTACCGCGCACGCCGAGGTGTATGCCACCGACGGCGGCATGACGACCGACCGCTACGTGAAGTATTACGAAGAGAAAGCCAAGGGCGGTATCGGCCTGGCGATCTGCGGCGGCTCCTCGGTGGTGGCCATCGACAGCCCCCAGGAATGGTGGAGTTCGGTGAACCTGTCCACCGACCGCATCATCCCGCACTTCCAGAACCTGGCCGACGCCATGCACAAGCATGGCGCCAAGATCATGATCCAGATTACCCACATGGGCCGTCGCTCGCGTTGGGACGGCTTCAACTGGCCGACTCTGATGTCGCCGTCCGGCGTGCGTGAACCGGTGCACCGTGCCACTTGCAAGACCATCGAGCCGGAAGAAATCTGGCGCGTGATCGGCAACTATGCCAGCGCCGCCAAGCGCGCCAAGGCCGGTGGCCTGGACGGTGTGGAACTGTCCGCCGTGCACCAGCACATGATCGACCAGTTCTGGAGCCCACGGGTCAACAAGCGTACCGACGAATGGGGCGGCACCTTCGAAGGCCGCATGAAATTCGGCCTGGAAGTGCTCAAGGCCGTGCGCGCCGAAGTGGGTGACGATTTCTGCGTGGGCATGCGCCTGTGCGGCGACGAGTTCCATCCGGACGGCCTGTCCCACGAGGACATGAAGCAGATCGCCAAGTACTACGACGACACCGGCATGCTCGATTTCATCGGCGTGGTGGGCTCGGGTTGCGACACTCACAACACCCTGGCCAACGTGATCCCGAACATGAGCTACCCGCCGGAGCCGTTCCTGCACCTGGCGGCCGGCATCAAGGAAGTGGTCAAGGTCCCGGTGCTGCACGCGCAGAACATCAAGGACCCGAACCAGGCCACGCGGATTCTGGAAGGCGGCTATGTGGACATGGTCGGCATGACCCGTGCGCACATCGCCGACCCGCACCTGATCGCCAAGATCAAGATGGGTCAGATCGACCAGATCAAGCAGTGCGTCGGCGCCAACTACTGCATCGACCGTCAGTACCAGGGCCTGGATGTGCTGTGTATCCAGAACGCCGCCACCTCCCGTGAATACATGGGCGTGCCGCACATCATCGAGAAATCCACCGGGCCCAAGCGCAAAGTCGTGGTGGTTGGTGCCGGCCCGGCCGGGATGGAAGCGGCGCGCGTAGCGGCCGAACGTGGGCACGATGTGACCCTGCTGGAGAAAAAAGAATTTATCGGCGGGCAAATCACCACCGCCTCCAAGGCCCCGCAACGCGACCAGATCGCCGGCATCACCCGCTGGTTCCAACTGGAGCTGGCACGCTTGAAAGTCGACCTGCGCCTGGGCGTGGCGGCGGATGCCGAAACCATCCTGGACCTGCGTCCGGACGTGGTGGTACTGGCGGTGGGCGGGCATCCGTTTATCGAGCAGAACGAACACTGGGGCGCGGCCGAAGGTTTGGTCGTCAGCAGCTGGGATGTACTCGACGGCAAGGTGGCACCGGGCAAGAACGTGCTGGTGTACGACACCATTTGTGAGTTCACCGGCATGTCGGTGGCTGACTTTTTGGCGGACAAGGGCAGCCAGGTGGAGATCGTCACCGATGACATCAAGCCGGGCGTTGCGATTGGCGGTACGTCGTTCCCGACTTACTACCGCAGCATGTACCCCAAGGAAGTGATCATGACCGGCGACATGATGCTGGAAAAGGTCTACCGCGAGGGCGACAAGCTGGTGGCGGTGCTGGAGAACGAATACACCGGCGCCAAGGAAGAACGGGTGGTCGACCAGGTGGTGGTGGAGAACGGCGTGCGTCCGGACGAAGCGATTTACTACGGGCTCAAGGAAGGGTCGCGCAACAAGGGCCAGATCGACGTCGAAGCCCTGTTCGCGATCAAGCCGCAGCCGTGCCTGAGCGAAGCGGGCGAGGGGTACTTGCTGTTTCGCATCGGTGACTGTGTGGCGCAGCGTAATACCCATGCCGCCATCTATGACGCCCTGCGCCTGTGCAAGGATTTCTAAGCCGACTGGGTTCAAATGTGGGAGGGGGCTTGCCCCCGATGGCGGAGTGTCAGTTGATACAGCTGTAGCTGACCCACCGCTATCGGGGGCAAGCCCCCTCCCACATTAGTTTTGTGTGGTCTGTGGGAGCTTCACCATGTTGAACACCTTGCTGCCTATTCTCCTGTTTGCCGCCCTGGGCCTCGCCGTCCTCGGCGCCCTGCGCCGCGTGAACATGTGGCGCCGTGGCCGAGCCTCCAAGGTCGACCTGCTGGGCGGCCTGCTGGCCATGCCCAAGCGCTACATGGTCGACCTGCACCACGTGGTCGCCCGCGACAAATACATCGCCAATACCCACGTCGCCACGGCGCTGGGTTTTGTGCTGTCGGCTTTGCTGGCGATTCTGGTACACGGCTTTGGCCTGCAGAACCGTATCCTCGGGTATGCCTTGCTGCTGGCCTCGGTGTTGATGTTTGTCGGCGCCATCTTCATGTACCTGCGCCGCCGCAACCCACCCGCGCGCCTGTCCAAGGGCCCATGGATGCGCCTGCCGAAGAGCCTGATGGCGTTCTCGGTGAGCTTCTTCCTGGTGACCTTGCCGGTGGCCGGGATTCTGCCGGCGAACTTTGGCGGCTGGTTGCTGGCGGCGCTGCTGGGCGTCGGTGTGCTGTGGGGCGTGTCCGAGATGTTCTTCGGCATGACCTGGGGCGGGCCGATGAAGCACGCCTTCGCCGGTGCCCTGCACCTGGCCTGGCACCGCCGTGCCGAACGCTTCGGCGGCGGGCGCTCCACCGGTTTGAAACCGCTGGACCTGAGCGACAAAACCGCGCCCCTGGGAGTGGAAAAACCCAAAGACTTCACCTGGAACCAACTGCTCGGCTTCGACGCCTGCGTGCAGTGTGGCAAGTGCGAAGCGGCGTGCCCGGCATTCGCCGCCGGCCAGCCGCTGAACCCGAAAAAACTCATCCAGGACATGGTGGTCGGCCTGGCCGGTGGCACTGATGCCAAGTTCGCCGGCAGCCCGTATCCAGGCAAACCGATCGGCGAACACGGCGGCAACCCGCACCAGCCGATCGTCAACGGCCTGGTGGACGCCGAGACCTTGTGGTCGTGCACCACCTGCCGTGCCTGCGTGGAAGAGTGCCCGATGATGATCGAGCACGTGGACGCCATCGTCGACATGCGCCGCCACCTCACCCTGGAAAAAGGCGCCACGCCGAACAAGGGTGCCGAAGTCCTGGAAAACCTGATCGCCACCGACAACCCCGGCGGGTTCGCGCCGGGCGGGCGCCTGAACTGGGCGGCGGATTTGAACTTGCCATTGCTCAGCGAAAAAGGCAGTGCCGACGTGTTGTTCTGGGTCGGCGACGGTGCCTTCGACATGCGCAACCAGCGCACCCTGCGTGCTTTCGTCAAGGTCCTGAAGGCGGCCAAGGTCGACTTCGCCGTACTCGGCCTGGAAGAACGCGACAGCGGCGACGTGGCGCGACGCCTGGGCGATGAAGCGACGTTCCAACTGCTGGCCTCGCGCAATATCCAGACCCTGGCCAAGTACAGTTTCAAGCGCATCGTCACCTGCGACCCGCACAGCTTCCATGTGCTGAAAAACGAGTACGGCGCCTTCAACGGCAACTACCTCGTGCAGCACCACAGCACCTTCATGGCCGAGCTGATCGGCGACGGCGCGCTGAACCTGGGCCAGCACAAAGGCAACAGCGTGACCTATCACGACCCATGCTACCTGGGCCGCTACAACGGTGAGTACGAGGCCCCGCGCCAAGTGCTGCGTGCGTTGGGCATCGAGGTCAAGGAGATGCAACGTTCGGGCTTCCGTTCGCGCTGCTGCGGCGGTGGCGGCGGGGCGCCGATCACCGACATCCCCGGCAAGCAACGGATCCCGGACATGCGCATGGAAGACATCCGCGAAACCGGCGCCGAACTGGTGGCCGTGGGTTGCCCGCAATGCACCGCGATGCTCGAAGGTGTGGTCGAACCACGCCCGTTGATCAAAGACATTGCCGAGCTGGTGGCCGACGCGTTGCTTGAAGACTCTGCGCCGGCGAAAGCGCCTAAACGTGAACCTGCGGAGGTGCACTGATGAGCGACATTATCCGCCGCGACCCACGGGCCGAATGGATTGCCCGTAACCGTCTGCACCCGCTGCACGCGGCGATGCAGCCTGTGCAACACAGCTGGATGGGGCCTCACGGCGTTATCCGCAAAAACGTGCATGGTGTCGGTTTTATCGGCCCCAACGGCATCAAGCGCATTGACCGCAGCGGCGCCCAGCAGGGCGGCGCGGCCAAACGCACCGCCGCTGTGGAGGTGCAATTGCCGCTGCATCAGGTGCCTGCGCCTGCGTTCTACATCAACGTAGTGCCGGACATGGTCGGCGGCCGCCTGAGCAGCCACGACCGCGACCTGCTGGGCCTGGCGCGGCAACTCGCCGGCAACGACGGCGCGGTGTTGGCGGTGGTGTTTGGCGAGCACAAGGAAAGCGCGTTTGCCACCGCCGGTGTCGACCGCCTGCTGGTGCTGGACGGCCACGAGTTCGACGGTTATTCACCGGAGCAACGCGTGCAGGGTCTGCGCGCTGTGGATAACCAGTTCAACCCGCGCCATTGGTTGTTGCCCGACAGCCGTAGCGGTGGCGGCGAGTTGGGCCGGCGTTTTGCCGCCAGCCTCAAGGAACGCCCGGCCACACGGGTGTGGCAGATCAAGGGCGAGGAGTGCATCGGCCGTGCCGGCGCGGGTCAGGAAGATCTGGCGCGAGCATTGCCGCGCTTGATCCTCGCTGCGGTGGAATGCGCCGATCCGGTCAGCGACACCCGCCACGAGGTATTGCCCGTGGAGTTATCCACAACCCTGGCGCGCAGCCTGCCGCGTATCGAAGACCTTGGTGCGGTGGCGGTGGACCCGGCGGCGATTCCGATGGCCGAAGCGGAATTCATTTTCTCCGGCGGCAACGGCGTGAAGGACTGGGACCTGTTCCACCAGACCGCCGCCGCCCTCGGCGCCACCGAAGGCGCCTCGCGGGTCGCGGTGGACGATGGCTTCATGGCGCGTGATCGCCAGGTCGGCGCCAGCGGCACCTGGGTCACGGCGCGGGTGTATGTGGCCGTGGGGATTTCCGGGGCGATCCAGCACCTGCAAGGCATCGGTGCCTGCGACAAGGTGGTGGCGATCAACCTCGACCCCGGTTGCGACATGATCAAGCGTGCCGACTTGTCGGTGATCGGCGAAAGCGCCGCGATACTGAAAGCCTTGATCGATGCGGTCGAGGCCTACCGCAACGGCGCCAAGCGCGATGCGGCTTAAGGATATGGCCATGACGACGAATGTAATCAGCCTGGTTTCTATCGGTGCCCACCCCACGTCGGGTCGCCCACGGCGTGCGGAGCAAGATGCCCGCGCCGTCGAACTGGGCCTGCAAATGGCTGGGGATAAGTTGCAGGTGCTGCACGCCGGCAACATTGCCGAGCCGACCTTGCGCAGCTACCTGGGCATGGGGCTGCCACAACTGCATGTACTCGAACAACCGGCCGGCGCCGACGCGTTGCCGGTGCTCAGCGACTATTTGCGCGACGCTGGCGCGCAGGTGGTGCTCACCGGCAGCCAGGCGGAAACCGGTGAAGGTTCGGGCATGCTGCCGTTCCTGCTGGCCGAGCAATTGGGTTGGCCGTTGATTGTCGGGCTGGCTCAGGTCGAGTCGATTGAAGGCGGTGTGGCCCATGTGCTGCAGGCCTTGCCGCGCGGTCAGCGGCGTCGGCTGAAAGTGCGTCTGCCGTTTTTGGCGACGGTGGATAACGCCGCGCCCAAGCCTCGGCAAAGCGCGTACGGCCCGGCGCAGCGCGGTGAGCTGGCGGCCCATGAGGTGGAAGTCGAAGAAGACGAGCTGTTCACCGGCGCGGTGCTGCAACCGGCCAAGCCTCGGCCCAAGCGCCTCAAGGTGATCAAGGCCAAGAGCGGCGCCGACCGCATGAAAGCCGCCACGGCCAAGGCCAGTGGTGGCGGGGGGCAGGTGCTCAAGGGGCTTAGCCCTGAAGCCGGTGCGCAAGCCATTCTCAAACTGCTCATAGAAGAAGGCGTCGTGCGCTGACCCACCGCTATCGGGGCATGAGTATCTACACAATTTTTAAACGCTGATAATTCACCCTGTGGTGAGCGGGCTTGTCCCGCGCTGGGCTGCGCAGCGGCCCCAATAAGGCCAACGCCGTATGTCAGGACAAACCGAGGTGCGGGTTTTGGGGCTGCTTCGCAGTCCAGCGCGGGCGGTGCGACGATTACAACAGCCATTGGCTCTAGATTTTTCGCTCAGCGGAAGTTGTGTAGATACCTATGGCTATCGGGGTGCCCCCTCCCACATTTTGATCTCCATCAGAAGTTAAGGTTGTGCAGGTTCCGGCGCAGGCTTGGGCACCAACTCCGGCAACGGTGGCGGCAGTGCTTGCCAGGTCGAGTCCGGCTGCTGCATCGGCGGTGGCAGCGCGGGCGTCGGGTTGCCTCCGATCGGTTTGAGGATCATTTTTTCGGTGGTATCGCGCAGGATCATGCCCTCGGTCGAGCTGCGTGCCTCGGTGCCGCTGTGGAAGGTACTGATCTGCGAAATCGGCAAGTCCAGGTTGCGCTCGATTCTCGGTGTGAGCAGCAGGATGATCTCGGTCTTCTGCTGCGTGCTCTGGTTGGTGCCGAACAGCTTCTTGCCGATCCAGGGGATCTGGCTCAACCACGGCAACCCCGAGCCTTCGTCGACATCCGCTGTACGAATCAGCCCCGATACAATCTGGGTTTCGTTGTTGCGTGCGGTCAGCAGCGTCTTGGTTGAACGTGAGCCCAGCTCGAAGGTGGCCTGCACGTTTTCCGAGGCGGGAATGCGCTTGGTGATGTGGCTCATTTCCACATTCAACTCCAGGTTCACCTCATCGCTCAGGCTGATGTTGGGCTTGACTGTGATCTGCAGCCCCACGTCCTGGTAGGTCACCGACGAGGTGGTGATGTCGTTGGCGGTGGTGGTGGTCACCATCGGGACTTTGTCGCCGATGTTCACTGCCGCCTCTTCGCGATTGCGCACGCGGACCCTGGGGTTGGCCAGGGTCACCGTATTACCGCTGCGCTGCAGCATGTTGATGCGCGCCGAGGTGCTGCCCGCATCCAGCAGGATGTTATCGCCATTGATGCCGCGCAATGCGCTGAGCGGGATGCCCGCCAGCCCGGCGGGCACGTTGGCCAGGTTGCCCACCGACAGGCCAACGCTCTCGGGGTACTGGATACCCAGGTTCAACTCATCGTTCAGGCTGACCTCCAGCACCTGGATATCGATGGTCACTTCCGACTGCGCGATATCGATGGCCTCCACCAGTTTTTCCACCGCGCTCAGGGTGTCCAGCCCGTCGCGCACGATCACCGCGTTCAAGCGCTCGTCCACCAGCACTTCCTTGGGTTTGAGCACTTGCTTGATCTCGGCGCCGACGACCTTGGGGTCACTGTGGCTGAGGTAGAACGTGCGCACCGCCAGTTCGCGGTATTCACGCTCTTTGTCCGGGCGCCGTGGGTAAACCAGGATGGTATTGGCATTGAGGATTTTCTTGTCCAGCCCTTGGGTGGTCAGCATCAGGTTCAGTGCGTCTTCCGCCGTGGTTCGGCTAGCCGTCATGCTCGCCGAGGCGCTGGGGTTGACGTCTTTGTCGATGACAAAATTGACCCCCGACAGCCGCGCAATGGTTTCGAAAATCGTGGTCAGGCTTTGGGCGCTGAACTCCAGGCTCAGGGGTTTGCGCATGGCTTCGGAAAGGTCCGCGCTGAGATAGTCGGCGCTTACCAGCTCGCGGGTCAGGGCGTTGCGAAAGTCCAGCGCCTCTCGGTAGTTGGGTTTTTGCGCGATGATCCGGCGCACCAGGTTGAGCGCCTCGACCGGGTTCGCGCGTTTCATTTCGTAGGCTTGCGCCAGTTGCGGGCGCAGTTGTTTCATCGCCTGGATGCTCTGGATCTCCTGCCGCGCGCCAAGGTTAGCGGGGTCGTACTTGAGGATGGTTTCCAGGGCGCGGGTGGCCGCCGCATCGTCGCCGCGCAGCAGTGCGGTGCTGGCTTCGCGGCTGTATTGGGCGACCAGTAATTCCAGCTTGCCGAATTGGGCGGTGCGCAACTGGATATTCTCGGGGTCTTCCTTGGCTTCGGTTTGCAGCACCTCGACCGAGCGTAGGATATCGCCCTGCTGGCGCAATTGGTCGCTGTGCCGGATCGCCCGTTCGGTCTCGCACCCGCTCAGGCCAAACAACGCCAGGCTCAGGGGTATCCACGCACGGAGGGTCATGATTGTGTTCTTCCCAAGTCAGTGTGTGTCCAGGCGCAAGGTGCTGACATGCTTGAGCGGCATGTAGGTCAGCACCACGCGGGTGTCGGTGAGTTCGTCCAGGCGGTAGTGGGCATCGAGCATCTTGCCGGGCACGATGCGCCCGGGCACCGAGCAGCGGTTGCACAGGGTGTACTGGCCGCCGTTGCCGCGCAGCACGACGATTTTTGCCTGGTTTTCGTAGCGCCATTGGGCACTGACGGTAAACGGCAGCGGCGGTGGTTTGGGCGGCGCGATGTCGATTGGTACGGGCGGTGGCGCAGGCGTCCAGGTTTGCACGGGGAACAGGTCGAGCGGGGCGCTCGGCGCCGCGATGGCGGGGGCGAGCGTTGGCGCGGGGGCCGCGGGTTCGGCGGCGATGGGCGTCGGCGCGGCGCTCTGTGGGCTGTCGACGGTGTCCTGCCAGAATAGCCAGCCGCAGCCGATCAACGTCAGCAGCAACAGCACGCGTAAAGAAAGTGACAGTTTCATTCCACCACCCCCAGCACGCTCAATTTGAGGGTGATGTTCAACATGCCGCTGGTGATTTCCTTACGTTCGAGCGTGAGGTTCTCGATGCGCACCGCCGGTTCTTGCGTGACAGCATTCAGCGCTTCGCGCAACAGGCTGTAGGGCCCGCTGAGGGGGATCTCGACCTCAAGTCGCTGCAACCCGGTGTCGCCAGGCGCAGAGTAGGCCAGGGTGGTCTGTTCGACGATGAAGCCGCGTTGCGTCAGCAGGCCCAGCAGTCGCTCCAGGCGTGGGGCAAAGTCGTCCGCGTTCGGCAGGTGTTCAACCACCGCCGGTTCAGTCACCTGCACCTCCTGGGGTTGTTCGGCGATGCCGGCTTCCAGGATCTGGCGCCGCTCACGGTCCGCGCTGTTCGCCGGATGAATCACGCTCACTTCCACCACCAGGGCGGCGGCCATCACGGCCAACGCCAATACGCCCCAGAAGCCCAGGCGCTGTTGCCATTGCATCCATTGCCAACGCAGGCGCGGCAGGTGGCGAGTGAGTGTGTCCATGGGCGGCTAGCCTGCGCCAACGGTCAGTTTGACCTGTACGGGGTGTTGCGGGTCGCTGCTCTTGAGCGCGCTGCGCTGCAGGTTCACGCGCACGCCGGGCTGGGCCTTGAGGCGGTCGACAAAGCGAAACGCATCGCCCAGCTGTTTGGCTTCCAGGTCCAGGTGAATCTGTTGGGCCTGGGTGTTGACCTCCACGCGTGTCAGCGCGATTTCCCTGGACCAGGCCAGCGCCACGGCATCCATCAGCGCGAAGGGGCTGGCCTTTTGTTGGGCGAAGGCTGCCAGCTGTTGTTTTTGCCGGGGCGACAGGTGGCTGGCGGCCTGGATCAACTGCTCCTGTTGGCGGGTCAGCTGGATGAAGTGCTGCTCCAGCGCGTCGGTCTGCTGTTGCCGTTGCGCCATGCGTTGCCAATGTTGCCAGGTGCTCAACAGCAGCACGGCTGCCACCAGCCATAGCGCGGCGATCACAGGGCGGTGGGTTGCGCCGGCACGCTGGAAGTCCACACCCGGCGCACGGGGCGCGCGCAGGGCGTTCATGTTGACGCTGCCTCCAGCCAAGGGTGCACAGGCCCCAGGCGGTTTTGCGACGCGGTATTGGTGACGACTTGCGTGGCAAGTGCGTGGCGCTCGCAGAGCAGGTCGACGGTGAACAGGTTATCGCTCAAGGCGCTGCCGGGTTGGGTGGGGATGACACACACCTGATCGATGAGCCCCTGCTGTCGGTAGAGGCAACTGAGGCTGTCTGCGTCAGGCACCGCCAGCACACAGTCAGTGTGCAACTGCCGCCAGTACCGGCGGGCGACCGCCGTCAACAACGGTGTGCAGCTCACCAGGGGCAGGCGGTTGAGCTTGAACAGGTCGCGCAGTTCTTGCAGCAGCAGCCGGGACGTCGCGCAGGCCAGGCGTGGTTGCCCGAAGTCGCTGTCGGCGATCTGTATCTGCCAGTGTTCAGGGTCGATGCCCATCTGCTGGTTGAACAGCGCCTGGGCAAAGCCTTGCCAGTCTTGCCGGGCGTAGAGGCCGGTTTGCCAGGGCAACATCAAGTAGTGCACATGGGGGAAGCCCAACAGCAGCGTGGCCCGGTCCAGAAACGCGACGCGCCCTCGCGGTGCCTGGCCCAACAGCTCGGCGCAGGCCGCCAACGGATCGCCCGCGTGGCGTGCATGCCACACCGTCGCACCGTGCCAACGCGGACGCGCGCCCCACTCGGCGCTGGCGCCGTGCAGCCCCACCACGTGTTCAATAAAGGGAAATGACACGGTGGATCTCCTTGAGCGTGGTGTCGCCGGCGGCGGCATGGGCCAGGGCGATATCGCGGATAAATACGTGGCCGGCTTCACGCGCCAGTTCACGCAGCGTGAAGGCGGAACTGCGCTTGAGCAGGCCCTCCTTGATGCCGTCCGTCATGCTCAGCACTTCGGCCAGGGCCAGCCGGCCGCGATAGCCGGTGTGGCGGCAGGCCTCGCAGCCCTTGCCCACGCGATAGTGGCCCTGCTTGAGCTGAGCCTCCGGGAGCTGGGCGAGGCGCACGATATCCGCATCCGGTTGTGCCTCAATCCCACAATCCGCGCAGATACGCCGTACCAGGCGCTGCGCGACCACGCCGTTGAGCGCTTCGACAAAACTGGCCGGGTCCACGTCCATATAGGTAAAGCGCTCCAGCACACTGAAGGCGCTGTTGGCGTGCACCGACGACATCACCAGATGCCCGGTCAGCGCGGCTTGCACCGCAATGCCTGCGGTTTCGCCGTCGCGGATTTCGCCCACCAGAATGGTGTCCGGGTCATGCCGCAGGATCGAGCGCAGGCCACGGGCGAAGGTCAGGCCCTTCTTGTCGTTGACCGGAATCTGCAGGACGCCGGGCAGTTCGTATTCCACCGGATCCTCGATGGTGATGATCTTTTTTTCGCCGGTATTGGTTTCCGACAAGGCCGCATACAGGGTGGTGGATTTGCCGCTGCCGGTGGGACCGGTCACCAGCAACATGCCGTAGGGCTCGCTGGCCAGCATGCGGATGCGCGCAATGGTGTCGGCGGCCAGACCGAGGTTCTCCAGGCTCAGGGATTCGCCGCGCTGGGATTTGTCGAGGATACGCAACACCGCATCTTCGCCGTGGATGCTGGGCATGATCGACACCCGAAAATCCACTTCGCGACGCTGGATAGCCATTTTGAAGCGCCCGTCCTGGGGCACGCGTCGTTCGCCGATGTCCAGCTCCGACAGCACCTTGATCCGCGACAACGCCTGCTCGGCCATGTCCAGCCCGGCTGCCTTGCCCATCGGTTGCAGTACGCCGTCGATGCGGTATTTGATCACCAGGCCCTGGGGCGTGGTTTCCACATGAATGTCGCTGGCGCGGCTTTGCAAGGCGTCGAACAACATGGAATTGACCAGGCGCACCACCGGGTTGTCATCGCGGGCAATACTGCTCAGGGAAATCTCCTGGGCGGCCTCGCTGACCCTGGCGTTATGGTCGTCCTCGCCGAACGGCCGCATCACCCGTTGGCTGGCTTCGGCCTTGGCCAGTTGGGCCTTGACCGCGCCGGGCAGACTCATCGCCAGGGGCAATTGCCGTAACGTCAGGGACGATTGCAGCCATTGCCTGCTGGCCAGGGTGAAAGGGTCGCCGAGCACCAGGCAAGGCCGGCCCAGGTAATCCATCGGCAGCACGTTGTGGAGCAGCGCCTGGGGCAATGGCAGCAGGTCGAAGCGCCACGCTTCGCCGAGGGTGTGGGGGGCGATGTCGAGCAGGCCCAGGGGCAGGGCGACGGCACGCAATTGATCGGGCGCCTCGGTCAGCAGCTGCGTCAGGTAAGCAGACAGCGTAATGCCCCGTTGCGCCGCCAGGGCCTGCCATTTGTGCGTGGTGTCGCTCATGTGCGTTACCCCTGGATAGACCCCGCCAGCTCGAAAATAGGCATGTACAACATGAACACGATCAAGCCGATCAACCCGCCTACCACCAGCATCAGCAGCGGCTCGAAGACCTTGCTGAACAACTCGATGGCGCGCTCCAGTGCCTCGTCGTGAAACTGCGCGATGCGCTCGCACATCGCCGCCAGCTCGCCGCTTTGCTCACCGACGCGCAACAGGCGCTCGGCGACGGCGGTGGTCAGCTGATGGCGTGCCAGCGACATGGATAACGGTTGCCCGGCCTGGATATCGGTCATGGCATGGCGCAGGTCGGCCTGGCGCTCTGGGGGCAACAGCGCGCCGGACAATTGCAGCGCCATGACGACTGGCATCCCGCCCATCAGCAACATGCCGGCGGTGCGGTAAAACCGCGCCAGGATAAACAGCGTGCGTTGAGCACCCAGGCTGGGGATTTTCCAGAACAGGCCCGCCGCGCGGCGCTTGAACGCGGTGCTGCGAAACAACAGCACCAACGCGCCAATCGCCAGCAGCAGGCCGAGCAGCAGTTCCATGCCGCGTGCCTGCACCAGCGCGCCCCACCACACCATGAACCGCGCGGTGGCCGGCAGGTCGGTGACCGCATCGAACACCGAGGCAAACCGCGGAATCACAAAGAACAGCAAAAACAGCAGGATCAACGCGCCCACGCTCAGCACCACCAGCGGGTACATCAGTGCGCCGCTGACGCGCTTTTTGACGGTTTGCAGGTGCGCTTCGAAATGGTGGTAGCGGCGCAGCGCCACGGCCAACTGCCCGCTGTGTTCGGAAGACGCCACCGTGGCGACCAGCAGCGCAGGGAAGACCTGTGGCTTGAGCTGCATCGCTCTGGACAGCGAGTTGCCCTCGTACATCGACGCCAGCAGATCGCTCATGACCTGCCGGTTGACGCCCGGTGGTGCTTTGTCGCGCAGGGTCTCCACCGCCTCCACCAATACCAGCCCGGCATCGAGCAGCACCACCAGTTCCTGGATGAACAGGCCCAGGGCGAACGGGCTGCGTCGGCGAGGTAAGCGCAGCGCGCGCCGGGCCTTGAGGGCGACCACCCGAGCGCCGTCGGCCTGCAGCTGCTGGCGTGCCTGGGCCAGGTCGAGGGCTTGCAGGCGCACGGTCTGTAGGTGGCCGTCGCGAATGACGCGGGCATCCACCTCGATCATGGCGTTTGTCCTGCGCGTTGCTGCAGCAATTGGCCGTAGTAGCGCCATACCACCAGGGCATAGCGCGAACGTTGCGCGTGCCGATCCGGCCTGGTTCCGGCGTTATAGGCGCCCACGGCCTGCCAGCCGTAACCCTGCTCGCGGATAAAACCTGCGAGGATCCATGCGCCTGCCAGCACGCTGGTGCACGGCTGGGTGAGCAGGTGCTGTTCACTGATGCCGAACCGTGCCAACGCGGGCAGGTGACGGCTATTGATCTGCATCAGGCCGATGTCCTGGCTGCCGTCGCGGTTGATATTGCGGGCGCTGGGGTTGAGGCCCGATTCGACCTTGGCGATCGCATACAACAAGAGCGGGTCGATATGGTAACGGCTGGCCGCCAGCTGCCAGCAATCGGCCTGGGCTGGGCCGCAAAGGCTCAGCAACGTCAGGACGATTCGCAGCGGGCGCATGACCGGTCAAAGTCCGTACACGATGTCGGAGTAGGTGTTCTCCCCGCCGGCCTTGCCGTCGCGGCCCAGGGAGATGATGTCGGCATCATTGGGTGGTGCGCCGTGGTACTTGTAGAGATACGGGTTGCCCCACGGATCCAGCGGCAGCGCCTTCACATACGGACCTTGCCAGTGGGGCGCATTGGCAGGCCGCGTGACGAGGGCATTGAGGCCCAGGGTTTCGTCGGGGTAGTTGCCGTTGTCCAGGCGGTACTGGTTCATGGCATCGCCGAGTGACTTCATCTGGCCCTGGGCGGTTTGTACCTTGGCCAGTTCCAGGCGGTCGAACATCTTCGGGCCGACATAGCCGGCGAGCAGCGCGATGATCAGCAGGACGACCAACAGCTCCAGCAATGTGAAGCCGCGTTGGAGGCGGTGGATAAGTGTGTGCGTGCGCATGGAGATACCCTGTTGGGAGTGCCAAGGTACGGCGGTTGTGTATCACTCTCCCGGCCCGCTGGTGAGCGGGCACCGCCGGTAGAACGTCGTTAGAACAGTTGCATGTTCAACTGTAGCGTTTGTCGATATAAGGCGCCGTCAGGCGCCCTATAACGTTTGGCGCTAGGGCTTATCCACAAACTGAATAAGCCTGAGCGCCGACGGTTTATTTAACCTCTTCCCAAGCCTGCTTCCACGCCCAGCCCGTACCGGGGGCGTACGCCGACGCCGCACCTGCGCACCAGTCGGTATAAGGATGAGGTTTGCACTGGTAGTGCTTGCGTTGGTTGGACACGATGTCGCCAGCTTTGTATGCGGTACCTTCCTTGTAGTCCGGGTACTCCTCGCCACCAACTGCCGGTGTGACGGTGAAGTCAAATTCCGCCTGGCTGGTTTTGCCGTTCTCTTGGTCGCGAACATTCAAGCGTGCCTTGAACACGGTCGGCTGTACGACGGTATAGGCCGCGCCGCTCACGCTTATCTCGTTCTGCGCGCCAGCCATGCCTGGCACCGTCCAGATGAAGAGCAAGGCGCCGTTGCTCCCGGAGGATGCCGCGCCACTGAACGTAAAGGCCTGCCCCGACTTCAATTCGGTCGGCCCTGTGATCCGTGCCACCGGTGGCGCCGGATTGACCGGGCCTGGGTCATCGCCCGGAATGATCGACATCGCCTTGGACGCTTGCTCATCGGCGAGGTAAACCTGATTTTTCCCAGGTTCCGCCGTGTTATACACAATGCTTGCCCCCTTCATTTCGCCTATCTGCACCACCGTCTTGTAAGGCGCCAACGCCTGCACAAGACTCGGGCCCCATACCTGCGGGTTCGCGTCCTTGACGGGATGTTCGATATCAACGACTTCGCTATGTGCCTTGCCGGAGCCGAATACCCGGAAGTGGATCTTGTCTCCAACCTTTGGATTAAATCCTGGCGGCTGGAAAAGACCCTTGGCGTGCCATTCGGGAGTGGGGGTGGGCCCGTCGTTATGAAGGGTGATATCGCTGCAGTTGTAGAAGCCTTCGCCATCGGGGTCTATGCGCTGGAATCGGCTGAATAATATGGCATCACCGGTACGCCCGGCGGGGATGGCGACATTGAATTTGAAGAACCCCGACACGCCACTGACAGGCGGTGGCTGTGCGCCCCAGTCTGTTCGCGCGACGGTCACGGTCTCCTGGTGAACGAGGTCAAGGTCGCTCCATTTCAACGCGGTTGTCGCGGGGTTGAAGCCCGGTTTGCTGAGGTAGATTTTCACGATGCTGCTGACGTGAGGGGCGGTGCCGGAGATGCGCACCTCCACGAAACCGTTCTTGGGCGTCATGGCGGTTTTGTACCAATTGGCGGAAGGCCGGTCGAGGCCGGCTTTCTGCGGGTCGGCCGCTGAGCACAGTTTGCCGTCCGGAATTAACCGTTCCACGGTTGACTGGTCGTTGTAATCGTCACCGTTGCTGGCTTTGATCAGTTTCGCCACTTCGTTCCACTGCTGCCCCGGGTAGGTGCCGCTCGCACTGTTGAGTTCTTTACAGCCGACATCGGCCGGGTTGCCACTCCAGAAATCCGGCTGGGTATAACAATGCAACTGCCGGGCAACCGGTATGTCTGTCGCCACGTGGGCCGATGCGAGTGCGGGCAACAGCACGGCCCCGGCCACCAACCCTCTAAATAGATAACGCATGCGCCGTTGTAAGTTATTCATGCTCTAGTCCACCTTCAATTCAGATAAACAAGTTCCGAACGGCTGGAACGATCAGTGTGTTTGTTCAATCACCTGCATGGGTCGGCTGATCTCCAATGGGAGTGGTACGGGTTGTAGAGCTACTCTGCACAGAGCCATGCAGAAACACCCACCCTTGATAACTGCCTTGCCCTGTAAAACCCTGATTGATCACTGCAAAGTTGCCTTGCTTGAACGGAATGCCCTTGGCTTTGCTGAACACGCCCATGACGGTTTCGCCAGGCCCCGGCACGATGCCCCAGTCGGTGGTGCCGGTCAGCGGGTCGCTGTAGACACGGCGCAAGTAGCGTTTGATGGTCGGTTGGCGGCGGTCGAGCACCAGGTCTTCGAGGGACTTGGGGAACCTGTTGCCGACCGCGTAATACAGGCCGATCGCCCGGCGTATTTCATTGCCGCGTGCCAGCAGTTCCAACTCGCGCTCGCGCTGCAAGACGCTGGACCACAGGGTGCCTGCCTCCATCAGCATCACCGCCACGACGGCCACCGTGACCAGCATGCCCATGAACACCGCGCCCTTCTGCTGTGCATTACCACTGGGCATAGGTGCTCCCATCGTTGGCGTTACCTGGCGCGCCGCTGCGCACGTCGCCCAGGCCCTGTTCGTCGGAAGGCTGCAGTTGCCAGGTGTCACGCTTGCCGGTCAGCGGGTCGAGGGGGATTTCGCGCAGGTAGCGACGGTCCACCAGGGCTTGCAGGGAGTCGGGGTTGGCACCATGGTCTTCACGGTATTGGTCCAGGGCCTGGCGGATGGAGGACAGGTTATGACGCAGCACGGTTTCCTGGGCCTTGGCGTGCTGGCGAAAATACTGCGGCGTGACCAGGGTCATGAGGGTGGCGATGATGGCCATCACCACCAGCAGTTCGATCAGGGTAAAACCCCGCTCACCACTGGCTGTATAACGTTCCATTCAACCCCTCCCGAGTGCTGCGGGATGAAACGTCGAATACATCTTCTCCCTCTTGTGGGGCCTGCGCCGTGCTCTTGTAACTGCGCAGTTGCCAGGTTTGCGCGGGCGCACGGTCGGGGCACTCGCAGACGGGGTCGCGGGGAATGCGGCGCAGGAAAAAGAGTTTTTTACCCTTGAGATCGGTTCGGTCCGTGACCCCATCGACCAACGCCTGCAAGGAGGGCGGGTAACCGCTGTCGCTGAGGCTTTTTTCAATGCGGCCATCGTCGCTGGCTTCTTTGTAGGCATCGATCGCACGGCGAATTTCCCGCAACGAACGTTGCAGGTCGAGTTCCCGTTCACGTTTACCCATCAACGCCGTCAGCGGATAAGCAACTGTCGAAAGCGTGGCCAGCAGGGCCAGCGTCAGCAGTAATTCAATCAGCGTGAAACCTTTGGCGCAGTGATGGCTGGGATTACCCTGCCACATCACCGGTCTGCCTCCATTGCTGCGCCAAGGGCTTCTGCACTCACCCAGGCCATTGGATATAACTGCAAGAAAGAGTGTAGATGAACTTTAAATCTGAGCATTTTTTGTACAGCCAGCTGACAAACGGTCGGTTACCCACAATCGCTGTGTACGGGGCTGTGGATAAGGTGTTTGCGGTTGTCCACAGCCCACGCGGACAAAGGCCTGCAAGCTGATGGGTGAAAAATAACCAGGCTAAGTGACGGTTTTTAGAGAAGTTTTCGTGTGGATAAGGCGAGTGTCGGTGTTCAACTTGCCCCCAAAGTCTGTTGGCGGATCTGTGGATAAGATGTTCGCTCTACCTTGCAGCCCACGAAATACGTAGCTTTTAAGGTATTGGTTAAAATTTAACCAAAACTGTCTTTTGAGCGCGTAAAACCGTTGGAAGCCCGTGTTAATCATGGTTTGAGGCGGTTTTCCACAGCGCTCGTGAAGTTGCCCCCAAAGTCTGTTGGCGGTTCTGTGGATAAGGTGTTTGCGTACCGCTACAGGCCACGTTTTACTTGGCCTGTGTGGAATTGATCATAAAACGACCAATAGCTTGCAGGAATCGTCGACTTGAATAAGTCACGGATTTTCTTCGATTAATTTCAGCAGAACCAGGCAGTTGCCCACAATTGCTGTGGGTGGCTCTGTGGATAAGTTGTTGGGCGAAAGCTGGAGGGCAAAGCCGTAAAGGGCTTCAAGGGAGTTGATCAATTTTTGAGCATTGAGAGATAAAGTGTGGTGAATGGGTAATCCGTAGCGGCTGTCGAGCCTCGCCAAGGCTCGACAGCTGCTACGCAAGGGGGTGTAGACCCCCTATGTATTACTCGTGAGCCGCCACACCCTTGAGATAAGGCGCCGGCGCCGCGCCCAGGTTGCTCAGCATGCGCTCGCTGTACCAATCCACGAAATTCACCACGCCGAACTCGTAAGTCTTGGAGTACGGGCCAGGCTGGTAGGCGGTGGAGTTGATGCCACGCTGGTTCTCTTCGGCCAGGCGACGGTCCTGGTCGTTGGTGGCGTCCCACACCTGGCGCATGCGCTCCACGTCGTAGTCCACGCCCTCAACGGCGTCCTTGTGTACCAGCCACTTGGTGGTGACCATGGTTTCCTGGGCGCTGATCGGCCACACGGTGAACACGATGATGTGGTCGCCCATGCAGTGGTTCCACGAATGCGGCAGGTGCAGGATGCGCATCGAGCCCAGGTCCGGGTTCTTGATGCGGCCCATCAGTTTGGCGCAGCCCTGTTTGCCGTCCAGGGTCATCGACACGGTGCCCTTGAGCAGCGGCATGCGCACGATACGGTTGCGCAGGCCGAAGCTGGCGTGGGCGTAAGGGATCTTTTCGGCATCCCAGGCGGCGGCAGAGGCGGCCACATGGTCCTTGAACGCCTGGTCGGCGCGCGGGTCGGTGACGTCATCCCATTCCAGCAGGGTTTTCAGCAGTTCCGGGTGCGACGCGTTGCAGTGGTAGCACTCGCGGTTGTTTTCCAGCACCAGTTTCCAGTTGGCTTTCTCGAACAAGGTGGTCTGGATCGCCACCTTGGTGTTCTCCATGTCGTAAGGTTCCATGTAATGGTTCAGTGTCGACAGGAAATCATCGATGGCCGGCGGGTTTTCGGCCAGGCTGATGAAGATGTAACCGCCGGCGGTCTTCACGTTCACCGGTTTGAGGCCGTACTGCTTCATGTCGAAGTCGGCGCCCATCTCGGTGCCGGCGAACAACAGGCGGCCGTCGAGCTCGTAGGTCCACTGGTGGTAGTGGCAAACGAGCTTGGCGACCTTGCCCTTGTCGCTGGTGCACAAGCGCGAACCACGGTGGCGGCACACGTTGTGGAACGCATGCACCACGCCGTCGGCGCCACGGATCACGATGATCGGGTTCTTGCCCACTTGCAGGGTCAGGTAGTTGCCCTTGGTGGGGATCTCGCAGGTCATGCCGGCGATCAACCACTCTTTCTGGAAGATCTCCTGCATGTCGATATCAAACAGCCGCTCATCAGAGTAAAACGGCTGTGGCAGCGAAAAAGTGCGCTCGCGCTCTTGCAGCATCTGCGCGGTGGCCTTGCGTGCGGGTTCCAGCGGATCGCCCAAGCTTAAGGTTGCGGTGACGTCCATCATGTGTGTCCTCATGGCCATTCTGTGTGGCCGGCGAATAGTGGCTACGGTTGGTGCTATGCAAGGCGTAAAAAAAGCGTCTTCGTATGGAGTGAGTGTGGGGCCGGCGTTGCGACGAACCTTATCCATGGGCGACATGGCCCAATCTGATCCCGACGCGCAACCCCCTGTCGTTGGGGGCTGGTCGCGGTAAGTATGTGAATGTCGCAGATAGGTAAGTGGGCGGTTCGCGTGTTACGCAGAATCGCCACCATAAGGCCGAGCCTCGGCGGTGGAGAACAGTATGTCCAGTAACTTCCTGAATCCGGTAACGACCCAGACCTGGGCCAATGGTCGGCACATCGTCCGTTGCGTCAAAGTCATCCAGGAAACCTGGGACGTGCGCACCTTCTGCTTTATGGCCGACCAGCCGATCCTGTTTTTCTTCAAGCCGGGGCAATTCGTCACCCTGGAGCTGGAAATCGAAGGCCAGCCGATCATGCGCTCGTACACCATTTCCAGCTCGCCGTCGGTGCCTTACAGCTTCTCGGTGACCATCAAGCGCGTACCGGGCGGCAAGGTCTCCAATTGGCTGCACGACACGCTGCATGAAGGCCAGGAGCTGGCGGTGCACGGCCCGGTCGGGCTGTTCAATGCCATCGACTTCCCAAGCCCGAAGGTGCTGTACCTCAGCGGCGGCGTGGGCATCACCCCGGTGATGTCCATGGCGCGTTGGTTCTACGACACCAACGCCAACGTCGACATGACGTTCGTTCACAGCGCCCGTTCACCCAAAGACATCATCTACCACCGCGAGCTGGAGCATATGGCCTCGCGGATCGACAACTTCAGCCTGCACCTGATCTGCGAAAAACATGGTCTGGGCGAGCCCTGGGCCGGTTATCGCGGTTACC
Source organism: Pseudomonas lactucae (assembly GCF_036688725.1). Lineage (NCBI taxonomy): Bacteria > Pseudomonadati > Pseudomonadota > Gammaproteobacteria > Pseudomonadales > Pseudomonadaceae > Pseudomonas > Pseudomonas lactucae. The sequence goes on along the minus strand of NZ_JAQQPT010000016.1, from coordinate 119,304 downwards.
TGAACCACAAGATGCTCGAACTGATGGTGCCCGACTTCCTTGAGCGCGAAGTATTCTGCTGCGGCCCCACGCCGTACATGAGCGCGGTCAAGCGCTTGTTGGAAGCCGCTGGTTTCGACATGGCGCGTTACCACGAGGAGTCGTTTGGCGCGACCCCACCGGAAGCCCGTGCTGACGCGGTGGAGCAAGCCGAACAAGCGGCGGACGCGCCGGAAGTCGACCTGGCGGACCTGCACCAAGTGGAATTCATCGCATCGGGCAAGAGCATCCGCGTGGCGCCAGGCGAAACCGTGCATGCGGCGGCGGCCAAGCTTGGGTTGTTGATCCCGAAAGCCTGCGGCATGGGGATTTGCGGTACCTGCAAGGTGATGAAGCTCGGCGGCGAAGTGGAGATGGAGCACAACGGCGGGATCACCGAGGAAGACGAAGCCGAGGGTTATATCCTGTCGTGCTGCAGCGTGCCGAAGGGGGATGTGCGTATCGAGTTCTGACCACCGCTCGTTCCCACGCTCCGCGTGGGAATGCCTCTTGGGACGCTCCGCGTCCCGCCTCGGTGCAAGCGCTCTTCAGAACCAGGGCTGAATCTCTGGGCTCTGTGATGGCGTAGCGGCTTCTGCCCATGGGTGGGGCCCTGAGTCGGGGGGAGGCTTGGGCGCGGAGCGTCCGGGGAGGCGTTCCCACGCAAAGCGTGGGAACGATCGGCGTCGGAGGTCATGAGTCTCCGACGCGAGTATTAACGGTTACTGGGCGTAGATGTGGACCACAAAGTGCTGGCCTGATGCTGTCAATTCATAGGCTTTGTCGTAGATTCGCAGCGTCCTCGATGGCTCGCGAATGGTATCCCCGACTTTGGCATGCTTGCGGAACTCATCCCAATCAATGACGGTGGTGCTGATAGTGTCGTCGCTTTGCAGGGTGGTGTTGTTGCTTTGATATTCCATGGGTTTGGCTCTCTTCTGGATTTCCGTTTCCAGCCGATTGTTCGGCGCGTGGTTAACCCCAAAAGGAGGCCGCTGCAGCGGCCTTTTCTTCTCGGGTTCCAAGAGGCTAGTCAATGAAAACGCAGCGCGCTGCTGTCAGAAATATCAAATGACAGACTCGGCAATCCGCCAGTATTCGTCAGGTTCAAGCGCCCATCACTTCCCGAATATCAGCCGCCAATTCCCTTACACGTTCTTCCTCGGTATCCCACGCACACATAAAGCGCGCGCCGCCTTTGCCGATGAAGGTGTAGAACCGCCAGCCCTTGGCGGTCAGCGCTGCAATAGCCGGTTCCGAGAGTTGCAGGAACACGCCGTTGGCCTGCACCGGGAACATCAGTTCCACGCCGGGAATATCCGCCACCAGGCTGCTCAGCAACTGTGCGCAGTGGTTGGCGTGGCGGGCGTGTTTGAGCCAGGCGTCGTTTTCCAGCAGGCCCACCCAGGGGGCCGACAAGAAGCGCATTTTCGACGCGAGCTGACCCGCCTGTTTGCAGCGGTAGTCGAAGTCTTCGGCCAGTTTATGGTTGAAGAACAGGATCGCTTCACCCACGGCCATGCCGTTCTTGGTGCCGCCAAAACACAGCACGTCCACGCCCGCTTTCCAGGTCAGGTCGGCCGGTGAGCAGCCGAGGAACGCGCAGGCGTTGGAGAAGCGCGCGCCGTCCATGTGCAGGTTCAGGCCCAATTCCTTGCAGGTGGCGCTGATGGCGCGGATTTCTTCCGGGGTGTAGACGCTGCCGACTTCGGTGGCTTGGGTCAGCGTCACGACGCGCGGCTTGGGGTAGTGGATGTCCTGGCGCTTGAGGGCGATCTCGCGGATCGACTCCGGGGTCAGCTTGCCGTTTTCGGTACGCGCGGTGAGCAGCTTGGAGCCGTTGGAGAAAAATTCCGGCGCGCCGCATTCGTCGGTTTCGACGTGGGCGGTTTCCGAGCAAATCACGCTATGGTAGCTCTGGCACAGCGACGACAGTGCCAGGGAGTTGGCGGCGGTGCCGTTGAAGGCGAAGAACACTTCGCAGTCGGTTTCGAACAGGTTGCGGAAACCGTCAGCGGCGCGGTGGGTCCATTCATCATCGCCATAGGCGCGCTGATGGCCGTGGTTGGCTTGTTCCATGGCGGCCCAGGCTTCCGGGCAGATGCCGGAATAGTTGTCGCTGGCGAATTGTTGGCTCTTGTCGGTCATGGCCCATTCCTGTGGTCGATGTTGGTGCGCACTTTAACCAAGATAGGCAGGGGTGCGCACGCGCTGTAAATGCAAAGTCGTTGGGGAATTATGCACGGTACTGCAATGATGCCTGTCGGACGTGTCCGCGATGGCGCGCTGGATTTACTCAAGTGGCTGGCGCTGCTGAGCATGGTGCTCGATCACCTGCGCTATGTGGGGTTGAGTCTGGATGGGCTGTATGTGCCTGGGCGCCTGGCGTTCCCGTGGTTTTGCCTGGCGATTGCGGCCAATTTACACAGGGCCCGCAACGCACCGGTGACCGGCCATTGGCGCTATTTGGGTTGGTTGTTGCTGTTCAGCGTGATCAGCGAAGTGCCGTATCGAATGTTCATCGAAGATGCCGATACCTTAAACGTGTTACCGACCCTGGCGCTGGGCTTGCTCATTGCCCGAGGTTGGCAGAAGAAGACGTTGTTTGATCGAGGATTGGCGCTGATCGCCGTCTCAATAGCGGCGATTTTTTCAGCCCAGTTGATGTTCGGTTTCTTTGGTGTATTGCTGCCGCTGGCAATGCTGCTGGTATTTCGTCGGCCTTGGTATTTCAGCATATTGCCGGGATTGGTCTGTGTGGCGGCTAATCAGTGGCAGGTTTTGCTCAATAGCGGCACGGTTGTAGCGTTGTTGGGCTTGGCGACATGCCTGATTGCGCCAGTGGTGGGTTTGGTCTTATTACGACACGCCAAAAATGTCTCGCCACCGCCTATGCGCCGCTGGGCGTATGCGCTCTACCCCATGCATTTCCTGCTGCTGCTACTGGTCCGTCAGATCATCGCCTAACCCCCTCCCACATTTGCTGTGTTGTTCCGGCAATGTCGTAAACGCACCTTTGCGTGGCGTGCGCAGGCATTTGGCCTGCCTGCGCCAGCCCTACCATCGCATCAAAGGGCCCTGCACGGGCCTCAACAATACGAAAGGCTGGGAGAGACGCGATGTTCAGCAAGAAAGACCAGATCCAGGGTTATGACGATGCACTGCTGGCGGCGATGAATGCCGAGGAGCAGCGTCAGGAAGATCATATCGAGCTGATCGCGTCAGAGAACTACACCAGCAAACGTGTGATGGAAGCGCAAGGCAGCGGCCTCACCAACAAATACGCCGAAGGCTACCCAGGCAAGCGCTACTACGGCGGCTGCGAGCACGTGGACAAGGTCGAGGCCCTGGCCATCGAGCGCGCCAAGCAGCTGTTCGGCGCCGATTACGCCAACGTGCAACCGCACTCCGGTTCGTCCGCCAACAGCGCCGTGTACCTGGCGCTGATCAACGCGGGCGACACCATCCTGGGCATGAGCCTGGCCCACGGCGGTCACTTGACCCACGGCGCCAAAGTGTCGTCCTCGGGCAAGCTGTACAACGCGGTGCAATACGGCATCAACACTGACACCGGCCTGATCGACTACGACGAAGTCGAGCGTCTGGCCGTCGAGTGCCAGCCGAAAATGATCGTGGCCGGTTTCTCCGCCTACTCCAAGACCCTGGACTTCCCACGCTTTCGCGCCATCGCCGACAAGGTAGGCGCGCTGCTGTTCGTCGACATGGCCCACGTCGCCGGCCTGGTCGCCGCTGGCCTGTACCCGAACCCGCTGCCGTACGCCGACGTGGTCACCACCACCACCCACAAGACCCTGCGCGGTCCACGGGGCGGCCTGATTTTGGCCAAGGCCAACGAAGCGATTGAAAAGAAACTCAACGCTGCCGTGTTCCCCGGAGCCCAGGGCGGCCCGTTGATGCACGTCATCGCCGGCAAGGCCGTGTGCTTCAAGGAAGCGCTGGAGCCAGGTTTCAAGGCCTACCAGCAACAAGTGATCGACAACGCCCAGGCGATGGCGAGCGTATTCATCAAACGCGGCTACGATGTAGTGTCCGGCGGCACCGATAACCACCTGTTCCTGGTCAGCCTGATCCGTCAGGGCCTCACCGGTAAGGACGCGGATGCAGCCCTCGGTCGCGCTCACATCACCGTCAACAAGAACGCGGTGCCGAATGACCCGCAGTCGCCGTTCGTGACTTCGGGCCTGCGCATTGGCACCCCGGCGGTGACTACGCGTGGTTTCAAAGTGCCGCAGTGCATCGAACTGGCCGGCTGGATCTGCGACATCCTCGACAACCTCGGCGACGCCGATGTCGAGGCCAACGTGGCCAAGCACGTGTCTGCCCTGTGCGCTGATTTCCCGGTTTATCGCTGAGCGCGGTTTTGGAGTAATGACTATGCAACGCTACTCGGGCTTCGGCCTCTTCAAGCACTCCCTCAGCCATCACGAAAACTGGCAGAAGATGTGGCGCACGCCGACCCCGAAAAAGGTCTACGACGTGGTCATCGTCGGCGGTGGCGGGCATGGTCTGGCGACCGCTTACTACCTGGCCAAAGAACACGGCATCACCAACGTCGCGGTGGTCGAGAAAGGCTGGTTGGGCGGCGGTAACACCGCGCGCAACACCACCATCGTGCGTTCCAACTACCTGTGGGACGAGTCGGCGCACCTGTACGAACACGCGATGAAACTGTGGGAAGGCCTGTCCCAGGACCTGAACTACAACGTGATGTTCTCCCAGCGTGGCGTGTACAACCTGTGCCACACCCTGCAGGACATCCGTGATTCCGAGCGCCGCGTGAGCGCCAACCGCCTCAACGGCGTGGACGGCGAACTGCTCAACGCCCAGCAAGTGGCCGATGAGATTCCGTACCTGGACTGCTCGAAGAACACCCGCTACCCGGTGCTCGGCGCCACTGTGCAACGGCGCGGCGGCGTGGCCCGTCACGATGCCGTGGCCTGGGGCTTTGCCCGCGCCGCTGACGCACTCGGCGTGGACTTGATCCAGCAGACCGAAGTGATCGGCTTCCGTAAGGAAAACGGCGTGTGCATCGGTGTGGAAACCAACAAGGGCTTTATCGGCGCCAAGCGCGTCGGTGTGGTGACCGCCGGTAACTCCGGGCACATGGCTTCGCTGGCGGGCTTTCGCCTGCCGATCGAATCCCACCCGCTGCAAGCGTTGGTGTCGGAGCCGATCAAGCCGATCATCGACAGCGTGATCATGTCCAACGCCGTGCACGGCTACATCAGCCAGTCCGACAAGGGCGACCTGGTGATCGGTGCCGGTATCGACGGCTACAACGGCTACGGCCAGCGTGGCTCGTACCCGGTGATCGAACACACCATTCAGGCCATCGTCGAGATGTTCCCCGTGTTGTCGCGGGTGCGCATGAACCGCCAGTGGGGCGGCATCGTCGACACCACGCCGGACGCCTGCCCGATCATCTCCAAGACGCCGGTACCGAACATGTTCTTCAACTGCGGTTGGGGCACCGGTGGCTTCAAGGCCACCCCAGGCTCAGGCAACGTGTTTGCCGCCAGCCTCGCCAAGGGTGAAATGCACCCATTGGCCGCACCTTTCTCCATCGACCGTTTCCACAACGGTGCGTTGATCGATGAACATGGCGCTGCGGCTGTCGCCCACTAACAGGAGAAATACCTCATGTTGCATATCTTCTGTCCTCACTGTGGCGAACTGCGCTCCGAAGAGGAATTCCACGCGTCCGGCCAAGCGCATATCCCGCGCCCGCTGGACCCGAATGCCTGCACCGACGAGCAGTGGGGCGACTACATGTTTTTTCGCGATAACCCGCGCGGCCTGCACCACGAGCTGTGGATTCACGCCGCCGGTTGCCGCCAGTACTTCAACGCGACACGCGACACCGTGACCTACGAAATTCTTGAAACCTACAAGATCGGTGAGAAGCCTCAGTTCACCGCCAAGGCCTCTGGAGACAAGGTATGAGCCAGATCAATCGCCTGTCCAACGGTGGCCGGATCGACCGTAATAAAGTGCTGACTTTCAGCTTCAATGGCCAGAGCTACAAAGGCTTTGAAGGCGATACCCTGGCCGCAGCCCTGCTGGCCAACGGCGTCGACATCATCGGTCGCAGCTTCAAATACTCGCGCCCACGTGGCATCTTCGCCGCCGGCGCCGAAGAGCCGAACGCCGTGCTGCAGATCGGCGCTACCGAAGCCACGCAAATCCCTAACGTGCGCGCCACCCAACAGGCGCTGTACCAAGGCCTGGTCGCCACCAGCACCAACGGCTGGCCGAGCGTCAACAACGACATGATGGGGATTCTCGGCAAGGTTGGCGGCAAGCTGATGCCGCCCGGTTTCTACTACAAAACCTTCATGTACCCGCAATCGTTCTGGATGACCTACGAGAAGTACATCCGCAAGGCGGCGGGCCTTGGCCGTTCGCCGACCGAGAACGACCCGGACACCTACGACAACTTCAACCGTCACTGCGACGTGCTCATTGTCGGCGCAGGCCCTGCCGGCCTGGCCGCTGCACTGGCCGCTGCGCGCAGCGGTGCCCGCGTGATCCTGGCCGATGAGCAGGAAGAATTCGGCGGTTCCTTGCTCGATTCGCGCGAAAGCCTCGACGGCAAACCGGCCACCGAATGGGTTGCCGGCGTTATCGCCGAGCTCAAAGCCCTGCCGGACGTGGTGCTGCTGCCCCGCGCCACCGTCAACGGCTACCACGACCATAACTTCCTGACCATTCACGAGCGCCTCACCGATCACCTCGGTGACCGTGCGCCGATCGGCGTGGTGCGTCAGCGCATCCACCGTGTGCGCGCCAAACGCGTGGTGCTGGCCACCGGTGCGTGCGAACGTCCGCTGGTGTACGGCAACAACGACGTGCCGGGCAACATGCTGGCCGGTGCGGTCTCGACTTACGTGCGTCGCTACGGCGTGGCGCCGGGTAAAAAACTGGTGCTGTCGACCAACAACGACCACGCCTACCGCGTTGCGCTGGACTGGCTGGATGCCGGCCTGCAAGTGGTGGCCGTGGCCGATGTGCGCCACAACCCACGCGGCGCGCTGGTGGAAGAAGCCCGTGCCAAAGGTATTCGCATCCTCACCGGCAGCGCTGTGGTCGAGGCCCGTGGCACCAAGCGTGTGACCGCTGCGCGTATCGCCGCGATTGACGTCAAAGCGCATAAAGTCACCAGCCCCGGCGAGTGGCTGGACTGCGACCTGGTCGCCAGCTCCGGCGGCTACAGCCCGGTGGTCCACTTGGCCTCGCACCTGGGCGGCAAGCCGACCTGGCGTGAAGACATCCTCGGTTTCGTACCGGGTGAAGCGCCGCAGAAACGCGTGTGCGTCGGTGGTATCAATGGCGTCTACGGCCTTGGCGATTCCCTGGCCGATGGTTTTGAAGGCGGCGTGCGCGCGGCCAGCGAAGCCGGTTTTGCCCCGGTGGAAGGCACCCTGCCAAAGGCCTTGAGCCGTCTGGAAGAGCCGACACTGGCCATTTACCAAGTGCCGCACGACAAGCCGACTGCGCGGGCGCCGAAGCAATTCGTCGACCTGCAGAACGACGTCACCGCTGCCGCCATCGAACTGGCGACCCGCGAAGGTTTCGAGTCGGTCGAGCACGTCAAACGCTACACCGCGCTGGGCTTCGGTACCGACCAGGGCAAGCTGGGCAACGTCAACGGCCTGGCGATTGCCGCCCGTTCGCTGAACGTGACCATCCCGCAGATGGGCACCACCATGTTCCGTCCCAACTACACGCCGGTGACCTTCGGCGCGGTAGCGGGCCGTCACTGTGGGCACATCTTCGAACCGGTACGCTACACCGCGCTGCAAGCCTGGCACGTGAAGAACGGCGCCGAGTTTGAAGACGTCGGCCAGTGGAAACGCCCGTGGTACTTCCCACGCAACGGTGAAGACCTGCACGCCGCGGTCAAACGCGAATGCCTGGCGGTGCGCGACAGCGTCGGCCTGCTGGATGCGTCGACCCTCGGCAAGATCGACATTCAGGGCCCGGATGCCCGTGAGTTCCTAAACCGCATCTACACCAACGCCTGGACCAAGCTCGATGTGGGCAAGGCGCGCTACGGCCTGATGTGCAAGGAAGACGGCATGGTCTTCGACGACGGCGTCACCGCCTGCCTCGCCGACAACCACTTCCTGATGACCACCACCACCGGCGGCGCCGCCCGTGTGCTGCAGTGGCTGGAAATCTACCAACAGACCGAATGGCCGGACCTCAAGGTGTACTTCACCTCGGTCACCGACCACTGGGCGACCATGACCCTGTCCGGCCCCAACAGCCGCAAGCTGCTGAGTGAGGTCACCGACATCGACCTGGACAAGGACGGCTTCCCGTTCATGACCTGGAAAGAAGGCTTGGTGGGCGGTGTTCCGGCGCGGGTGTTCCGTATCTCGTTTACCGGTGAGCTGTCGTATGAGGTCAACGTGCAGGCCGACTACGCCATGGGCGTGCTGGAAAAAATCGTCGAGGCCGGCAAGAAATACAACCTGACCCCGTACGGCACCGAAACCATGCACGTACTGCGGGCCGAGAAGGGCTTCATCATCGTCGGCCAGGACACCGACGGCTCGATGACCCCGGACGACCTGAACATGGGGTGGTGCGTTGGCCGTACCAAACCGTTCTCGTGGATCGGCTGGCGCGGGATGAACCGTGAAGACTGCGTGCGTGAAGAGCGTAAGCAACTGGTGGGCTTGAAGCCGATCGATCCAACCGTGTGGCTGCCGGAAGGCGCGCAGCTGGTGTTCGATCCGAAGCAGAGCATTCCGATGAAGATGGTCGGCCACGTCACCTCCAGCTATGCGCACAACTCCCTGGGCTATTCGTTTGCCATGGGCGTGGTGAAGGGCGGCTTGAAGCGTATCGGCGAGCGGGTGTTCTCACCGCAGGCGGATGGCAGCGTGATCGAGGCGGAGATTGTGTCTTCGGTGTTCTTTGACCCGAAAGGTGATCGCCAGAACATCTGACACCTGATCGTTCCCACGCTCCGCGTGGGAATGCATCCCGGGACGCTCTGCGTCCCAAGAGCGGACGCAGAGCGTCCAAAGCGGCATTCCCACGCAGAGCGTGGGAACGATCAATTTAAGACACAGGTGCTTTATGACAGCAGCCAATGTTTACCAACAACGCCCCACCACCGGCGCCAAGGCCGAGTCGTCGCTGCACCATGCCGACCTCGCCAGCCTGGTCGGCAAGGGTCGCAAGAACGCCGGCGTGACCGTGCGGGAAAAGAAACTCCTCGGCCACCTGACCATTCGTGGCGATGGCCACGATGCCGCGTTCGCCGCCGGTGTGCACAAGGCCCTGGGCATCGAACTGCCTGGCGCCCTGAGCGTGATCGTCAAAGGTGAAACCAGCCTGCAATGGCTCGGCCCGGACGAGTGGCTGCTCATCGTCCCAAGCGGTGAAGAATTCGCCGCCGAGCAGAACCTGCGTGCCGCGCTGGGCGATTTGCATATCCAGATCGTCAATGTCAGCGGCGGCCAGCAGATCCTCGAACTGAGCGGCCCGAACGTGCGCGACGTGCTGATGAAGTCCACCAGCTACGACGTGCACCCCAACAACTTCCCGGTGGGCAAGGCGGTGGGCACGGTGTTCGCCAAGTCGCAACTGGTGATCCGCCACACCGCCGAAGACACCTGGGAACTGCTGATCCGTCGCAGCTTCTCGGATTACTGGTGGTTGTGGTTGCAAGACGCCTCGGCCGAGTTCGGCCTGAGCGTTCAAGCCTGAGGAATCGCCGATGAGCCGCGCACCCGATACATGGATTTTGACCGCCGACTGCCCCAGCGTGCTCGGCACGGTGGACGCGGTTACCCGCTACCTGTTCGAGCAGGGTTGCTACGTCACCGAACACCACTCGTTCGATGACCGCCTCTCGGGCCGGTTTTTCATTCGCGTGGAGTTTCGTCAGCCCGACGGCTTCGACGAGCAGGCATTCCGCGCTGGCCTGGCCGCGCGCGGTGAAGCCTTTGGCATGATCTTCGAGCTGACGGCGCCGAACTACCGGCCAAAAGTGGTGATCATGGTCTCCAAGGCTGATCACTGCCTCAACGACCTGCTGTACCGCCAGCGCATCGGCCAGCTGTCGATGGACGTGGTCGCGGTGGTGTCCAACCACCCCGATCTGAAGCCGTTGGCCGACTGGCACCAGATTCCCTACTACCATTTCCCGCTGGACCCCAACGACAAGCCGTCCCAGGAGCGTCAAGTGTGGCAAGTGGTGGAAGACACCGGCGCTGAACTGGTGATCCTTGCGCGCTACATGCAAGTGCTGTCGCCTGAGTTGTGCCGCAAGCTCGACGGCAAGGCCATCAACATCCATCACTCGTTGCTGCCGGGGTTCAAGGGCGCCAAGCCGTATCACCAGGCGTACAACAAGGGCGTGAAACTGGTGGGCGCCACGGCGCATTACATCAACAACGATCTGGACGAAGGCCCGATCATCGCCCAGGGCGTGGAAGTGGTGGATCACAGCCACTATCCCGAGGATCTGATTGCCAAGGGGCGTGATATTGAAGGGCTGACCTTGGCGCGGGCGGTGGGGTATCACATTGAGCGGCGGGTGTTTTTGAATGCCAACAGGACGGTGGTGCTCTGACTGACGCCATCGGGAGCAAGTCCCCTCCCACAGTTGATTGGGTTCACACAGTCAAAATGTGGGAGGGGGCTTGCTCCCGATGAGGCCCTCACAATCAACACAGAAAACAGCATCTGTACCCGAGCACTTAAATGCGCTGCCCACCCAAAGGGGGCAACGCAGTTCCATAAAAACAACAGCGAGGTGAAAGCATGTCTGGTAATCGTGGTGTCGTGTATCTCGGCAACGGCAAGGTCGAAGTACAGAAAATCGACTATCCCAAAATGCAGGACCCCCGTGGCAGGAAGATCGAGCACGGCGTCATCCTGCGCGTGGTCTCCACCAACATCTGCGGCTCCGACCAACACATGGTGCGCGGCCGTACCACTGCCCAGACCGGCCTGGTGCTCGGTCACGAGATCACCGGTGAAGTGATCGAGAAGGGCAGCGACGTCGAAAACCTGAAAATCGGCGACCTGGTTTCGGTACCGTTCAACGTGGCGTGCGGCCGCTGCCGTTCGTGCAAAGAGCAACACACCGGCGTATGCCTCACCGTTAACCCGGCCCGTGCCGGTGGTGCCTACGGCTATGTCGACATGGGCGACTGGACCGGCGGCCAGGCCGAATACGTGCTGGTGCCGTATGCCGACTTCAACCTGCTCAAGCTGCCGGACCGCGACAAGGCCATGGAAAAAATCCGTGACCTGACCTGCCTCTCCGACATTCTCCCAACCGGCTACCACGGCGCCGTGACGGCCGGCGTCGGCCCAGGCAGCACCGTGTACATCGCCGGCGCCGGCCCGGTCGGCCTGGCCGCTGCCGCATCCGCACGCCTGCTCGGCGCGGCGGTGGTGATCATCGGCGACGTCAACCCGATCCGCCTGGCCCACGCCAAGGCCCAGGGTTTCGAAATTGCCGACCTGTCCACCGACACCCCGCTGCACGAACAGATCGCCGCATTGCTCGGCGAGCCGGAAGTGGACTGCGCCGTCGACTGCGTAGGCTTTGAAGCACGCGGCCACGGTCACGACGGCGTCAAGGCCGAAGCCCCGGCCACCGTGCTCAACTCGCTGATGGGCGTGGTGCGCGTGGCGGGCAAGATCGGTATCCCCGGCCTGTACGTCACCGAAGATCCAGGTGCCGTCGACGCCGCCGCCAAAATGGGCAGCCTGAGCATCCGCTTTGGCTTGGGTTGGGCTAAATCCCACAGCTTCCACACCGGGCAGACGCCAGTGATGAAGTACAACCGCCAACTGATGCAGGCGATCATGTGGGACCGTATCAACATTGCCGAAATCGTCGGTGTGCAGGTGATCAGCCTGGATGACGCGCCGCGTGGGTATGGCGAGTTCGATGCGGGTGTGCCGAAGAAGTTTGTGATTGATCCGCACAAACTGTTCAGCGCGGCGTAACGCGCTGGGTGTCAATGAAAGGGGCGGCCTGCGGGTCGCCCTTTTTGCGTCGGGTGTTTAAGCCTGCAAGCACGATAGCTGCATCTGTCCGCCCTGAGCAAACCCCCTCCCACATAGGTTTTGTAGTGTTTGGAGAGGCCCGGAACAATGTGCCGGCTATCCAGTCCAACGCCTGCTTTCGCCCTATACCCAGAGGTTGTCCCCATGAAGATTTCTCGCGGTTTCGCCCTTTCCTGCCTGATGAGCCTGGCTGCCACTCCGGTGTTTGCCGCAGGGTTCAGCCTTGGCGATGCGGCCAATGCCATTTCCGGCATGCAAGGGGGTAATAACAAGGCCGCTGCCGCCGCACCGTCGTCCGAGACGGCCGACCTGCTGACCGCACTGACCTCGCAACTGAATGTCACGCCCGAACAAGCCATCGGCGGTACCGGTGCCATGCTGGGGCTGGCCAAGAACCAACTGGGCGGTAACGACTATTCGCAGCTGGCCAAGAGCGTGCCGGGGTTGGACAAGCTGTCCGGCGACAACGCCCTGGGCAGCCTCGGCGCCTTGAGTGGCTTACTCGGCCAGACCGGCGGCAGCAAGACCAGCGGTCTGGACGGCTTGCTGGGTAACGTGAAGAACACCAACGATCTGAACACCGCATTCAGCGCCCTGGGCATGGACAGCGGCATGATCAGCCAGTTTGCCCCGGTGATTCTCAAGTACCTGGGCGAGCAGGGCGTGGGGGGATCGCTGTTGCAGAGTCTGGGCGGTATTTGGGGCGCCTGATTTTTTAAATGCCCGGCTCCGGCTATGAGGCCGGACTGGTTGGGTCGTAAACAGCGGTAGCATCTTTGCGGGAATCATCTGTTCGCGTTCGCCACAAAGTGGAAGGCCCTGACCGACAGCGTCGGGGGTATTCCTTACTTAATAAACGGAAGCGCTTATATGAACATTCTCGGTAATTCTGGTTTCTCCATTTATGCGAACCCGCACGGTCCGGCTACCTTGGGAAAGGAAATTGCATTGGAGTCCAAGAATTGGCTTCCAGAGCTTGCTCTTCCTATGCGTCCGGAAGATCAGTCACCGAAACAGATGCACTCTGAGGACTTTGCCCGGATGCGTCGCGTTCTAACACCGCTATCGCAAGATCAGTCACTGAATCAGATGCGCTCCAAGCACTTCACACCGATGCTGGGTGCTCCAATTCGGCCGGATAACGGCTCGCACACAGCGCTGCGCAACGAGCATCGTCTGCTGGCACCGACCGCTCCTGTTCGGCTTAATAGCCTGTTGGCCTAAGTTACTCATCAAATAGCCTCGTCATCCCCGGCAATCTTCTGCCGGGGAATCGAGGTCAAGCAGTTGCTCGATGCGCGCATCTTTCTCCTTCCAGAGCTGGTTCACCCAGTTCTGGACGGTCTGGCGAAACGCCGGATCATTTTCGTAATCCCCTTGCCATAACGCCGGGTCCAGCTCGCGGGTGCGGATATCGATGATCACCTTCGGCACCGCGCCGCTGATCAAGTCCCAGAACCCCGGAATTTTCTGCTGCGGATAAACCACGGTGACGTCGAGGATCGCGTCCAGCTGTTCACCCATTGCCGCCAGCACGAACGCTACGCCGCCAGCCTTGGGCTTGAGCAATCGTGTGAACGGTGAATCCTGCTGTTTGCGCTTGGCCTCGCTGAACCGTGTGCCTTCCAGGTAATTGACCACCGTGACCGGCTGGCGCTTGAACAGCTCGCAGGCTTGTTGGGTGATCTTCAAATCCTGGCCCGCCAGCTCCGGGTGCTTGGCCAGGAACGCCTTGGTGTAGCGCTTCATGAACGGGTAATCCAGCGCCCACCAGGCCAGCCCCAGGAAGGGCACCCAGATCAGCTCTTTTTTCAGGAAGAATTTGAAGAAGGGCGTGCGTCGGTTCAGCGCCTGGATCAGCGCCGGGATATCCACCCACGACTGGTGATTGCTGATCACCAGGTAACTCGTGTCGCTGCGCAGGTCTTCGCCGCCGCGAATATCCCACCGGGTTGGGATGCACAGGGCGAAGATCAGTTTGTCGATCTCGGCCCAGGTTTCGGCGATCCACATCACCGCCCATGACATGTAGTCGCGAGAACGACCCGGCGCCACCAGCTTGAGCAGGGCGAACACCATCAGGGGGCCGATCAGGACCAGCGTATTGAGCAACAGCAGCAGGGTAACCAGACAGCCGGTGAGCAGGCGGCGCATAAGCAACTCTTGGAAGGGTGTGGGCGGGTCATGATAAGAGAGCGGAGTCCAGAGGCCAAATCGCAAAACGCCGAACGATCTAACTAAGTGCTGCCTTTGCGGTCTAGAATCCGCCTACTTCTTTCCGAGGAAATCACTTCGTGAAACTGCTATTTGCCTCGCTCGCCCTTGCCGCCTTGCCCGTCATGGCCGCCGAACCGACCCTCTACGGTCGCTACGAATACATCCAACTGCCGGAAATCGGCGAAACCTTCAAGGCCAAGATGGACACCGGCGCGCTGACCGCTTCGCTGTCGGCCCGCGACATCGAGACCTTCACCCGTGACGGCGACGACTGGGTGCGCTTCCGCCTCGGCGGCAAGGACGCTTCCAACAAGGTCTACGAACACAAGGTGTCGCGCATCAGCAAGATCAAGAGCCGCGCCGACGAAGACGACGAAAAAGACGAAGCCAGCGTGGCCAAGCGCCCGGTGATCGACCTGGAAATGTGCCTGGGCGACGTCAAGCGCACCGTCGAGGTCAACCTCACCGACCGCAGCAGCTTCAACTACCCGCTGCTGATCGGCGCCAAGGCCCTGCGTGAATTTGGCGCAGCGGTGAACCCGGCGCGTCGCTACACTGCCGACAAACCGGACTGCTGACGGACCCCCATGCCCCACATCCTGATTGTCGAAGACGAAGCGGCGATAGCCGATACGCTGTTGTTCGCCCTGCAAGGCGAGGGCTTCACCACCACCTGGCTGACGCTCGGCCAGGCGGCGCTGGAACATCAGCGCCAGACGCCGGCCGACCTGGTCATCCTCGACATCGGCTTGCCGGACATCAGCGGCTTTGAAACCTGCAAGCAATTGCGCCGCTTCAGTGATGTGCCGGTGATGTTCCTCAGTGCGCGGGACGCTGAGATCGACCGCGTGGTGGGGCTGGAGATCGGCGCCGACGACTATGTGATCAAGCCGTTCAGCCCGCGGGAAGTGGCGGCGCGGGTGCGGGCGATCCTCAAGCGGGTTGGCCCTGGTGTGGCGCCGGCGCTGTTCCAGGTGGACCTGGAGCGCATGCAGATCAGCTATCGCGGCCAGCCCTTGAGCCTCACGCGCCATGAATTCCGCCTGCTGCAAAGCCTGCTGGAGCAACCCGAGCGTGTGTTCAGCCGCGAACAACTGCTGGACGCGGTGGGCGTGCCGGCCGATGCCGGCTACGAGCGCAATATCGACAGCCATATCAAAAGCCTGCGCAGCAAGTTACGTAGCGTGGCGGCGCAGGCCGAACCGATCCAGACCCATCGCGGCCTGGGCTACAGCTACAGCCCGAGCAACAGCTGATGCGCCTGGGGCTGCGAATTTTCCTGGTGTATGCGCTGTTTATCGGCCTGACCGGTTACTTTGTGCTCAGCACGGTGATGAAGGAAATCCGCCCCGGCGTGCGCCAGTCCACCGAAGAAACCCTGGTGGACACCGCCAACCTGCTGGCCGAAATCCTGCGCGATGACGTAAAAAACCGCACCCTCGGCCAAAGCCACTGGCCGCAGTTGCTCAAGGCCTACGGCAATCGCCAGCCGGGCGCGACCATCTGGGGCCTGCCGAAAAACCAGGTCAACCACCGTATCTACGTGACCGACGCCAAGGGCACGGTGCTGCTCGATTCCAGCGGCGAAGCGGTGGGCCAGGACTACTCCAAATGGAACGACGTGTACCTGACCCTGCGCGGCGAATACGGTGCGCGCTCGACCCGCAGCAACGCGGAGGATGCCACCTCGTCGGTGATGCACGTGGGCGCGCCGATTCGCGACAACGGCCATATCATCGGCGTGGTCACCGTGGCCAAGCCGAACAGCTCGTTGCAGCCTTACGTCGACCGCACCGAGCGGCGCCTGCTGTGGTACGGCGCCGGGTTGGTGATCCTCGGCTTGCTGCTGGGCGCGTTGCTGTCGTGGTGGTTGAGCGTGGCCTTGAGACGTCTGACGGCCTACGCCGAAGCGGTCAGCGAAGGCCGGCGTGCCGAGTTGCCGCATTACCGTGGCGGTGAGTTGAAGCAGTTATCCACAGCGGTGGAGCACATGCGCACGCAGCTGGAGGGCAAGGCCTACGTCGAACATTACGTGCACACCCTGACCCACGAATTGAAAAGCCCATTGGCGGCGATCCGTGGCGCGGCGGAGCTGTTGCAGGGCGATATGACCCGCGAACAGCAGCAGCGCTTTGTCGGCAATATCGACAGTGAGAGTGCGCGCCTGCAGCAGTTGATCGAGCGCCTGTTGAACCTGGCGCAGGTGGAACAACGCCAGGGGCTGGAAGAACAGACGAGTCTCGCGCTGGGCGCATTGGTCGATGAAGTGCTCAACGCCCAATGCGCACGCATCGAAGGCGCCGGCCTGCGTGTGGAGCAGGCGATTGCTGCGGATGTGAAGGTGTTCGGCGAACCCTTCCTGCTGCGTCAGGCCTTGGGTAATCTGCTGGACAACGCCTTGGACTTCACACCCCCCGGCGGGCTGTTGAAGTTCAGTGCACAGACGCTGCACAACGATGTGCAGGTGAGCCTGTTCAACCAGGCGGCGCCGATTCCCGACTACGCCTTGCCGCGTCTGAGTGAACGCTTTTATTCGTTGCCACGCCCGGCCAGCGGGCGCAAAAGCACGGGCCTGGGCCTCAACTTTGTCGAGGAAGTGATGAAGCTGCACGGTGGCGCGTTGCAGATCGGCAACGTGCCGGGTGGCGTGCAGGTGGTGCTGCATCTCCACACAGTCTCCACATTGCCCACATAAAACGCCCACATGCGCGCCTCACTCTCTGTCCATCAAAACAGGGAGAGACCCATGAACCGCAGCCTGCTTTTCAAACTTGGCGCGATTGCGCTGCTGATTTTGCTGTTGCTGATTCCGTTGCTGATGATCAACGGCATCATCAGCGACCGTCAGCAACTGCGCGACGGCGTACTGATGGACATCGCCCGCAGCGCAAGTTTCGCCCAGCGCCTGACCGGGCCGGTGATGGTGGTGCCGTATCGCAAGACCGTGCGTGAGTGGAAGCTCAATGAAAAGCTCAACAAGCGCTACGAGGTCACGCGTGAAGAACGCGGTCGCCTGTACTTCCTGCCGGACCGTTTTGAACTCGACGGCAAGGTGCAGACCGAACTGCGTGCACGGGGCATTTACCAGGCGCGGTTGTTTCATGCCGATAACCGCATCACGGGGCGTTTCGAACTGCCGGCGCAGTTGGGGATCACCGAAGACTTTGCCGACTACCGTTTTGAGCCGGCCTTTCTGGCGGTGGGCATCAGCGATATTCGCGGCATTGAAAACTCACTGAAACTCGAGCTGGGCAGCCAGCGGCTGGAGTTCTCGCCGGGCTCTCAAGTGGATTGGCTGGGCGAGGGCGTGCACGTGGCGCTGCCCGAGCAGGACAGCAAAAAACCGGCCGTGGTGGACTTCGCCTTCGACCTGCGCCTGCAAGGGACCGAGCAACTGCAAGTGGTGCCGGTGGGCAAGACCAGCCAGGTGTCACTGGCCTCCAACTGGCCGCACCCCAGCTTTATCGGCAACTTCCTGCCGACGCAACGTGAGATCACCGACAAGGGGTTTACGGCCAGCTGGCAGACCTCGTTCTTCTCCACCAACCTCGAACAAGCCCTGCAGACCTGCCTGGACGCGCAAGGCTGTGATGACTTCAACAACCGCAGCTTTGGCGTGAACTTCATCGACCCGGTGGACCAGTACCTCAAGAGCGACCGCGCGATCAAATACGCGCTGCTGTTTATCGCTCTGACCTTTGCCGGTTTCTTCCTGTTCGAGGTGCTCAAGAGCCTGGCGGTGCACCCGATTCAATATGCACTGGTGGGGGTGGCCCTGGCGTTTTTCTACCTGTTGCTGTTGTCGTTGTCCGAGCACCTGGGGTTTGCCTTGGCATACCTGATCTCGGCGAGTGCCTGTGTGTTGCTGATTGGTTTCTACGTGTGCCATGTGCTGCGCAGCGTGGCCCACGGCCTGGGTTTCTCGGCGGGGTTGGCGGCGTTGTATGGCTTGTTGTACGGGCTATTGAGCGCCGAGGACTACGCGTTGCTGATGGGCTCGCTGCTGCTGTTCGGCCTGCTGGGCACGGTGATGGTGCTGACGCGCAAACTGGACTGGTATGGCGTGGGCAAGCGCAAGGAGGTTGAGCCGTTGGTGTTTGATCTGGAGGCGGTGCAATGATTGGGTTGCGCGAGGATCAGCAAGAGAGGTTGCGGTTGGTGGGAAAAATTAACGCGCTATTTCCAGTGTGGCGAGAGGCTGTTGTGGTGAGTGGGGCCAGCCCGCTCACCACGGAAATCGTGTTTCACCGGGCTAAATGGGCGGCTGGGTCTGCTGCATCGAAGGCCGCTGGCTGACCTCGGCGTACCAGGCGGCAAGCTGTGGGTTGGCCAACCGCCAGTGCATGTCCGGATGGCGGAAGTCCAGGTAGCCCAAGGCGCACGCCACGCTGATGGCGGCGATGTCGAAGTGGCTGGTCAGTTCGGCGATGGCGTCCTGCTCCAGCTCGGCGAGGGTGCGGTTGATCTTGTTGCGCTGCTCGTCGAGCCACTGATCCCAGTGCTTTTGCGCCGGGCGCAGGGCGGTTTCGTAACGCACCAGCACGGCGGCGTCCATGATGCCGTCGGCCATCGAGGCCAGGGTCAGACGGCGCCAGCGCGCCGAGCCGTCACGGGGGATCAGCGGGTTACCGACGTGCTGGTGGTCGAAGTAATCGAGGATCACCCGGCTGTCGTGCAGCACCGTGCCGTCGGCCAGGCGCAGGGCGGGGATCTTGCCCACGGGGTTGCCTTGCACCACCTGGGCGTCCGGACTCACCGGGGTCGGCGTGCACGCATGCAGGGCCACACGGTCCTGCTGGCCGGTTTCGAGCAGCAGCACGCGGACTTTGCGCACAAACGGTGACGCGGGGTTGTGGAACAAGGTCATGCTGGGCGCGGACATAGGCATTCCTCAAAAATGGGCTGTGGCTAGCCTAGAGGGTTGCCGCGTGGCTGGCGAGGGGGATTGAGGTTGTTTTTGAGGGCCTCATCGGGAGCAGCCGCGCCGCTTGAACAACCCCCAAACGCCTATCACAGCAGGCACGCCCAGGCCCACCCAACTGAGCGAATCCCATAGCCCATCCCCCAGCAGCGCGGCAAACAACCCGGTGGCACTCAGCACGCCAATTCCCAGCGGCAGGCCAAACACCTTCCAGAAGTTCGACTGGCGCGGCTTCATGCCTTGCCCGCCTTGCGCCGCACGATCCACAGGTAAACGCCACTGCCGAGTACGATGATGGTCAGCCCATCCAGCAGCGCCCACAGGATCTTCATCGGCATGCCGCCGTAGTCGCCAAAGTGCAGCGGCTGGGACAGGCCCATGGCGTCCATGTACCACGGCCGTTCGGCGATGGCGGTGACGGCCAGGGTGCTGGCGTCGATCAGCACCGGGGTGAGCAAGTGCGACGTCAGGTGGGTGCTGCCTTTCATGAACACCGCATAGTGATGCTCGCTGGAAAAGCGCGTGCCGGGGAAGGCAATGAAGTCCGGCTGCATGCCGGGCGCGGCCTTGGCGGCGATGCTCAGCAAGTCGCTGGCCGGTGCGCGTTGGGTCAGCGGCGGGGCGTGTGCGTAGGGCTCGATCATGACGCTCAGGCTGTCCTGGCGCCAGGCGGCGATGATCAGGTCGGCGCAGGCGCTGATCACGCCGGTCACGCCGACCACCAACGCCCAGGTCAGCGTGACCACGCCGATCAGGTTATGCAGGTCGAGCCAGCGCAGGCGGGTGGACTTGTCCTGGCGCACAGTGGCGAACTTCAACCGGCGCATGAACGGCAGGTACAGCACCGTGCCGGAGATGATCGCGACCACGAACAGAATGCCCATGAACGCCAACAGCAACTTGCCCGGCAGCCCGGCAAACATGTCCACGTGCAGGCGCAGCAGGAACAGGGTGAAGCCGCCGTTGGCCGACGGCATTTCCACCGACTCACCGGTGCGTGCATCGAGCATGAAGGTGTGGGACGCATTCGGCTCGGTACCGGCGGTGGCGGCCATGATCGCGATCACGCCGTGCTTGTCGTCCTCATCCCAGGCCAGGTACTGCAAGGCTTCGCCGGGGCGATGGGCCTGGGCCTTGTCAACCAGTTGCTCAAGGTTGAGCGTCGGCGTGTCGTTGGGCATCTGCGCCAGTTTCGGCTCGTTGCCCAGCAGGTGGTCGATCTCGTGGTGAAACACCAGCGGTAGGCCGGTGAGGGCGAGCAACAGCAGGAACACCGTGCAGACCAGGCTGGTCCAGGTATGGACAAAGGACCAGCGGCGGATGGTTTTGCTTTTCATGTTCTAGCCTTGGCCATTTACCACTGGTAGGTGGCGCTGGCGACGACGCTGCGTTGGTCGCCGAAGTAGCAGTAGTTGCCATCGCAGGTGGACAGGTAGTCCTTGTTGAACAGGTTGGTGGCGTTCACTTTCACCGACGCGCCCTTCAGGCTGTTGTCGAGGCGGCCGAGGTCGTAATGCACTGCGCCATCGAACACCGTGTAGGCATTGGCCTTGCCCAGCCAGGTGTTGGCCTGGTCGCCGTAGGTATTGCCGGTGTAGCGGGCGCCGAAGCCGATGCCGAAGCCGTCGAGGATGCCGCTGTGCCAGGTGTAGTCGGTCCACAGCGAGGCTTGTTGGTTGGGCATCAGTTGCAGGCGGTTGCCTTGGTTGATGCCTTTTTGCACCTCGGACTTGGCCAGGGTGTACGCGGCGATGACCTTGAGGTTGTCGGTCACGTCGGACACCGCTTCCAGTTCCAGGCCTTTGACTTTCACTTCGCCGGTCTGGCTGTTGATTTGCTGGCCCCCTGGGCCGATGGTGGTCACCTGCACGTTCTTCTGGGTCAGGTCGTAGACCGCCGCGCTCAGCAGCGTATTGGAGCCGGGCGGCTGGTACTTGACGCCCATTTCCCATTGCTTGCCTTCGGTCGGTTTAAACGTGGTGAGCGCGTTTGTATCGGCATTGCTCGCCGGTTGGAACGACTCGGCATAGGACAAGTAGGGCACGAAGCCCGAGTCGAACACATAGCTGAGCGCCGCGTTGCCACTGAAGTGTTTGATGCGGTCAGTGTTGGTCGCATCGCTGTCGTTGAAGTAGGTAGTGCCCTGATGCACCCAGTCTTCCCGGCCGCCCAACGTCAAACGCCAGTTATCCAGGGCCATCTGGTCCTGTACGTAGAGGCCGGTCTGCACGGTTTTCTGGTTGTAGTCATAAAAAGGCCGGACATTGCTCGGGCGCAGGGTCGGCTGGGTGTTGATCGGGTTGAAGATATTGATGCCCGATGCAGTACCGAATATCGCCCGATAGGACGTGTCGGTACGCTGGTGATCCAGGCCCAGCAGCAGCGTGTGCAGGATGTCGCCGGTCGCGAAGTCAGCCTGGAAGTGGTTATCCACCGCAAACTGGCCGATGTCTTCGTCAACGTTGGTGGTCGAGCGGCTGATATTGCCCGCCGCGTCCGCCGGGGAGAACGCGTAGGAACCCACGGTCAACTGTTGGAACGACAGGTCCGACTTGGTATAGCGCAGGTTCTGCTTGAACTGCCACGTCTCGTTGAAGCGATGCTCGAAGGCATAGCCCAGCGCGTAGTAGGTGCGGTCGTAATATTCGTAGTCCGGGTCGCCCAGGTTCTTGTGATGGGAGATATCTCCCAATGGCGATTTGATCTTGGTGCCCTGGATCGGCAGGAACTGGCTGGTGGTGCCGGTATCGTCGCGGGTGAACTGCGACAGGAAGGTCAGCTGGGTATCAGGGTCGATATTCCAGGTCAGGCTGGGCGCGATGTTGTAGCGCTTGTTGTCGATGTGATCGACCTGGGTGCCGGCATCACGCACCACGCCGCTGAGGCCATAGAGGAACCGGCCCTCATCGTCGAGCTTGCCGGTGCTGGCAAAGTTGATCTGGCGATAGTTGTCGCTGCCGTATTGCACCTGGATGGCACTGCTCTGCTCGGCGCTGGGACGGCGGCTGACCATGTCCAACAGGCCGCCCGGCGGGGTCTGGCCGTACACCGACGAGGCCGGGCCACGCAGCAGGGCGAGGCGGTCGAGGTTCCAGGTTTCGGCTTTCGGGTTGGCGTACACACCGCGCGGCAGTGGCAGGCCGTCGAGGAACTGAGTGGGTTCGAAGCCGCGTACGCGCATCCAGTCATAACGGGTATCGCTGCCGTAGCTGGCGGAGACGATGCCGGGCATGTATTTCACCGCGTCATCCAGGTTCTGCACGTTGCGGTCCTGCATCTGCTCGCGGGTGGCGATGGAGATCGAGCGCGGCGCTTCGACCAGCGCGGTGTCGGTCTTGGTGCCGGCGGCGGTGCGTTTGGCCAGGTAGCCCTCGACCGGGCCCCAGGCACTTTCATCGCTGCCCTGGCTGGTGATATTGGTGGTGGGCAACGCCAGCGCACCTTCCGGCACCGCCACCAGGGTAAACGTCCCGGCGCTGCTCTGTTCCAGCTGCAACCCGGTGCCACGCAGTGCCTCGCGCAGCGCGCCCTGTGCATCGAACTGGCCCTGGACCGGTGCCGACGTCTTGCCCGACGCCAGCGCCGGGTTGAGGGTCAGTGCCAGGCCGGCCTGGCTGGCGATCTGGTTCAGCGTGGACGCCAGGGGCGCCGCCGGCAGGTTGTAGGCGCGCACGGTCGAGGCTTGTTCGGCGGCGAACAGCGCGGGGCTTGCCAGCGGGGCGCTGAGGGCGATGGCCACGGCTAACAGGCTGGGGCGCAACAAGGTATCTAGCGTGCGGGACATGGGCGGCTCCTGAATGGAAATATTTCTCAATTGCTTAGGTGCCGAACGAGAATTGGAAAGTGATAGGGCGGGGGAAACTATTTTTTTGTGGTGTGCTTGAGGGCCTCATCGGGGGCAAACCCAGGCACTGGAAAACCTAGGGCTTACCTTTAACCACCACCCACCACGGCGTGTGCTGCTCGATCCGCACCGGTAGGGTCGGCAGCAGGGCGTTGAGGGCCAGGGTGGTGTCGTGCAGCGGGAAGCTGCCGGTGATGCGCAGGTCGGCCACGCTTTTATCCACCCCCAGGTAACCGCTGCGGTAACGGCTGAGTTCCTCGACCACATCGCCCAGGCGGGCGTTGTCGACCACCAGCATGCCGCGGGTCCAGGCGTCGGTGGCGGGGGGGACCGCAAGCGCAGGGCCGAGGCCGTCGCTGCGCATCAGTACCTGTTGGCCTTCCTTGAACACCTGTTCCTGATGCAGCGCTTGCGGCTGCGCCGCCACCGCCGATTGCAGCACGCTCAAGCGCGTGGCGTCGTCTTCGCGCTTGACGATAAACCGCGTGCCCAGCGGCCGCAGGCTGCCATCGCGGGTCTGCACGTAAAACGGGCGCGCATCGTTGTGGCCGGTTTGGACGAGGATCTCGCCTTCCTGCAACACGATCAGCCGGCGTTTCTCATCGAAGCGCACGTCGATGGCGCTGTGGGTATTGAGGTTGATCTGCGTGCCATCAGCCAGTTTCAGCGTGCGCTGCTCGCCGGTGGCGGTGCGCTGGTCGGCCAGCCAATAGTGGATCGGCACGTAGCGTTCGCCGGCAAACAAGGCCAGACCGCACACCAACGCGATACTCGCCAGCCCGCTGCCGAGCTTGCGCACGCGTTGGCGAAGGCCTTCACGCGATTGCAACAACGCCGCCCGCGCCGGGCCCGAGGCGGCACTGAAACGCTGGTCGAGCATGCCCAGCTGGCGCCAGGCACGGGCGTGTTCTTCGTCGCTGGCCAGCCATTTGCTGAACTCTTCGCGCTCCACCGCGCTGCCGTCCCCCGAGTCGAGGGACAGCTGCCAGGCAATCGCGGCATCCAGCACGCGGGCCGACACGGGTTTGGCGCTGATGGCGCTCACGCCGGTTGGCCATACAGCGCGATATAGCACTGGCGAATGCCCTGGGCCAGGTACTGGCGCACACGGGGCACCGATACACCCAGGCGTTGGGCGATTTCGGCGTGGCCCAGGCCGTCGAGACGGCTATACAGGAAGGCGGCGCGGGCCTTGCTCGACAGCTTGCCGAGCAGGCGGTCGATGGCCTTGAGGTCTTCGAGGATCAGGTGCTGTGCTTCCGGCGAGGGATGTTCGCTTTCCGGGATCAGCATCAACTCGGTGAGGTAGGCCTGCTCCAGCGCCGCGCGCCGGAAATAGTCGAACAGCAGGCCTTTGGCGATTGCCACCAGGAACGCCCTTGGCTCGCGGGGTGCGCGCAGCTCGTCACGGCCGAGCAGGCGCATGAATGTGTCCTGGCTCAGGTCCTCGGCGCGGCTCGGGCAGGCCACATTGCGCCGCAGCCAGGCCAGCAGCCAGCCACGATGGTCGCGATACAACGCGCCAACAAGCTCACTGTGTGGGGTCTGGACCGACGACAAGGCATCACCGAATAAACAAGAGGTTTAAACTAACGAGAATTATTCGCGATTGTGTCAGAGGCGTGGGGAGGGCGCAATTGGCGTCTGTCGGGAGATGAGATTAAAACGATGGCGCTTGTTTACGCCGTTTCCATTGGCTCAAACGTGTTTGCAGCGCGTGCGGTGTGTCGATGTGCTGCTGGCGCGCGCGGCTGAACAGGATGAGCATCAGCTCGGCCGTGGCCAGGGCATCGGCGCTGGCGTGATGGCGTTCGCCCACCTGCAGCTTGAAGTGATTGATCCAATCGTCCAGCCCGGCTTCGCGGATATGCGCCTCGGGGCATAGCAGCGGGGCGATGTCGGCCACATCCAGGAACGGATGAGCCAGGCGATAACCCAGGCTGTCCTTGAGTGCGCGACCGAGCATGTGCTGATCGAACGGTGCATGGAAGGCCAGCAGTGGGCTGTCGCCGACGAACTCCATAAAGTCCAGCAAGGCCTCGACCGGATCACTGCCGGCGGCGATGGCGCTGGGGCCCAGGCCGTGGATCAGCACGCTGGGGCTGAGTTTTGTGTCGGTGCGTTGCAAGGTGCGTTCGAACAACTGGGAAAAATCCACCGCACCGTCCTCGATCACCACCGCGCCGATGGACAGCACCTGGTCGCGGTTGAGGTTCAGACCGCTGGTTTCCAGGTCCACCACCACCCAGCGCTGGGTGCGCAGCGAGCTGTCGCCCAGTGCCGCAGGGTTGGGCAGTTGTTCCAGGCGCCGTTGTTGCGCCGCGTCCAGGCGCGGTTTGGCGGCGCGCCACCAACCGAACAGGCTCACAGTTGATACCGCAGGGTCAGGCTGCTTTGCAGGCGCTGGGCCTGGCGCAGGGATTCGCGCAGGATGCGTCGGTCCAGATGATTAAGGCTGTCGGGGTCGACGCGGTTGGAATACGGCTGGTTCTCGCGGGTTTGCAACTGGTGCTGCTGCATGCGGGTTTGCTGGATAAAGTGATACGCCTCTTCATAGGCGGCGCCGTCCAGCGGTTCGATGACTTCCTTGACTACCAACTGGCGTAAGCGCTCCAGGGTGTTGTTGGCATGGATGCCATTGGCCAGGGCCAGCAGGCGCGCGCCATCCACGAACGGAGTGAGGCCCTGAACCTTGAGGTCCAGCGTGGCTTTTTCGCTGCCTTTGCGAGTCAGCACGAATTCGCGAAAACGCCCCACCGGTGGGCGTTGGCGCAAGGCGTTCTCAGCGAGCATGCGCTGGAACAACCGGTTGTCCGCGACCTGGTCCAAGATACCTTGGCGCAATTGCTCGCAACCCTGCTCGTCGCCCCATACCACGCGCAGGTCAAAATAAATGCTCGAGCCGAGCAGGTTCTCCGGCGTCGCTTCGCGGATAAACGCCGCGAAGCGCCGCGCCCATTCAGCCCGCGACAGGCATAGTTCCGGGTTGCCGGCCATGATGTTGCCCTTGCACAGGCTGAACCCGCACAGCGCCAGGCTCTGGTTGATCTGCTGCGCCAGGGGCAGCAGGCGCCCGCGAATCTCGGCGGCTTCCACCGCGTCCTTGGCTTCGAACAGAATGCCGTTGTCCTGGTCGGTGTACAGCGTTTGCTCGCGACGGCCTTCGCTGCCGAAACACAACCAACTGAACGGCACCCCTGGGTCGCCTTTTTCGGCAATGCTCAGCTCGATCACTCGGCACACGGTGTGGTCGTTGAGCAGGGTAATGATGTGGGTAATCTGGGTGGACGATGCTCCGTGGGCCAGCATTCGCTCCACCAACTGGCCGATCTCGCCACGCAGCGCCACCAGGTTGTCCACCCGCGGCGCGTTGCGGATAGTGCGGGCCAGGTGCACCAGGTCGACGCGTTGCAGGGAAAACAAGTCGCGCTCGGACACCACGCCACACAGGCGCTGGTCCCTGACCAGGCACACATGGGCGATATGCCGCTCGGTCATGGCGATGGCGGCATCGAACGCGCTGTGATCGGGGGTCAAAAAGAACGGTGCCTGGGTCATATGCGCGTCGATGGGCTGGCTGAAATCGCTGGTGCCGTCGGCCACCACCTGGCGAAGGTCGCGCAAGGTGAAAATCCCCAGGGGCGCCTTGTGCTCATCGACGATCACGATGCTGCCCACCTGCTGTTCGTGCATCAGCGTCACCGCTTCACGCAGCGGTGTGTCCGGGTTGCACGTGACCGGATGGCGCATGGCCAATTCGCCCAGGCGGGTGTTCAAGGAATACTGCGTGCCGAGGGTTTCCACGGCTTTTTGCTGCACCTGCTGGTTGACCTGATCCAGCAGGCTGCTGACGCCCCGCAGGGCAAAGTCGCGAAATGGGCTGGAGAGGGCGAACAGCTTGATGAAAGCCGGTTTGTTCAGTTGCAGGCAAAAGGTGTCTTCGGCGGCCTTGTGCTCGGTGCGCGTGGCCCGCTCACCGAGCAGCGCCGCGAGGGGAAAGCACTCGCCCGTGGTGATCTCGAAGGTGGCGTGTTCCGAATCCGGTCGCTCGCCCACCACCCGACCCTGTTTGACCACATAGAAGTGCTCCACCGGTCCGCCCGACGGTTTGAGAATGCTCTCGCCGGGGCCATAGAAGCGCAACTGGCATTGCTCCACCAGGAACGCCAGGTGTGCCTGTTCCATCTGGTTGAACGGTGGGAAGCGTTGCAGGAATTGCAGGGTGCCGTGGATGTTCTGCAACACGGCGGTTTTACCCGCCTGCGTGAAAGCATCAGCTTTACTCATAACAGTGACCGCAGTTTTTTTGTCGTTATCGTCCTGCATGGTCGACTCCCGGGCGCTGGGTGCCCATTGGACGTAAGTCTAGGTCGATGAAAAAACGCTAAAACTAGGGAAAAACCTTACAAGGCTATCGTCCAAACCCCGTAGAACGCCCACTAGGCAAACTTTCCGACGAAGTGCACATTGAACACCCTTCCGCAGATGTCTGACGAGTGCTGGGAGTGATAAGAACTGTTGAGAACCGTATGTCCGACCACGATATTTTGAGTGATGCCGAGCGCGAGGCGCTGAGCGCCGTGATGCTGGAGCCTGATTTACCGCCCCAACGTGTGTTGATTGTCGATGACGACAAGGACGCACGTGAGCTGCTGGCGGAGATCCTGGGGCTGGACGGTATTCGCTGCATGACCGCTGACAGTGGGGAGACGGCGTGGGAATTATTGTTGAAGCCCAGCAGCTCCATCGGTTTGCTGATCACCGACTTGCGCATGGCGCCGAGCAATGGTCTGGAGTTGATTCGTCGGGTGCGTGAGTCCACCCGCGCCGCACTACCGATCATCATTATGTCCGGAGATGCCGAGGCGCCGGATGTGATCGCTGCGATGCACCTAAGCGTGGTGGATTTTTTGCTCAAGCCGATTGATAGCGCGAAGTTGGCGAAGTTGGTGAAGCGGGAGCTGGGGATGGTGCAGTAGGCGCCGTTCGTCGGGACTGTCAGTTCTGACAGTTGGCGGAGAGGGGGCTGGATGTTCACTTAAGTCGAAGGTGCTGGTTCAGTACCGTGCCCAACGACCTGTGAACAGGAGCATTTCGAAATGAAAGTAACAGATGCTGATTTTCCCGAGCCGGATTCTTTAGAAAAGAGAAACGGTAAGGCAGAGTTTAGCTATAAGCACCAAAATGCCGATTACAAGTTTTCTACGGATAGAGTGACGATATGGCTGAGTCTAGCCGTGATAAGTCACGACAACGGCGACGGTGAGGTGGTCGGTATTAGCTGGAGTTTTCCACATGCACTTCGACCAGGGGACAACAGTTATCAGCTCATAGATTTCAAAAGAATCACATTTGAAGTAGCTGGGTCAGAATATACAGTGCCTCGTTCGGGGGTTATGAGTGTCAACGTCAAGGAATCTGGTGATGGACAAACGGCGGATATTAATGGAACGGTAACAGGTGCAAGGATCAGCAACGGTGTTGACGAAGTTGTTTTCAGTGGATCCTTTTCGGCAACCTATCCCTGACTTGGTTCGCCGCACAAAAAAGCCCTGATCTTGCGATCAGGGCTTTTTTGTATCTGTTGGAGCAAGCTTGCTCACGAAG
The DNA here is from genome assembly GCF_036688725.1 of Pseudomonas lactucae. Classification (NCBI taxonomy): domain Bacteria; kingdom Pseudomonadati; phylum Pseudomonadota; class Gammaproteobacteria; order Pseudomonadales; family Pseudomonadaceae; genus Pseudomonas; species Pseudomonas lactucae. The sequence goes on along the minus strand of NZ_JAQQPT010000016.1, from coordinate 90,634 downwards.
AATATACAATCGCCGCGTTTATCCAGGATGCCCGCAGTATCGTCGACATTTTTCGCGAGCAAGCTCGCTCCTACAATGACAGGCCGTTTTTAGCCTTGAATTCCCGACGCCTGCGGTGCAACACCGGCTCGGTATAGCCATTGGGCTGTTTGGTCCCTTCAATCACCAGCTCCACCGCGGCCTGGAAGGCGATGTTGCTGTCGAAATCCGGTGCCAGTGGGCGGTACAGCGCGTCGCCGGCGTTCTGACGGTCCACCACCGGCGCCATGCGCTTGAGGCTTTCCATCACCTGGGCTTCGTTGACGATGCCGTGGCGCAACCAGTTGGCGATGTGCTGGCTGGAAATGCGCAGGGTGGCGCGGTCTTCCATCAGGCCGACATCGTTGATGTCCGGCACTTTCGAGCAACCCACACCCTGGTCGATCCAGCGCACCACATAACCGAGGATGCCCTGGGCGTTGTTGTCCAGCTCGTTGCGGATCTCTTCCTCGGACCAATCGGTGTTGCTGGCCAGGGGGATAGTGAGGATGTCATCCACCGAGGCGCGTTCGCGCTTGGCCAGTTCGGCCTGGCGCGCGAACACGTCGACCTTGTGGTAGTGCAGCGCGTGCAGCGCGGCAGCAGTCGGTGACGGTACCCAGGCGGTGTTGGCGCCGGCCAGCGGGTGGGCGATTTTCTGTTCGAGCATCGCCGCCATCAGGTCGGGCATCGCCCACATGCCTTTACCAATCTGTGCACGGCCTTGCAGACCGGTGCTCAAGCCGATATCGACGTTCCAGTTTTCGTAGGCGCCGATCCACTTCTCAGACTTCATGGCGGCCTTGCGCACCATCGCGCCGGCTTCCATGGAGGTGTGGATTTCGTCGCCGGTGCGGTCGAGGAAACCGGTGTTGATGAACACCACGCGCTCGCTGGCCGCCTTGATGCAGGCTTTGAGGTTGACCGTGGTGCGGCGCTCCTCGTCCATGATCCCGACCTTGAGCGTGTTGCGCGGCAGGTTCAGCACGTCTTCGATGCGCCCGAACAGCTCGTTGGTGAACGCGGCTTCTTCGGGGCCGTGCATCTTCGGCTTGACGATGTACACCGAGCCGGTGCGGCTGTTCTTGCGGCTGCTGTTGCCATTGAGGCTGTGGATCGCCGCGAGGCTGGTAAGCAGGCCGTCGAGAATACCTTCCGGGACTTCGTTGCCGTCTTTATCGAGGATCGCGTCGATGGTCATCAAATGGCCGACGTTACGCACGAACAACAGCGAGCGGCCGTGCAGCGTCACGTCCTGGCCATCCAGACCGGTGTAGACACGGTCGGGGTTCATGGTGCGGGTGAACGTCTTGCCGCCCTTGGCCACTTCTTCGGCCAGGTCGCCCTTCATCAGGCCGAGCCAGTTGCGGTAGATCACCACTTTGTCGTCGGCGTCCACGGCGGCCACGGAGTCTTCGCAGTCCATGATGGTGGTGAGCGCGGCTTCCATCAGTATGTCTTTGACCCCGGCGGCGTCGGTCTGGCCGACCGGGGTGCTGGCGTCGATCTGGAGTTCGAAGTGCAGGCCGTTGTGTTTGAACAGGATCGCAATCGGCTCGGCAGCAGGGCCCTGGAAGCCGATCAACTGGGCGTCGTCACGCAGGCCGCTGTTGCTGCCGCCCTTGAGGCTGACGATCAGCATGCCGTCGACGATCTTGTAACCGGTGGAGTCGACATGGCTGCCAGCGCTGAGCGGTGCGGCTTCGTCGAGGAAGGCGCGTGCGAAGGCGATAACCTTGTCGCCTCGCACCTTGTTATAACCCTTGCCCTTTTCGGCGCCGTCGGCTTCGCTGATGGCGTCGGTGCCATACAGCGCGTCATACAGCGAGCCCCACCGCGCATTGGAGGCGTTGAGGGCGAAGCGGGCGTTCATCACCGGTACCACCAGTTGCGGGCCGGCCATGCGCGCGATTTCGTCGTCGACGTTTTGGGTCGAGGCGAGGAAATCCGCAGCTTCTGGCAGCAGGTATCCGATGTCTTGCAGGAAGGCCTTGTAGGCCGCCGGGTCATGGGCCTGGCTCGCGTGGGTCTGGTGCCAGGTATCGATCCGCGCCTGGAAATCGTCGCGTTTGGCGAGCAGGGCTTTGTTCTTTGGGGCCAGGTCATGGATGACCTTGTCGGCGCCGGCCCAGAATTGGTCGGCAGTGATGCCGCTACCGGGAATGGCTTCGTTGTTCACGAAGTCGAACAGGACTTTGGCGACCTGCAGGCCACCGACTTGAACGTGTTCAGTCATCTCTTGCCTCACTCTGCGGAGCTTATGCGCTGTTTCAGATTTTCATTATGTAGTGCTCGGTTGGGCATACTACATGATGGCTTGCGGTTGTGAAAATTAGACTAAATACGTCGTTTAGCGACCCACTTTGGTCGTACGGTCACAGCGGAGAACCGGATGTTCTCAAAAAACTATTCGATTGTTCCAGATAAATATAAAAATGGTACACGATTTGTGTTCGTGGGCCCTCGGGTCCACCTTGTAGATTGAATTCCAGAGGGCTTCGCCATGGACCATCTTGTACTCACAATTATCGCCGCCGACAAACCCGGCCTGGTTGAACGTATCGCGCAGAACATTGCCGCCCACGGTGGCAACTGGCTGGAAAGCCGCATGGCCCATATGGCCGGGCAGTTCGCCGGGATCCTGCGGGTCAGCGTACCTGCGGAGCACCGTCAGGCGTTGGTGGGGGCGTTGGAGGACTTATCCACACACGGCATTCGCGTGCTGGTGGGTGAGGGGAGTACCGGTCAGGCCCTGGCGTCCAAGCCGATTGTGATGACCTTGGTGGGCAATGACCGCTCGGGCATCGTGCGTGAAATCACGGCGTTGTTGAGCAAGCAGGGGGTGAACCTGGAGCGTTTGAGCACCGATGTGCGGCCGGCACCGATGAGCGGTGATCCGCTGTTCACCGCCGAGGCGCTGCTGCAGGTACCGTCGACGTTGTCCCTGGATAAGTTGCAGGAATGCCTGGAAACCTTGGCCGATGACTTGATGGTAGAGCTGCACAGCGAGGAATAGTCGGCCCGCAAGGTTATGCATGGAAAACTTGCATGGGCCTGTGGATAACCTTGGGGTTGATCTCTGCAAGCCAAGCCGGCTGTGGTTTGCAGAGGTCTGTACGTTATTTGATCAGCGTTTGCGCACGGTCAGCCAGGCATCCACGCTGTAGACCACCAGGCCGGCCCAGATAAAGGCGAAGGCGAGCAGCGTGCTTGGGGCCAGGTGTTCACCGAACAACAAGACGGCCTCCAGCAACACCAGGGTCGGCGCCACGTACTGCAAGAAGCCCAGGGCCGTGTATGGCAAATGCCGCGCGGCGGCATTGAAGCACACCAGCGGGATCAGCGTCACCGGGCCAGCGGCCACCAGCCACCAGGCTTCGGACGTACTCCAGAACTCAAGCTGCGCACTGTGGGCCGTCGGATTGAACAGCAACCACGCAACGGCAATCGGCACCAGCATCCAGGTTTCTACTACCAGGCCCGGCAGGGCCTTGACCGGGGCCTGTTTGCGGATCAGGCCATAGAAGCCAAAGGTCAGCGCCAGCGCCAGCGACACCCACGGCAAGCTGCCGACCTGCCACACCTGCTGCGCCACACCCACGGCGGCCAGCCCCACCGCTACCCATTGCAAACGACGCAGGCGTTCGCCGAGGAGCAGCATGCCGAGCAGCACATTCACCAGCGGGTTGATGTAATAACCCAGGCTCGCTTCAAGCATGCGCCCGGTGTTCACCGACCACACGTAGGTCAGCCAATTGGCCGCAATCAACGATCCGCTCAAGGCCAGAATCGCCAGGCGCCTGGGGTTGTCGCGCAGCTCGCGGAACCAGCCGGGGTGCTTCCACACCATCAACAGCAAACCGCCGAACAGCGCCGACCACAGCACGCGGTGCACGATGATCTCGGCGGCGGGTACGCTGGCGATGGCTTTGAAGTAGAGCGGGAACAAGCCCCAGATGACATAGGCGCTCAGGCCCAGGATGTACCCCTTGCGGGGGTTGGCGGCGTGCATTGCAGAATCCTTGCTCGGGCAGCTGACAAAGGCGTGATTGTAAGGATATTTGTCAGTCCGTGGGACCTGCTTTGTTTCATGTGGGAGGGGGCAAGCCGCCTCCCACGCTAAAAGCCAAAGCGGTCAGAAGAGTTTCAGGGGTTCTTCGTTGAGCGCCGACAGCTGCTCGCGCAACGCCAGCACCTGATCCCCCCAATACCGCTCGCTGCCGAACCACGGAAAGCTGTGCGGAAACGCCGGGTCGTCCCAACGCCGCGCCAGCCAGGCGCTGTAGTGCATCAGGCGCAACGCGCGCAGCGGTTCGATCAGTGCCAGCTCGCGCGGGTCGAAGTCATGGAACTCCTGGTAGCCGTCCATCAGTTCCGACAATTGCCCCAGGCATTCCTGACGATCGCCGGCGAGCATCATCCACAAGTCCTGCACCGCCGGGCCCATGCGGCAGTCGTCCAGGTCGACGATATGGAACATCTCATCACGGCACATCATGTTGCCGGGGTGGCAATCGCCGTGCATGCGGATGTTCTTGTGCGGCGTGGCCTTGTACACCTCTTCCACGCGCTTGAGCAGGTCGCGGGCCACGGACTCGTAGGCCGGCAGCAGGCTCTTGGGAATGAAATTGCCTTCGAGCAGGGTGGTGAGGGAATCGTGGCCGAAGTTTTTTACGCCCAACGCTTCGCGGTGTTCGAACGGGCGGGTGGAGCCCACCGCGTGCAGGCGCCCGAGCAATTGCCCGAGGCGATAGAGCTGATCGAGATTGCCCGGCTCCGGCGCACGGCCGCCCCGCCGGGGAAACAGGGTGAAGCGGAAACCCTGGTGTTCGAACAGGCTTGCGCCGTTGTGGATAAGGGGCGCCACCACCGGCACGTCGCATTCGGCCAGTTCGAAGGTGAAGCGGTGTTCTTCGAGGATCGCCTCGTTGGTCCAGCGCTGGGGACGATAGAACTTGGCGATCAGCGGTTCGGAGTCTTCGATACCCACTTGGTAGACGCGGTTTTCGTAGCTGTTGAGCGCCAGGATGCGAGCATCACTGAGAAAACCGATGCTTTCGACGGCGTCGAGGACCAGGTCGGGGGTAAGTGTTTCAAACGGGTGGGCCATGCGAACTCCTGCGCGCAGCAGGTCGCCGCGTCCGGCCCGGTATGGTAACGCACCGGGCCAGAGATAGGTGGTGGCTGTGCTATTGCCATCGGGAGCAAGCCCCCTCCCACACTTTGATTTGTGAATACATTTCAAATGTGGGGAGGGGGCTTGCCTCCGATGAGGCCCTGTCAGGCGCCGACGACCCCGCCGTCATCCCGCCGAATCGCCATCACCGACGAACGCGGCTTGCCATTGGGCAAATGCTCCGGCCAGGTCGAACCACCGGTTTCGCCCGGATGCTGAATCCCCACGAACAGCGTCTTCTGATCCGGCGAGAAGCTGATTCCCGTGACCTCACACGCCACCGGCCCGACCATGAAGCGGCGGATTTCACCGGTGCTCGGGTCAGCGCAAAGCATCTGGTTGTTGCCCATCCCCGCAAAGTCACCCGCGTTGCTGTAGTCGCCATCGGTGAGGATCCACAGGCGCCCGGCCTTGTCGAAACCCAGGCCGTCGGGGCTGTTGAACATGTTCTGCGGGTTGATGTTGGACGAGCCGCCCTTGGGCTTGCCCGCGTGCACGCCTGGGTTGCCGGCCACCACAAACAGGTCCCAGCTGAAGTCCGCTGCGCCGTGGTCATCGGCATTGGCTTTCCAGCGCAGGATCTGGCCGTAGACGTTCTTCTCCCGTGGGTTGGGGCCGCCCACCGGCTGGCCGTCTTCGCCGCGCTTGGCATTGTTGGTCAGGGTGCAATAGACCTGGCCGTCGGTGGGGCTGACCACTATCCATTCCGGGCGGTCCATGCGCGTGGCTTTGACCACGCTGGCGGCCAGGCGCGCGTGGATCAACACTTCGGCCTGGCTGGCGAAGCCTGTGCTTGCGTCGATGCCGTTTTTGCCATGGGTCAGCTCGATCCACTGGCCTTTGCCCTTTGGATGATCGGCATCGCCGTCGCCCGCGTCGAAGATCGCCACATACAAAGTGCCGTGGTCGAGCAGGTCTTTGTTGGCCTTGGGGTTCTTGTGGTTGATCGTGTCGCGGCTGACGAACTTGTAGATGAACTCACCGCGTTCATCGTCGCCCATGTACACCACGGCGCGGCCGTCGCGGGTTTCGGCCAGCGCCGCGTTCTCGTGCTTGAAGCGGCCCAGGGCAGTGCGCTTGACCGGGGTGGATTGCGGGTCGAACGGGTCGATTTCCACCACCCAGCCATGGCGATTGAGTTCGTTGGGGTTCTTGGCCATGTCGAAGCGCGGGTCGTGCAGGTGCCAGTTGATGTCTTTGCTGGCCGCGACCACGCCGTAGCGTTTCTGCCCGGCATCGAACGCTTGTTGTGGGTTGCTGCTGCCGAAGCAGTCGGTGAAGTTCTCTTCACAGGTCAGGTAAGTGCCCCACGGCGTCTTGCCGTTGGCGCAGTTCTGGAAGGTGCCGAGGACTTTTTTGCCGGTTTTGTCGGCGCTGGTTTTCAGCCGGTCGTGGCCGGCGGCGGGGCCGCTGAGGCGGATCGGCGAGTTGCCATGAATACGCCGGTTGTAGCGCGAGTCCTGGACGAACTGCCAGGTGTCGCCCTTGCGCCGTACTTCGATCACCGACACGCCTTCGCTGGCCTGGGCCTTGTGCACGTCTTCGGCCGATTGCGGCGCGCCGCCGTGGGCGTAGAGGTAACGGTAGTTGGTGTATTCGTTGTTGATCGCCATCAGTGCGCGGTTGTCGTCGCCGGGGAAGGCGAACAGGCTCATGCCATCGTTGTTGTCGCCGAACTGCTGCTCCTGGGCCTTGGCCGTGCCGTTGCCGGACGGGTCGAACGCCGGGGCGTTCTTGTGCAGCGGCTGGCCCCAACTGATCAGCACCGAAGCGCTGTAGCCCGGCGGCAAGGTGAGGGTGTCGCTGGTGGCGGCGGCGATGCTGGTGAAACCCAACAGCGGGCTGGCGGACGCGGCGTTCACGGCCAGGGCGCTGCGGCTGAGCAGGTTGCCGCCCAGGAACATCGCGGCACCGCACAGGGCGCCGGCGCCGATAAAGCGGCGGCGGGTGAGGCCGACCATCTGTTCGAGGTCGGTGGCTTGGTTTTCTTCTAACAGGCTCATCACGGCTCCTTGCGTGCTTTTTGCGAACACCTTAAGCAGCCGCTGTGACGAAATTGTTGCGGTTTGAAGACGGGCGAGGTTTAAACCGGTGTGCCGAGCAGTACATGGCCGGGAGCGAATTGCACTCGGACCGCCACGCCATCGGCGACGCCCATGGACTTGAGTGCGTCAGGCTGGGCCAATGCGCACAAAACCTGGCCATTGGGCAGGACGATGCGCACTTCGCTGGGGCCGTCCTCGGCATCGAGAAGGGTGTCGACGGTGCCTCTCATGCAATTGTGTCCAGGTGTTGCAGTGTCATGAGGCGCGAGCAACTCCAGCCAACCGGCCTTGATCAACGCGACCACTTCAACGCCCGACTCCAGCTCCAGCCGCTGGGTGCTGTCGTGGGTGATGTGGGCATCCAGCGTCAGCCCGCCCGCCAGTTGCAGGCGGATCAGGTCGTTGCGGCCATGGCGTTCAATCGCAATGACCTGGCCGTGTAACTGGTTGCGCGCGCTGGTGCGCAACATCAGGCGACCGAGCAGGTTGAAGTCGCTGGCCGCCTCGTCCGAGCCCAGCACCTGGGCCTGCAGCACTTGCAGGCGCTGGTAGAGACGCAGTACCCGTTCACCTTCGGCCGTGAGCCTGGCACCGCCGCCGCCTTTGCCGCCGACGCTGCGTTCCACCAGGGGTTTTTGCGCCAGATTGTTCAACTCGTCGATGGCATCCCAGGCCGCCTTGTAGCTCAACCCGGCACTCTTGGCGGCGCGGGTGATGGAGCCCTGTTCGGCGATATGCGCGAGCAGGGCGATGCGCTGGGGGCGGCGAACGATATGTTGGCTGAGAGAGGGGGGTAGAGACATGGGCGCACACTGCTGTGGAATAAGTGGACGTTGCGGCTGGCGGGCATGAGAGTCAAGTGCCTGGCTTGGGCGTGCGGGCCAGGCAGTACACGTCGACTTGCCTGGCGCCGGCGTTTATCAACAGGCGCGCCAGGCTGTGGGCGGTGGCGCCAGTGGTGAGCACGTCGTCCACCAACGCGAAGTGACGGTCTTGCACCTGGGCGTCGGCCGCCAGGGCAAACGCGCCGAGCAGGTTGCGTTTGCGGGTCTTGGCGTCGAGCGCTTGCTGCGCCACGGTTTCATGGGGGCGTAATAACAGGTGTTCATCGCAGGCAATGTTCAGGTCGGCGCTGAGCCAGCGCGCCAGCATCAATGCCTGGTTATAGCCGCGTTCGCGCAGGCGTTTGCGCGCCATGGGCACCGGCAGTAATGCGTGCGGGCGGGGCAGTGACGTGTTGTCGAAGCGGTGTTGCAGGTGTTGTCCCAATAAACGCCCCAGCAGATGCCCGAGAGGCCAGCGCGCCTGATGCTTGAAGCGGCTGATGAGGCTGTCGACGGGAAAGCTGTAGGTCCAAGGGGCGACCACCTGTTTAAAGGCCGGTGGTTGCTGCTGGCATTGGCCGCAGACCAGACCGTCCATCGGCAAGGGCAGCGCACAGACCTCGCAGTGCTCCATCAGCCAGGGCAGCTCGGTTTCGCAGGCGTTGCACACCGAATCGGCCGTTTCGGTGGGCTCATCGCAGATTAAACATGTCTGTATGTTTTTTAACCAGATGTAAACTTGGTGTTTGTACTTCGGTTGACAGTGCATGAATCTTCCTTAAATATGCCGAGCATCCGTGTCGTGCCTGTGGGTATTGCCCTTCCCGCAGCGCCAGCCCAAGCATAACCAAGGAATTGCCCATGAGCGCCAGCACCACTGCCACCCTGCGTCACGATTGGTCCCTGGCCGAAGTCAAAGCACTGTTCGTGCAACCGTTCAATGACCTGTTGTTCCAGGCGCAGACTGTGCACCGCGCGCATTTCGACGCCAACCGGGTGCAGGTGTCGACCCTGCTGTCGATCAAGACCGGAGCCTGCCCGGAAGATTGCAAATATTGTCCGCAGTCGGGCCACTACAACACCGGCCTGGAAAAAGAAAAGTTGATGGAGGTGCAGAAGGTCCTCGAAGAGGCCGCCCGCGCCAAAGCCATCGGCTCGACGCGTTTCTGCATGGGCGCGGCCTGGAAGCACCCGTCGGCCAAGGACATGCCCTACGTGCTGCAGATGGTCAAAGGGGTGAAGGCCATGGGCCTGGAAACCTGCATGACCCTCGGTCGTCTCGACCAGGACCAGACCGAAGCGCTGGCCCAAGCCGGCCTCGACTACTACAACCACAACCTCGACACCTCGCCGGAGTTCTACGGCAGCATCATCACTACCCGCACCTACGGCGAGCGCCTGCAAACCCTGGCCTACGTGCGTGAGTCGGGGATGAAGATCTGTTCGGGCGGTATCCTCGGCATGGGCGAGTCCCTCGACGATCGCGCCAACCTGCTGATCCAACTGGCCAACCTGCCGGAGCACCCGGAATCGGTGCCGATCAACATGCTGGTGAAGGTTGCGGGTACGCCGTTGGAAAACGCCGAGGACATCGACCCGTTCGACTTCATCCGCATGCTGGCGGTGGCGCGCATCCTGATGCCGCAATCCCATGTGCGGCTGTCGGCCGGCCGTGAAGCGATGAACGAGCAGATGCAGGCCCTGGCGTTTTTTGCCGGCGCCAACTCAATCTTCTACGGCGACAAACTGTTGACCACGGCCAACCCGCAGGCCGACAAGGACATGCAACTGTTCGCGCGCCTGGGCATCCTGCCGGAAGCCCGTGAAGAGCACGCCGATGAAGTGCACCAGGCGGCGATCGAGCAGGCGTTGGTGGAGCAGAAGAGCAGCGAGCAGTTCTACAACGCTGTCGTTTGATTGAAATGCGCCTCCCACATTGTTGACCGAGTTAATCCTGTTAGTCCGAGGCCTGCATGTCTTTCGATCTCGCCGCGCGCCTCGCTGCCCGCCGTGCCGAACACCTTTACCGTCATCGTCCCCTGCTCCAGAGCCCCCAGGGCCCTGAAGTGGTGGTGGACGGCCAGCCGCTGTTGGCATTTTGCAGCAATGACTACCTGGGCCTGGCCAATCATCCGCAGGTGATCGAAGCCTGGCGCGCCGGTGCATCCCGTTGGGGCGTGGGCGGCGGCGCTTCGCACTTGGTGGTCGGGCACGCCACGCCGCACCATGAACTTGAAGAAGCCCTGGCCGACCTGACCGGTCGCCCGCGTGCGTTGCTGTTTACCACGGGCTACATGGCCAATTTGGGCGCGGTCACGGCATTGGTGGGGCAGGGCGATACGGTGCTGGAAGACCGCCTCAACCATGCCTCGCTGCTGGATGCCGGCTTGCTGTCGGGCGCGCGGTTCAATCGCTATCTGCATAATGACGCGGCCAGCCTGGCCAAGCGCCTGGAGAAAGCCACCGGCAACACCCTGGTGGTCACCGACGGCGTGTTCAGCATGGACGGCGATCTGGCCGACCTGCCCGCGTTGGCCCGAGAAACCAAGGCCAAAGGCGCCTGGTTGATGGTGGACGACGCCCATGGTTTCGGCCCGCTGGGGGCCAACGGCGGTGGGATCGTCGAGCATTTCGGCTTGAGCCAGAAGGACGTGCCGGTATTGGTCGGCACGCTTGGCAAGGCCTTCGGTACCGCCGGCGCGTTCGTGGCCGGCAGTGAAGAGCTGATCGAAAGCCTGATCCAGTTCGCCCGTCCCTACATTTACACCACCAGCCAACCGCCGGCGCTGGCTTGCGCCACGCTGAAAAGCCTGACGCTGTTGCGCACCGAACATTGGCGGCGCGAGCACCTCAATGGGCTGATTCGCCAATTCCGCCAGGGCGCCGAGCAGCTTGGGCTGGAACTGATGGACAGCTTCACACCGATCCAACCGATCCTGGTCGGTGACAGCGCCAGGGCCGTTCGTTTATCCCAGCGGCTACGCGAGCGCGGCCTGATGGTCACCGCGATCCGCCCACCGACCGTGCCCGCCGGCAGTGCCCGCCTGCGCGTGACCTTGACCGCGGCCCATAGCGCGGCGCAGGTGCAGTTATTGTTGAACGCATTGGAAGGGTGTTTGCAGTTGGAGCCCGCCCATGCGTGATCAACTGATACTGCTGCCCGGCTGGGGCCTTGGCATTTCGCCGCTGGAACCGTTGGTCGCCGCCTTGCAAGGCCTGGATGAACACCTGCGGGTGTGCGTGGAGCCGTTGCCCGCACTGGATTCCAGCGACCTGGAGGCATGGCTCGACGAACTCGATGCCACATTGCCGGATAACGCCTGGCTGGGCGGCTGGTCCCTTGGCGGCATGCTGGCTGGCGAGCTGGCGGCACGGCGCGGCGAGCGTTGCCGGGGCCTGCTGACCCTGGCGAGCAACCCGTGTTTTGTCGCCCGTGACGGTTGGCCGAGTGCAATGCCCGGCGAGACCTTCGAGGCGTTCCTCGCCGGTTGCCATGCCGACCCTCGGGTCACCCTCAGGCGCTTCGGACTGTTGTGTGCCAAAGGCGCCGAAGACTCGCGCGGGCTCGGGCGATTGTTGGTCAGTGGTGCGCCAGATACGTCGCCCAACCGGCTGATGGCCGGCCTTGAGCTGCTTGCGCAACTGGATACCCGCGAGGCCTTGCAGGCTTATGGGGGCCCCCAACTGCACCTGTTTGCCGGAATGGACGAGTTGGTGCCCGCCGAAGCGGCCGGCGCGCTGTTGGCTTTGCTGCCCGATGTAGAAGTCGGCCTGATTGAACAGGCCGGTCACGCTTTTCTTCTGGAGGACCCCCACGGTGTGGCGGGTGCCATACAGGCTTTTTTGCATGAGTGTGTTGATGACTGATTTATCCCTCCCCTCATTGCCAGGGGCCTTGCCGGACAAGCGCCTGGTGGCGGCGTCGTTTTCCCGTGCGGCCGCCAGTTATGACAGCGTGGCCCAGTTGCAGCGGGCAGTGGGGCATGAGTTGCTCAATCGCCTGCCAGAAGCCATTTCGCCACATCGCTGGCTGGATCTGGGGTGCGGCACGGGTTATTTCAGCCGTGTACTGGGCGGTTTTTTTCCTGTCGGCCAAGGCGTTGCGCTGGACATTGCCGAGGGTATGCTGGAGCACGCACGGCCGTTGGGTGGTGCCGAACACTTTATCGCCGGCGATGCGGAGCGCTTGCCGCTGAAGGCTGACAGCTTCGAGCTGCTCTTCTCCAGCCTGGCGGTGCAATGGTGTGCGAATTTCGACGCCGTGCTCAGCGAGGCCTTGCGCGTGTTGCAACCGGGCGGGGTATTGGCCTTTGCCAGTTTGTGCGTGGGCACCCTGGATGAACTGCGCGAGAGCTGGCGCGCCGTCGATGGCCTGGTGCACGTCAACCGCTTCCGTACCTTCGAGGCCTACCAGCACTTGTGCGCCGCCAGTGGCTTGCGCGTGGTCAGTCTGGAGCGTCAGGCCCATGTGCTGCATTTCCCGGATGTGCGCAGCCTGACCCACGAATTGAAGGCCCTCGGCGCGCATAATCTGAACCCGGGCCGCCCCGGCGGCTTGACGGGCCGCGCGCGGATTAGCGCACTGGTGCAAGCGTATGAACAGTTGCGCCAGGTCCAGGGCCTGCCGGCGACTTACCAAGTGGTGTATGCCGTATTGGAGAAACCTTTATGAGCGCCGCTTATTTCATCACCGGCACCGACACCGATGTGGGCAAGACCACCATCGCCGCCGGCCTCTTGCATGCCGCGCGTCAAGCCGGCAAAAGCACGGCGGCCGGCAAACCGGTGGCGTCCGGCTGCACGCTCACGCCCAACGGACTGCGCAACGCCGATGCGCTGGCGCTGCTGGCGCAGTGTTCGTTGCCGTTGAGTTATGCCGAGGTCAATCCAGTGGCGTTCGAGCCGGCCATCGCACCGCATTTGGCGGCGCGCGAGGCGGGGGTTGCGCTGACGGTGCAAGCGTTGCTCAAACCCATGCAGCAAATTCTGGCGCACCAGGCGGATTTCACCTTGATCGAAGGCGCCGGCGGCTGGCGCGTGCCCTTGGCGGACCAGGCCAACCTCTCGGACCTGGCCATGGCGCTCAAACTGCCGGTGATCCTGGTGGTGGGGGTGCGCCTGGGCTGCATCAGCCATGCCTTGCTCACCGCCGAAGCCATTGCGCGGGACGGTTTGCCGTTGGCGGGGTGGGTGGCCAATATCATCGACCCCAAGACCTCCCGTCTGGAAGAAAACCTCGCCACCCTCGCTGAGCGGTTGCCCGCGCCATGCCTGGGACGTGTGCCCAAACTCAAGCACGCCGGGGCTGAAGCCGTGGCGCACTACCTGCACCTGGACCGGCTTGACTGATTTTGGCTATCGCTAAGGCATAGTGCCATTAGTGTTTTTGACGGGCATTTGGCCACGATCTCTGCTTCAATCACCGTTCACGGTTCTCTAAAGGCAGGCTTAGCCATGGACATCTCTGGAAGCAGCGCGTTTTATTCGGGCCTGAATACCATTCAGTCCGGGCAGAACCGTGTCGACCAGGCCGCCGGCAAGATCGCCAGTGCCGCTACCAGCCAACCTTCGGATGCGCAGAATGACCGCTTGCAGGCGGTCAATCGCGGGCAGCCGACCAACTCCGCCAGCAATATGGTGGAACTGGCCGAAGGCAAGTTTCAGGTCGAGCTGGGCGTCAAAGTCGCCAAGGCTTCGGATGAAATGCTCGGTACTCTGATCGACACCTACGCCTGATCTGCTGGCGCTAATTAATATGTGGGAGGGGGCTTGCTCCCGATAGTATCGTGCCAGTCGACACTATCTGACTGATCCACCGCTATCGGGAGCAAGCCCTCTCCCACATGTGCCCTGTTTTAATCCGATCCCTTTCTATACACCTCTTTGATGTGGCATCCAGCCTCAGGCCTTGTTGCGCCTGGGTTGACGTGTGTCATGACAAACGGCATCTGAGCGACGCTTGACATCCCAAGGTCGTAAACGTATGTTTCAAACACCTGTTTGACCGCCACAATAAATTCCACGCGGTTGTTCATTCCAGCTACATCAGCAGAGGTTTATCGCTATGCCTGACTACAAGGCCCCCTTGCGTGATATTCGCTTCGTTCGTGACGAACTGCTCGGTTATGAAGCGCACTATCAGAGCCTGCCGGCTTGCCAGGACGCTACCCCGGACATGGTCGACGCCATCCTTGAAGAAGGCGCCAAGTTCTGTGAGCAAGTGCTGGCACCGTTGAACCGCGTGGGTGACATCGAAGGGTGTACCTGGAGTGAGTCAGGCGTTAAAACCCCTGCAGGCTTCAAAGAAGCCTACAAACAATTCGTCGAAGGCGGCTGGCCGAGCCTGGCCCACGACGTGGAGCACGGTGGTCAAGGCCTGCCGGAATCCCTGGGCCTGGCCGTGAGCGAAATGGTCGGCGAAGCCAACTGGTCGTGGGGTATGTACCCAGGCCTGTCCCACGGTGCGATGAATACCATCTCCGAGCACGGCACTCCCGAGCAGCAAGAGGCCTACCTGACCAAACTGGTGTCGGGCGAATGGACCGGCACCATGTGCCTGACCGAGCCGCACTGCGGCACCGACCTGGGCATGTTGCGCACCAAGGCTGAACCTCAGGCCGATGGTTCCTACAAAGTATCCGGCACCAAGATCTTCATCTCGGCCGGCGAACACGACATGGCCGACAACATCGTCCACATCGTACTGGCCCGCCTGCCCGATGCACCGGCCGGTACCAAAGGCATCTCGCTGTTTATCGTGCCCAAGTTCCTGCCGAATGCAGACGGTTCGATCGGCGAGCGCAACGCGGTGAGCTGTGGCTCTCTTGAACACAAGATGGGCATCCACGGCAACGCCACTTGCGTGATGAACTTCGACGCGGCCACCGGTTACCTGATCGGCCCGGCGAACAAAGGCCTGAACTGCATGTTCACCTTTATGAACACCGCTCGCCTGGGCACCGCGCTGCAAGGCCTGGCTCACGCCGAGATCGGCTTCCAGGGCGGTCTGAAATACGCTCGCGACCGCCTGCAAATGCGCTCGCTGACCGGCCCGAAAGCGCCGGACAAGGCCGCTGACCCGATCATCGTGCACCCTGACGTGCGCCGCATGCTGTTGACCATGAAAGCCTTCGCCGAAGGCAACCGTGCGATGGTGTACTTCACCGCCAAGCAAGTGGACATCGTTAAATACGGCACCGACGACGAAGCCAAGAAACAGGCCGATGGCCTGCTGGCGTTCATGACCCCGATTGCCAAGGCGTTCATGACCGAAGTCGGTTTTGAGTCGGCCAACCATGGTGTGCAGATCTACGGCGGCCACGGCTTCATCGCCGAGTGGGGCATGGAGCAGAACGTTCGCGACAGCCGCATCTCAATGTTGTACGAAGGCACCACCGGCATCCAGGCGCTCGACCTGCTCGGCCGTAAAGTGCTGATGACCCAGGGCGAAGCGCTCAAGGGCTTCACCAAGATCGTGCACAAGTTCTGCCAGGCCAACGAAGGCAACGACGCTGTCAAAGAGTTCGTCGCACCGCTGGCTGCACTGAACAAAGAATGGGGCGAGTTGACCATGAAGGTCGGCATGGCGGCCATGAAAGACCGTGAAGAAGTCGGTGCCGCTTCGGTGGATTACCTGATGTATTCCGGTTACGCCTGCCTGGCTTACTTCTGGGCCGACATGGCACGCCTGGCGGCCGAAAAACTGGCTGCCGGCACCAGCGAAGAAGCGTTCTACACCGCCAAGCTGCAGACCGCGCGCTTCTACTTCCAGCGTATCCTGCCACGTACCCGTACCCACGTGGCCACCATGCTGTCGGGCGCCGGCAACCTGATGGACATGAAAGAAGAAGACTTCGGCCTGGCTTACTAAGCCTTACCGGATAAGCTTCGAAAACCGCCGCTTCCCTTGGGGAGCGGCGTTTTTTATGGGCGATAAAAAACCGCAGTGAAGCGCTCAGGGATTGTCGGCCGCTGCCGTTACAGTAGTGGCAATGTGATACATGGCGGACAAGGTGTGCTTAACTGTCCGGGTCAAGGCACAGTGCCATCATTTTTGCGCTTCGGAGCTTTACCCTTGTCACGCGTGTCCGCCGTACGGTTCAGTCATTTTTTCCCCTCGCTGCTGCTCTTGCTGGCAGGGCTCTCGGCTGCGTACGTCAAGGATCTCAACGTTTTCTTCACCTCGCTGTTCAACGTGTTGCCGACGTTGGTGCTGTTGCTCGGCGGTTCGTATTGCGCAGTCTATCGACGCCAGCGTGAGCTGTTCTTGATGATGACGGTGTACGTCGTTTACTTCCTGCTTGATACCCAGACTGATTTCTACCGCGACAACGGCCGTGTACGCGAAGACGCGGCGGTGGTGTTCCATCTGTGTTGCCTGTTGTTGCCGGTGCTGTTCAGCATCTATGCGTTGTGGCAGGAGAAGACTCATCTGTTTCGCGACTTTGTTGCACGCGGCGCGGTGTTGCTGGCGATAGGCAGCGTGGCGCTGGCCCTTGAACAGAGTTACCCCGAAGCGGTGCTGGGCTGGCTGGCGGAGATTCGCTGGCCGGCGCTGCATGGCAGCTGGATGAACCTGATCCAACTGTCGTACCCAATGTTCCTGATCGGCTTTTTGATCCTCGCGGCACAGTACTGGTACCAGCCGCGTCCGCTGCATGCGGCGCAATTGGTGGGCTTGCTGGGGCTGTTCTGGATGTTGCCGAAAACTTTCATCCTGCCGTTCACCCTCAATATCATGTGCAGCCAGGTGATGTTGATGATCGCCGCGGGCGTGGCCCACGAGGCTTATCAAATGGCGTTTCGCGACGAACTGACCGGGTTGCCGGGGCGTCGCGCGCTCAACGAACGCATGCAACGGCTGGGGCGCAATTACGTGCTGGCGATGACCGACGTCGATCACTTCAAGCGCTTCAACGACACCCATGGTCACGATGTGGGCGACCAGGTGCTGCGCCTGGTGGCGAGCAAACTGTCCAAGGTCAGCGGTGGCGGGCGTGCCTATCGCTACGGCGGCGAGGAGTTCGCCGTGGTGTATGCCGGCAAGACCCTGGATGAGTGCATGCCGCACCTTGAGGAACTGCGCCAGATCATCGCCGATTACGCGATCAAACTGCGCAACCCGGACAATCGCCCCCAGGACGATTTCCAGGGCCGGCAGCGTCGGGCCGCCGGCGGTGCATCGAGTGTGTCGGTGACGATCAGCATCGGCGTGGCCGAACGCCAGGTGGAGCAACGCACGCCCGAAGAAGTGCTCAAGTCCGCCGACGAGGCGCTTTACGCCGCCAAGGGGGCGGGGCGTAACTGCGTGGTAGCGGCCGGGCAGACGCGGCGTGGCGCGGTGCGCATGCAGAGCGCTGCCGGTTGAGTGATGGCGCTGTATTCAGCGGTTCTACAATGATTGTTTGAGGCGCGGGCCGGCAGTAGGTTGCAAGGATCTGCTGCCGGAGACATGACCATGCCTGAGTACAAAGCTCCCCTGCGCGACATGCGCTTTCTGATCGACAACGTGTTTGATTTCCACGGCCACTACGCCGCGTTGGGTGCAACCGACGCCAGCCCGGACATGGTCAGCGCGATCCTCGAAGAAGGCGCGAAATTCTGCGAGAACGTGCTATCGCCGCTCAACCGCAGCGGCGATGAAGAAGGCTGCCATTTCGACAACGGCGTGGTCACCACGCCCAAGGGCTTCAAGGAAGCATTCGCCCAGTACGTGGAAGGCGGCTGGCATGGTGTGGCGGCAGACCCGGCCTACGGTGGCCAGGGCTTGCCGCAGTCCCTGGGCCTGGTGCTCAGCGAGATGATCGGCTCCAGCAACACCTCTTGGGGCATGTATCCGGGCCTGACCCACGGCGCGATGTCGGCGATCCACGCCCACGGCACCGTCGAGCAGAAAGACACCTACCTGAACAAGCTCACCGCCGGCGAATGGACCGGCACCATGTGCCTTACCGAAGCCCATTGCGGTACCGACCTGGGCCTGATCAAGACCCGCGCCGTGCCCCAGGCCGATGGCAGCTATGCGGTGACCGGCAGCAAGATCTTCATCTCGGCCGGCGAACACGACATGAGCGCCAACATCATCCATCTGGTGCTGGCCAAATTGCCGGATGCACCGGCGGGCACCAAGGGCATTTCCCTGTTTATCGTGCCCAAGTTCCACGCCGACTCGGGTGAGCGCAACGCGGTGCACTGTGGCGCCATCGAGCACAAGATGGGCATCAAGGCCTCAGCCACCTGTGTGCTGAACTTCGACGGCGCCAAGGGTTTTTTGATTGGCGAGGCCAACAAGGGCCTCAACTGCATGTTCACCATGATGAACCACGCCCGCCTGGGCACCGGCATGCAAGGCCTGTGCAACGGCGAGGCGAGCTTTCAGGGTGCGATCAAATACGCCAACGACCGCCTGCAAATGCGCTCGCTGACCGGCGCCAAGGCCCCGGACAAGGCTGCCGACCCGATCATCGTCCATGCGGACGTGCGCCGCATGCTGCTGACCATGAAGGCCTTCAACGAAGGCAATCGCGCACTCACGTATTTGACCGCGCAGCTGCTTGATACCGCGCACCTGAGCAGCGACGCCGGCCAACGCCAGGAGGCTGAAGACTTGCTGGCGTTCCTCACGCCGATCTGCAAAGCCTTTATGACCGAGACCGGGCTGGAGGTGACCAACCACGGCATGCAGGTCTTCGGCGGCCACGGCTACATCCGCGAGTGGGGCATGGAGCAACTGGCGCGTGATGCGCGTATCGCGCCGATCTATGAAGGCACCAATGGCATCCAGGCCCTCGACCTGCTGGGGCGCAAGGTGCTGGGCAGTCAGGGCAAGTTGCTGCGCGGGTTTACCAAAATCGTGCATAAGTTTTGCGCCGCGAATGCCGAACATGTGCAGCTCAAGTCCTACGTGGCGCAGCTCAATCAACTGAACCAGCAGTGGGGCGAACTGACCACCCAGGTCGGCATGGCTGCGATGAAGAATCCGGATGAAGTCGGCGCCGCCGCGGTGGATTACTTGATGTACAGCGGTTACATCATCCTCGCCTACCTGTGGTTGCGCATGGCAATCGCCGCGCAGGCCCACGACGATGCCGAGTTTGCCAGGGCCAAGCTGGCCACTTGTGAGTTCTATTTCAAACGCCTGCTGCCACGTACCGCCACCCACCGCGCCGCTGTCGAAGCGGGCAGCGAGTGCCTGATGAGTCTGCCTGCGGAGGCGTTTGCGTTGTAGTGACTTAAAAATACCAGCCAGTCACAAGTGGACCCTATGTGTCTGAAAAGTTGTTCGGGTACACTCGGAGCCTGTAAAACAGATCCTATCGAATCACTTTTCACGTTCTCACGAGGTTTGCCATGGCTGATTACAAAGCGCCGCTGCGTGATATGCGCTTCGTCCTCAACGAAGTGTTTGAGGTTGCCAATACGTGGGCCCAATTGCCGGCGTTGGCAGACACCGTTGACGCCGAAACTGTCGAGGCGATCCTCGAAGAAGCCGGCAAGGTCACCGCCAAATCCATCGCCCCGCTCAGCCGCGGCGGCGATGAGCAAGGTTGCCGTTGGGAAGACACGGTCGTGTTTACACCGGACGGTTTTCCACAGGCCTACACAACCTACGCTGAGGGCGGCTGGGTAGGAGTGGGCGGTGACCCGGCCTTCGGTGGCATGGGCATGCCCAAGGCTGTGTCGGCCCAGGTTGAAGAGATGATCAACTCGTCGAGTCTGGCGTTCGGCCTGTACCCGATGCTGACGTCCGGCGCCTGTGTGTCGATCGCGACGCACGCCAGCGAGGAACTCAAGGCCGCCTACCTGCCGAAGATGTACTCCGGTGAGTGGGCCGGCTCCATGTGCCTGACCGAAGCCCATGCCGGAACCGACCTGGGGATGATCCGTACCAAGGCCGAGCCGCAGGCGGACGGTTCCTACACCGTCAGCGGGACCAAGATTTTTATCACCGGTGGCGAACACGACCTCACCGAAAACATCATCCACTTGGTGTTGGCCAAACTGCCGGACGCACCGGCCGGTCCCAAGGGCATCTCGTTGTTCCTGGTGCCCAAATTCATGGTCAACGCCGATGGCAGCCTCGGTGCGCGTAACCCGGTGAGCTGTGGTTCGATCGAACACAAGATGGGCATCCAGGCGTCCGCTACCTGCGTGATGAACTTCGACGAAGCCGTGGGCTACCTGGTGGGCGAGCCGAACCGTGGGTTGGCGGCGATGTTCACCATGATGAACTACGAGCGCCTGGGGGTGGGTATCCAGGGCCTGGCGTCCGGCGAGCGTTCTTACCAGAACGCCATCGAATATGCGCGTGATCGTCTGCAAAGCCGCTCGCCAACGGGCGCTCAGGCGAAAGACAAAGCTGCCGACCCGATCATTGTGCATCCGGACGTGCGTCGCATGCTGTTGACCATGAAAGCCTCGAACGAAGGCGGCCGGGCGTTCTCCACCTACGTGGCGACGCAGCTGGACATCGCCAAGTTCAGCGACGACGCCGCCGCCCGCGAGCGTGCGGACAACCTGGTGGCGTTACTGACCCCGGTGGCCAAGGCGTTCCTGACCGACCTGGGCCTGGAAACCACCGTGCTCGGCCAGCAAGTGTTCGGCGGTCACGGCTACATCCGTGAGTGGGGCCAGGAGCAACTGGTGCGTGATGTGCGCATCACCCAGATCTACGAAGGCACCAACGGCATTCAGGCCCTGGACTTGATGGGACGCAAGATCGTCGGCAGCGGCGGTGCGTTCTATCGCTTGTTTGCCGACGAGATCCGCCAGTTCATCGCCGGTGCGGGCGCCGAGTTGGTCGAGTTCACCAAGCCGCTGAGCGCGGCGGTGGACAACCTGGACGAACTGACCGCCTGGGTGCTGGACCGCGCCAAGGCCAATCCGAATGAAATCGGCGCGGCTTCGGTCGAGTATTTGCATGCGTTTGGTTACATGGCCTATGCCTACATGTGGGCACGCATGGCCAAGGCTGCTTTGGGCAAAGAAGCCGAAGACGACTTCTACGCCAGCAAGCTGGGCACGGCGCGATTCTACTTCGCCCGTCTGTTACCGCGTATTCACTCATTGAATGCGTCGGTAAAAGCCGGTAGCGAATCGCTGTTTTTGCTGGATGAGGCGCTGTTTTAAAGGCTTGGAGGGCGTGTAAGCATTCTCTTACATGACGTACTGCTATTCGTCCTCTATCGCCACATTGGATCCATCGATAATCTACTTCACATGGACGTCGCGCAGGAAGCGCAAAGCAACAACACGGACACGTAGGATTCTGCCAGGACGGCGGAGTGAAATGGATGTCAAGGGAAACAGTCTGCAAAGCCCCGCTTCGGCGGGGTTTTCTTTTGGGCGGCGAAAAAGTCAGGCGGGCGTCGGCGGGGCATTCATCACGTCTTCGAGCAGGGTGCTCAGCAGCGCCATCGTCGCGTGCTGGCGCTGTACGTCACGGCATACCAGCCCCACTTTGAGCGGCACCCGCGGTTCACTCAAGGGTTTCCACAATAGTGACTGGCTGTTGTGCTCATCCTGGGAGCGTCCCGGCAGCACCGTGGCCAGTTTGGTCTGGGGCAGGCTGTCGAGAATCCCCACCATGGTGTTCAGTTCTGCCTGCACTTGCGGTCGTCGCCCAAGGTTGGCGAGTTGGCCTTGCCAGATCTGGCGCACTTGAAACTCTTCTCCCAGCAACAACATCGGCAGCTCGGCCGCCTGTTTCAGCGAAACTTTCTTGAATTCGCGCAGGGGATGGTCTTCGGGGATGACCACCTTCAACTCATCTTCATACAACAACACCCCATGCAGCCCTGGCTGACGTGGCGGCAGATAGCTGATGCCGATGTCCAGCGAACCGTTGAGCAACCGCCGCTCAATCTCAATACCGGTCAATTCGTAGATCTGCACCACCAGGTGCGGCTGAGCCTTGCGCACGCGCTCAAGCATTTGCGGCACCAGGCTGGTGTGCACGGTTTGCAGCACGCCGATGGCCAGGGTGCGCAACGCCTGGCCCCTGAAGTTACGCAGCGCCTCGACGGCCTGTTGCATGCCATCAATCAAGGGCAACGCGTGGTTGTACAAGGTATGGGCCGCAAGGGTCGGCAATAGTCGCTTGCTGCTGCGTTCGAACAGGCTCACATCCAGGTTCTGCTCCAACTGGCGGATCTGTTGCGACAAGGCCGGTTGGGAGATCGACAGACGTTCAGCGGCACGGCCCACATGGCCTTCTTCATATACCGCGACGAAATAACGCAGTTGCTTGAAATCCATAAGTTTTTCTTATCGAAAAAGCTGCAAAATCGAAATGGCCGTCGGCCCACCAGACGCCTAGTCTAGCGCCTATTCGCAGGGCTTACAGGGCCGGATCGGGCAATGAACAGTGTTTGGGTTGATAGCATTTACATAGGCAAGGCAAACAATCCACAGGTGGTGTTCGCACCAGGCTTGGTTGCTATCGGGGTTGATCCGTGAGCCTGTTCAGCCGGCTTCGCCCCACGCCAAGCCTGGATGATCTGGTGATGGACGCAACGGATGATGCGTCCAGTGAACCGCTGATGCCCACCGTGGCCAGGCCGCCTCAAGTCTTTTCGCGTGGCCAGGGTTCCTGGCTGTGGGACAGTGACGACCGTGCTTATCTGGACTTCAGTCAGGGTAATGGCGCGAACAGTCTCGGTCATAGCCCACAGGTATTGATCAGTGCCCTGAACCAGCAGGCAC
The DNA here is from genome assembly GCF_036688725.1 of Pseudomonas lactucae. Taxonomy (NCBI): domain Bacteria; kingdom Pseudomonadati; phylum Pseudomonadota; class Gammaproteobacteria; order Pseudomonadales; family Pseudomonadaceae; genus Pseudomonas; species Pseudomonas lactucae. The sequence goes on along the minus strand of NZ_JAQQPT010000016.1, from coordinate 67,868 downwards.
AAGCGCTGATCAACCCCGGCATGGGCCTGCATAACCGCCCCCAACTCAATCTCGTCGAGCGGTTGTGCCACCGTACCGGCAGTGACCAGGCCTATCTGCTTAACAGCGGCGCGGAAGCCTGTGAAGCGGCGATCAAGCTGGCGCGCAAATGGGGCCAACTGCATCGTGGTGGCGCATACCGCATTATCAGCGCCAGCAACGGTTGCCATGGCCGCAGCTTTGCGACGCTGGCGGCGTCGGCGCAAGCCTTGGAAAACCGCTTCGAGCCGCAATTGCCCGGTTTCAGCCACGTGCCGTTCAATGACCTGCCGGCGCTGCACGCAGCCGTCGATGCGCAAACGGTGGCCATCCTGCTCGAACCGCTTCAGGGTGTCGGCGTAATGCCCGCCACCGAGCATTACTTGAAGGGCGTCGAGCGGCTGTGCCGTGAACTGGGCATCCTGCTGATCCTTGACGAAGTGCAAACCGGTCTTGGCCGTTGCGGTACGTTGCTTGCCGAACAGCAATACGGCGTGCGCGCCGACATCATCACCCTCGGTAAAGGCCTGGGCGGCGGCGTGCCCCTGGCGGCACTGTTGGCACGCGGCAACGCATGCTGTTTTGAAGTGGGTGAGTTGGACGGCACCCATCATGGCAACGCGCTGATGGCGTCGGCCGGCGCGGCGGTACTCGACGCGGTGCTGGAACACGGCTTTCTTGAGCATGTGCGCGAGTCCGGTCTGTATCTGGGCGAAGGGCTGGCGCGCCTGGCTCATCGCTACGATCACGGCCAACTGCGTGGCCAGGGCCTGATGTGGGGCCTGACCTTGTCGGATGATTGCGCAGATGCCGTGGTAAAAGCCGCCCTGCACGAAGGCCTGATCCTCACTGCGCCGCAACCCGACTGCCTGCGCTTCACCCCGGCGCTCACCGTGAGCAAAAGCAACATCGACGAAATGCTCCTGCGCCTGGCCCGCGCGTTTTCCCGCGTGCGCACTGCGCAACTGCAATGCCGCAAGGGCATCGCCGTTTAATCTCTTATTCCTGAACCGTCTCGCGGCATACGCGGCGCCTCCAGCCTGATTATTTTGGCTGGGGGCGTTTTTTTGTCTGCTTATTACAGGATGGCGCAATGCCAGAATTCACTGAACCCTCACGAACCCCCAAGGTCGATTAGCTACACGGCTCACACGAGCCGATTTTCTGGAGCTGACCCATGGATTTCATTCGTATCATCATCGCCATTTTGCTGCCGCCACTGGGTGTGTTCCTGCAAGTAGGCTTCGGCGGCGCGTTCTGGCTGAACATTCTGCTGACCTTGTGCGGTTACTTCCCAGGCATCATCCACGCGGTGTACATCATCGCCAAGCGTTGAGGCCCTTAGCCTTTTGCGATGAGCCGTGAGTTGCGCTCATTGCGAAAGGCCAGTTGCTCGATGGTCTGGGTGGCGTGTTCGGCTTCTTCCCGCGCGTTAAGGATGATGCCGTGATGCTCGGACTTGCTGCACACCGGGTCTGCATTGCTCGCATCCCCCGTGAGCATGAAGGCCTGGCATCGGCAGCCGCCGAAGTCCTTTTCCTTTTCATCGCATGAACGGCACGGCTCGGGCATCCAGTCGTAGCCGCGAAAGCGGTTGAAGCCAAACGAGTCGTACCAGATGTATTGCATGCTGTGGTCGCGCACGTTGGGAAATTGCACCGGCATCTGTCGGGCGCCGTGACAGGGCAGGGCGGTGCCGTCCGGTGTGACTGTCAGAAAAATACTGCCCCAGCCGTTCATGCAGGCTTTAGGGCGCTCCTCGTAATAATCCGGCGTCACGAAGATCAGCTTGCACGGGTGGCCTTCGGCTTCAAGCTTGGCGCGGTATTCGTTGGTGATGCGTTCGGCGCGTACCAGTTGCTCCTGAGTGGGCAATAACCCCACACGGTTGAGCTGCGCCCAGCCGTAGAACTGGCAGGTGGCAAGTTCGACGAAGTCCGCTTCCAGCGCGATGCACAGCTCGATGATGCGGTCGATCTTGTCGATATTGTGCCGATGGGTGACGAAGTTCAGCACCATCGGGTAGCCGTGGGCTTTCACCGCACGGGCCATTTCCAGCTTTTGCGCGAAGGCTTTTTTCGAGCCGGCCAGCAGGTTGTTCACCTGTTCATCGCTGGCCTGGAAGCTGATCTGGATATGGTCCAGACCGGCCTTCTTGAAATCGCTGATTTTCTGCTCGGTCAGGCCGATGCCGGAGGTGATCAGGTTGGTGTAGAACCCCAGTTTGCGCGCCTCGGCGATCAATTCCGCGAGGTCTTGGCGCACCAGCGGCTCACCACCGGAAAAACCCAACTGCGCGGCGCCCATCTCGCGGGCTTCGCGAAAGACCTTGATCCACTGTTCGGTGCTCAGTTCCTTACCCTGCTCGGCGAAGTCCAGCGGGTTGGAACAGTACGGGCACTGCAACGGGCAGCGGTAGGTCAGCTCGGCCAGCAGCCACAGCGGCAGACCAATGGCTGGCTTTTCAGGCAAGGGTGATCCAGTGCTCAGCACGGGCGACCTCCATGAATTGCTCGATGTCGTCACCGAGCTCAGGCACACCAGGAAATTGTTTATCCAGCTCGGCGATGATCGCGGCCACGTCGCGCTCGCCATCGATCAAACCGCCGATCAACGCCGCGCTATCGTTGAGCTTGATCATGCCCTCGGGATAGAGCAGCACATGGCCTTTTTGCGCCGGCTCGTATTGATAGCGGTAGCCCGGGCGCCAGGTCGGTATTTTGCTGCGATCAAAGGTCATAGGGCGATCCCTTTATGCCAGACCCGCTGCTCGGTCACGCTGTGATAGGGCGGGCGTTTGAGTTCATAGGCCATGCTCATGGCGTCGAGCATGCTCCACAGGATGTCCAGCTTGAACTGGAGAATTTCCAGCATGCGCTCCTGGCCTTCACGGGTGGTGTAGTGCTGCAGGGTGATCGCCAGGCCGTGCTCGACATCGCGACGTGCCTGGCCCAGGCGGGTACGGAAATATTCGTAGCCGGTCGGGTCGATCCACGGATAGTGCTGCGGCCAGCTGTCGAGGCGCGACTGATGGATCTGCGGCGCGAACAGTTCGGTCAACGAGCTGCTGGCAGCCTCCTGCCAACTGGCGCGACGGGCGAAGTTGACGTAGGCATCCACCGCAAACCGCACGCCGGGCAGCACCAATTCCTGGGAACGCAGTTGGTCGGGGTCGAGGCCGACCGCCTGGCCCAGGCGCAGCCAGGCTTCGATGCCGCCGTCTTCACCGGGTGCGCCGTCATGGTCGAGCAGGCGTTGAATCCACTCACGACGAATCTCGCGGTCCGGGCAGTTGGCCAGGATCGCGGCGTCCTTCAGGGGAATGTTCACCTGGTAGTAGAAGCGGTTGGCGACCCAGCCCTGGATCTGTTCGCGGCTGGCGCGGCCTTCATACATCGCCACATGGTAGGGGTGATGGATATGGTAGAAGGCGCCCTTGGCCCGCAAGGCCGCTTCAAACTCGGCGGGCGTCAGCGGTGTGTCAGTCATTTGCGTTGCTCCTACAATTGGATGCTCATGCCGTCGTAAGCCACTTCGACATTGCGCCGTACCAGCTCCGCGCGCTCGGGGGAGTCTTCATCGAGGATAGGGTTGGTGTTGTTGATGTGGATAAGCACCTTGCGCTGCTTGGGTAGCTGCTCAAGCACTTCAAGCATGCCGCCGGGGCCGTTCTGCGCCAGGTGGCCCATTTCGCGCCCGGTGCGGGTGCCTACGCCGCGGCGCTGCATTTCATCGTCGTCCCACATTGTGCCGTCCACCAGCAGGCAATCGCTGCCGGCCATGATCTCCAGCAACGGCGCGTCGACCTTGCCCAACCCCGGTGCATAGAACAATTTGCCGCCGGTGCGCAGGTCTTCGACGATCAGGCCGATGTTGTCGCCCGGGTGAGGATCGAAGCGATGCGGCGAGTAGGGCGGTGCGGCGCTGCGCAGCGGCAGCGGGGTAAAGCGCAGGTTCGGGCAGGCCGGGATGCTGAAGCTGGCATCCAGCTCGATACGGTTCCAGGCCAGGCCGCCGTTCCAGTGGGTGAGCATGGTAAACAGCGGGAAGCCGGTGCTCAGGTCTTCATGGACCATGTCGGTGCACCACACCGGGTGCGGGCAGCCTTCGCGCAGGCTCAACAGGCCGGTGGTGTGGTCGATCTGGCTGTCCATCAGGATGATCGCGCCGATACCGGTATCGCGCAGGGCGCGGCCAGGTTGCATCGGCGCAAACCCTTGCAGTTGCGCGCGAATATCCGGGGAGGCGTTGCACAGCACCCAATTGACGCCATCATCGGAGATCGCGATAGACGACTGGGTCCGCGCCTGCGCCCGCAGGCTGCCGTCACGAAAACCTGCGCAGTTCACGCAGTTGCAATTCCACTGTGGGAAACCACCGCCGGCGGCAGAACCTAGAATCTGGACAAACATGATTGCTCCATCACGCAAAGCTCAAAACAAAAACGCCCCGGGCGAACCGAGGCGTTGTATTACCCAGCGGATTAACGGCTGGCGAAGTACATGGTGACTTCGAAGCCGATGCGCAGATCAGTGTAAGCAGGTTTGGACCAAGTCATATTCTTACTCCTACGAAGGGATGGGACGTTTACTACCAAGTAATACATATAGTCCACCTCCAGACGGAGATGTTCAGATGTGTGCGTGGGAATGTTACGCAATTCTGATCAAGTTAGCGCTGTCTTGATGGAAAAAGCCTGTTGCAGGGTTGGCAATGATCAGCCCACCGCCTTCCAGGCCTCGCCGATGGAAGGGCCATTGGCAACGCAGTGCCAGCCGCCTGCCGCGTCGTTCAATTGCCGCGCCGCGTAGTGCAGATCGTCGCGTGTACGGTTCTGGACAAGGTGTTGGAGCTGCTCCAGGTAACCCGACGGATGGCCGGCCAGGTGCGCGTGCCACAACAGTTCGGCGGCTTGGGAGGTGGGAAGCGTCTGGGCTGAAAACTGCTGCGCCAGGGCCAGGTTGCCCATGTCGTCGCTGTCTTCAATCAGCGTCGGCAAGTCGGCGAGGAACGCTCGCAGGTGATCTACGATCCCCTCCAGCGACATGGTAGGCGATTGCACACCCAACAGCAGGCCGGTTTGTCCGTTGATCTGCCGGATGCCGCTGAACACCGCATAGCCGATTTGCAGCTCTACCCGCAGGCGCTGGTAGAACGGCCCCTGCAGCCGATGAGCGAGCAGGCGCCATGAGGCTTCATCGGCCAGGGTCTGGCTTGGTGTCGGGCAAAACAGCAGCAGGGCCGCTTCGGTGGTGTCGGTTTTGACTTCATGCCACACGCGTTGGGCGCTGGCGGTTGGGGGCGCGGTTTGAAGGCGTGTGGGTTGCCCCGGCAGCCGGGCGGCAGCGGTTTTTATCAGTGCTTCACAGGCGGCGGGTAGACCCAGGCCGAGCCCGTGCCAGCGTGCAGTGCTCCATGACGCGGGCGTTGCACGGGGTTCGCAAGGGGCGCCGGTGCAGCATGCCGGTAGCGCCTTGAGCAACTCGCGGATGGCGATCATCGGGGTTGGGGGCGCAGGTGTCTCGCAGGGTTGAGCGAGGCTGTGTGCCAATGCGTCGAGCACGGCAGGCATGGGGGCGTGCAGGCCGACCATCTTGACCCACCCTTCATTACCGGCGGTATCGAATGACAATTCGACGCCAGCCTGGCGAGCATTTTCACGCAAGGTCTGATGGGCACTTTCCAGCCCGACTGGCGCCAGCGCATCAAATCGCCAGTGTACGTACAGCGCGCCTTCGTCGCTGTCGTCCGCCAGGGCCTGGCTGAAGGTCAGCGCCGACGCTTCACGCCGGCCGCGTGTGCGGTCCTGAGCAAAGGTGCGCAAGCCACGGTGGGCGCTGGTTTGGCCGCGTATCAGGCCGGCGCGCTCCTCCTCTATCGGTGGGCGCAGGAACGGGTTGTTCGGCGGCAGTTGCCATTGGTGTTCGGCGGGCGGCAGGTGCAGCGAATCGAGCACGGCCTTGAGCGCGGCCACGCCCGCTTCCGAAAGGTCTTCGCTGTCGTTTCGGGCTAATGCCAGGGCGCCCTGGACCTGTTGTTGACGAGCGTTGAGCAGGGCGAATTCTTCGCGCAGTGGCGCCCAGTCGCTGTGTGCGAAAAAGCTCAGCCAGTCGTGCAGCAGCGCCTCGATCTGTGTCGTCGATACGTCGTCGGTGTTGAGCGTAACGTCGATATCCAGCAGCGCTTGCCCGGCGAAGTGGTACAGCACCGACGCCTGCACGGCCGTGGCCAGCCCGCGTGCTTTCAGCTCGGCGAGCAGGCCGCCGGATGCCGGGGCATTGAGCCAGGTACACAGAAAATCCAATGCGTCACGCGGCGCGTCGCAGGCGATGACGTGATGCAGATACTGATCGGCGCAGTGTTGATAGCGGTGCACCTGGCCCTGCATCAATGCAGGTGGAGCAGCCTGAGGATGCAAAGGCCCGGCGGTCAGTTGCTCGCTGAACCGCCGCGCCAGGGCTTCGAGCTCTACCCGTGATTGCGGGCCGGCAAGGCTCAAGGTCATTTGCCCGCTCTGATAGAAGTGCGCGTGGAATTCCTGCAGCGCTTGCTGAAAGGCCTCACGCTCCACCGGCAGACTGTCGCGGTTGCCCGCATGAAAGCCGCGCAGCGGATGATCCGCCGCCAAGCCTTCCAGCAGCGCCACCTGCTGCTGCGCCTTGGCATCCTGGGACCAGGCGACAAATTCCGCGTGCAGCACCTCACGCTCGCGCAGTTGATCGTCCATCGCCAAACGCGGATGAGTCAGCATGTCCGCCAATCGATCCAGGCCATCGGCGAAAGTCGGCACGGGCAGTTCAAAAAAGAAGTCCGTAGTGCGCTCGCGGGTACTGGCGTTCACCTGGCCGCCATGGCGCTGCACGTAAGCCATCAACCCTTCGGCCGTAGGAAAACGCTTTGTGCCGAGAAATAATAGATGCTCAAGAAAATGCGCCAGCCCAGGCCAGGCCAATGGCACGTCGTGGCTACCGGCCGCCACCCTTAACGCTGCCGCGCAACGCTTCAAACGCGGCGCGTGACGCAGGGAAACCCGCAGACCATTGGGCAGGGTCAGATGCAAGGAGTGAGGGTAGACCGGCGCAGACATGGGCACTTCCAAAACGTAGGAAGTGGCTATGCTAACAAACCGCTGGCAAACCCGCTGGCTCAGGGCTAGTTCAGCGCTCCGTACAGCTCGGGACGGCGGTCTTGCAGGTAGTCGTTGGCGGTGCGGGCGTCGAGGATTGCTTGGCGCTCCAGCGTGCCGACAATCAAGGCTTCATCCAGGCCGGCCAAGGCGATTTGCTGGCCATTCGGCGCGGCGATACTGCTTTGCCCACAGTACTGAATCTCACCTTCGTGTCCGCAATAATTGGCGTAGGCCACGTAGCACTGGTTTTCAAAGGCCCGCGCCCGCACGGTGACGTCGGCGACAAAGTCGAACGGCACCATATTGGCGGTGGGCACCAGGATCAGTTCGGCGCCGGCCAGGGCCAGGCGCCGGGTGTTTTCCGGGAACTCCAGGTCGTAGCAGATCAGGAACCCCAGCTTCCAGCCATTGAGTGCCACCAGCGGGGCGTCATCGTCGCCGGCGCTGAACATCGTATGATCCAGGTCGCCGAACAGATGGGTCTTGCGGTAATTGCACAAGCGCTGGCCGTGGGCGTCGATCAACTGTATGGCGTTGTAGATCTGCCCATCGCCGGCGCGCTCCGGGTAGCCGTAGAGAATGGCCAGCCCGGCGTTTTGCGCGATTTCGGCAATGGCTTGCGCAGACTCCCCATCCTGCGCCTCGGCCAAGGCGCCGACCGCCTCGGCACCGATGTTGTAGCCGGTGAGGAACATTTCCGGCAGCACCAGGACATCGGCGTCGGTGGCCTCATGCGCCAATTGGTGCAGACGCTTGAGATTAGCGGCCACATCCAGCGGTAGCGGCGGGCATTGATACAGGGCGACACGCATGGCTTGGCTCCTTACTCGGGCAGGCTGATCGGCCCGATTTCATCGAATACGTCACCTGGGCCTGGGTTCTCGGCGTGAGTGCTGCCGCCGAAGTGAGTCATGATGCCCCATACGGCGTTCAGCGAAGTCTGTACTGCGCCTTCGACCCAGGCGGGCGTCCATGAAACATCGTCCCCGGCGATAAAAATCCCACGTTGTTCGGCGGGCATGTCCTTCTGCATGAAGTGCGCATACATCCGCTGGTTGTAGCGATAGTGGCCGGGCAGGGCACCTTTGAACGCGCCGAGGAAGTGCGGGTCGGCCTCCCAGGACACGGTGATCGGGTCACCGATGATGCGCGCCTTGATATCGACTTTCGGATAGATCTTTTTCAAGGCGTCGAGCGCCAGTTTCACGCGTTTATCGATAGGCTGCGGCAGCATTTTCAGTGCGTCGCTCATCCACGAATACGACAGGCAGATCACCCCCGGCTTGTCGTCACCGTTGTCGAACAGGTAAGTGCCGCGGGTCAGGCGGTCGGTGAGCGTCATGCTCATCAGGTCGCGGCCGGTTTCCGGGTCTTTGTCTTTCCAGAACGGGCGGTCGACCATCACGAAGGTTTTCGACGATTGCATGTAGCGTGTACGGTCCAGGGCCATCCACATCTTTTGCGAGAACAGGCTTTCGTCGCACTCGATCTGGGTGGTCAGCAGCCAGCTCTGGCAGGTGGTCAGTACGGCTGCGTATTCGCGGGTGTCGCCATAGTTGTCGGTCACCGCGAAACGGCCATCCGCCGCGTGGGCAATACGCTTGACCCCCGCGCGAGGCGCGCCGCTGTGCAGCGAGCTGAGGCTGGTGCCGGCCGGCCAGTGGGCGCAGCGCTCCGGTACATGGCGCCAGATGCCCATGGGTACTTGCGCCACGCCGCCGACCACCAGGTGTTGGTGGTCGTCGCAGTTGGTCATCACCACGCGAAAGATTTCCAGCATCGAGTTGGGAAAGTCGGAGTCCCAGCCACCAGTGCCGAAACCGACCTGGCCGAACACTTCACGGTGATGGAACGACAACTTTGCAAAGGCCTTGGAGGTGGCGACGAAGTCGTAGAAGGTGCGGTCGTCCCACAGCGGCACCAGCTTGTTCCAGAGTGCTTTCAGGCGCGGCACATCGCGGTCGCGGATGGCTTGCTGGATATCGCCGAACTGCGAGCCGGCTTCCAGGGCATCGGCCCAGGCGTCAGCCACTTCCTGGAACAGTGCAGGCAAGTCGGAGAGCTTTTGTGCGTAATGGGTTTCGCCTTCGAGGTCGATCACGGTGCTGCCGGAGGCCGGAGTGAGCGGGTTGGGAAACGGTTTGGTTTCCAGGCCGAGCTTGTCGACGTAGTGGTAAAACGCGGTGGACGACACCGGGAAACGCATGCCACCCAACTCGGCGATGATGCCTTCGGCGCCTTCGAAGGCCTGGGAGCGCAGACGGCCGCCCATTTTCGAGGCTTCGTACACCACAGGTTTGAGTCCCAGTTTCATCAGCTCATAGGCGGCCACCAGCCCGGCGATCCCCGCGCCGACAATCGCCACTTCCGCGCCATGGTGCTCGGCGGGAATGCTGCCGAGGCCGGCGGGGTGCTCGATCCAGTCATCGAAGGCGAACGGAAAATCCGGGCCGAAGATGGTGATGGGTTTTTTACCGTCTGCAGGGTGGCGATGGGGCTTGCTGAGTGTACTGGACGGAATGCTCATGGCTGACCTTACTGGCGACTCGACGGGGCGACCCGTTGAGTATAGGAAAAGATGGCAGCCAGTTTAGGGAGCGTTGCGTCCGTTAATAAGACGCAAACTGTCGTCGTAATGAACTGTTTTTAGTCAAAGTGACGAGATTGGCGGTCAGATTGGTTGGCCACGATCCAATTTATTGCTGAGGATGATCGAGGTGGTGGTTTTCTCCACGCCGTCGACGCTGCCGATCTGGTCCAGCAACTGATCAAGCTGCTCCGGCGAATCGGTGCGCAGCCAGGCCACATAATCGAATTCGCCGCTCACCGCGCATAACTGCTGCACCTGGGCCATGGCGCTGAGCCTGCGCAGCACTTCCTTGCCCGAACGCGCCTGGACGGTAATCCCGACATACGCCTGTAGCCCGCCATCCACCACGCGTTGCCCGAGGCGCACGCCATAACCGGTGATCACCTGGGTTTTCTCCAGGCGCGCCAGACGCGACGTCACCGTGGTGCGCGCAATGCCCAACTGTCGGGCAAGCATGGCTACGCTTTCGCGGGCGTTGATCTGCAGCGCGGCGATCAACTGACGATCAATTTCATCCAGGACAGGCAAGGGAGGCTCCGTGACGGGCGGCAATGGGCGGGCATGTTACAGGCTTGTATCGGGCAGCAGGTAATGGCTGAAGAGTCATCGCACTCAGCCATAGTCTCAACGCAAACCTCTGTCCGAAAATGGATTCGCTTACACCGACAAACGAGCGGCGATCATGAGCTTGATACAGTCTGCATGGCTAGATGGTCATGAGTGGCAAACTGGTTTGCAGCGCGGGATTCAGCAAATCAATGGAGGGGGTAGCATGGTGGATAAAAAACAGATTGAAGTGGTCAGTCAGAACGTTGAAGCGTCAATTTGGCAGGCTGCTAAATGGCTGAATAAACCGAGACGTTGCCAACGCTTTGCTGACAACTCTTTAGAAGTGTTTACTGATTTCCAAACCGATTTTTGGCGTGAAACTCATTATGGGTTCACTCGAGACAGCGGACATTTCCTGGGGATTGAGACCACTGGAGGCTTTACCGCTCAAGTCAGAGTTAACGCTGATTTTCGCGAGCTCTATGACCAAGCGGGAGTTATGGTCAGGCTCAATGAAGAGACCTGGCTCAAAGCAGGGATAGAATATAACGATGGAATGCCAATGATCAGTAGCGTGCTGACACAAGGTACGTCGGATTGGGCGCCCAGTTGCTTTTCTGGCGACCCAACCGATTTTTGGCTTCGTGTGACCGTTTCCGATGGAGTGCTGCGCTTGCAATACTCCACAGACGGCATGACTTGGCCATTGCTCAGGCTTGCTGCATTTCCAGACGCGCAACGCTATAGGGTTGGCCCTATGTGCTGCACACCGAACCGGCAAGGGTTGAGGGTAAAGTTTTCTGAGTGGTCTTTGAGCCAGCCTCTCGGGCGAGACCTGCATGATTTGAGCTAGCCAACATGCCGACCAGGTCAGTCACGCAGATGACTTGGTCGCACGGTTACGTCCGAGCGGTGTTAGGCAGTTAGTATTCTGTTGAGCCCCCACCGGGGTCCGGTGGGGGCACGAAATCACCAATGATGGATTACATTGGCAATGGTGAACAATCCGGCCAAGGTCGCTACGGACGTGCTGATGATCTGCATCAGAGGAATGTAGGGCTTAGCTTCGATGGCTAGATAAAGAGCGAGGAATTGCAGGTATTCAAACATGTTCAGTTGTTCCAGTTTGTGTAGGAACAACTCATTTACAGTTTTAAAAAACTGGGTTTGGCGAGGCGTCCGACATGACGGCGCTTGCGGCCAGTTCCATTTCATTGCGCGATGAATCGCTAGCCCGACTTCTTGCTCACGTTGTTTTAGGACGTGTCGGCAACCCGCAATCAAAGTATTGCCGATCATGGGTGACTTTCCGCGCATTGGGCAGCAGAGAACGATCTCGGGACATTTTCGTGGAGCATTCCTGGCGTAAATCTAAGGGCCTTCACAAGATTTCAATCGACGTTGATCAAACCCTTTGCGTCGCATTGAGCACGCGTGCCGACAGGCGAGAACTGTTCGGCCAAACCGTAGCTCCGTTTATCTTGAATTTTAGTCCTGGGCACATAGCGGAGGTCGTTTCGTTGAATTACCTGGGTCGGATTTTTGAGAGAAGGAAGGAAGAGGATGAGTTAAAAAACAGGCTGTTCAAAAATGAAATTGGACGAATTGTGGACGGAAGGCGGTTTTTGGCAGTTTTGAGGGCGGTGAGTTTCCAAACCGCAGAAACGCGAAAGCCGCGCAATGCGCGGCTTTGGAGTTGGTGGGCCCACACGGACTTGAACCGTGGACCAAAGGATTATGAGTCCTCTGCTCTGACCAACTGAGCTATAGGCCCTTAACAGGTCGCGGATTATAGCGATGGTTTCTCTACTGTGCTATCCGAAAAATCCTCAATGCGTCTACGAAGAAAGGAAGCTGCAAAAAGCTCGGGTGGCAGGGGCAGGCTGACGATGTAGCCTTGCATTTGCTCGCACCCTTCTGCGGCCAGGAAAGCTTGTTGCGCGGTGTTTTCCACGCCTTCGGCGATGATGGTGAATTGCATGCTGTGGCCCAGGGCGATGATGGCGCGCACGATGGCGGCGTCGTGGGGGTCATCGGGCAGGCCGCGGACGAAGGATTGGTCGATCTTCAGGAAATCCAGCGGCAGGCGTTTGAGGTAGCTGAGGGACGAGTAGCCAGTACCGAAGTCATCGATTGCCAGTTGCACCCCCAGGTGTTTGAGCTGGTGCAGCACTTCCAGGGCTTCTTCGGCCTGGCTCATGATGAAGTTTTCGGTGATCTCCAGTTGCAGGCAGCCGGGGGCCAGGTGGTAGTCGCGCAACAGCTGCTCGATGCGAGTCAGCAGGTTGGGATGGCGCAGTTGCGCCCCGGCAAGGTTGACCGATAGCGAGCCGAAGTCGTGGTGCGTGCCTTGCCAGGCGTGCAGTTGTCGACAGGCCTGCTCCAGGACCCAGTCGCCAATCTGCAGGATCATGCCGTTCTCTTCGGCCAGGGCGATGAAGTGTTCAGGCGGTACGTCGCCAAAAGTCGGGTGATGCCAGCGGATCAAGGCTTCGGCGCCAATCAGTGCCTGGGTCTTGAGGCTTCGTTTGGGTTGGTAGTAGAGGCTCAACTCGTCACGCTCGATGGCGCGACGCAGTTCGTGCTCCAGGGCGACGCGCTCCTTGGCCTGGGCGGTGAGATCACGGGTGTAGTGTTCGACCCGGTTACGGCCCTTGGCCTTGGAACGGTACATCGCGGCATCGGCATTTTTGACCAGCGTGGCGACGTCGGTGCCGTCCTGCGGGTACAGGCTGGTGCCGATGCTGGCGCTGATAAAAAACTCGTGTTCACCGGCCTGGAACGGCAGGGTGAAGCAGGCCAGCAGTTTATTGGCCAGGTACGCGGCATCATTGGCGTGTTGCAGGCCGGGCAGCAGGATGATGAATTCGTCGCCGCCCAGGCGGGCGACGGTATCGATGTCACGCAGTTGTTCCTTGAGGCGCACGGCGATGTCTTTGAGCAGCAGGTCGCCGACAGGGTGGCCGAGGCTGTCATTGATGTGCTTGAAGCGGTCCAGGTCAAGAAACAGCACCGCGCCCTGTTTACCGGTTTCCTGATGACCGTTGAGGGCGGCCTGCAGCCGGTTTTCAAACAGCGTGCGGTTGGGCAGGCCGGTCAGCGGATCGTGGTGTGCCTGATAGTCGAGGCGCGCCTGGGCTAACTTGAGGCTGGAGATGTCGGCAAACACGGCGACAAAGTGCGTGATCAATTGATCGGGGTTGCGCACGGCGCTGATGGTCAGCCAGCTGGGGTACAGCGCCCCGTTCTTGCGACGGTTGGATATCTCGCCCTGCCAATGACCCTGGGCTGTCAATTGGTGCCACATCGCTGCGTAGAACGCGCTGTCGTGCAGGCCGGAGGCGAGCAGGCGCGGGGTTTGGCCGAGGGCCTCGGCTTCGCTGTAACCGGTGATCTCGCTGAAGGCGCGGTTGACGGCGCTGATGTTTTGCCGGGTATCGGTGATCAACACGCCTTCGGCGGTGCTCTCGAAGACGGTGGCGGCCTGTTGCAGTTTTTCCTGCATCAGCTGACGTTCGGTGATATCGCGGGCAATGGTCAGCATGCAGTCGTCATCGCCGATGGGCAACGGTCGACTGGAGACTTCGCAGAGGCGGATCTGCCCGTCGGCGCGACGTATATGGCAAATGAAGTCGCGGACAAACCCGTCACGGTGCATCAGCTCCAGCATGTGTTTACGCTCGTTAAGGTCGACCCAGATACCCAGTTCCAGGGTCGATTGGTCAAGAGAGGTTGCAGCGGCGAAGCCGGTAATGCGGCTGAAACCCTCGTTGACTTCAATCAGCAGGCCATCGTGCTGACGGCTGAGCAGCAGGCCATCGGGTGATGCATGGAAGGCTTTGGCAAACTTCTCTTCGGAGGTCTGCAACTGCTGCTGGGTTTCCTTGAGCTGGGTGATATCGCGTACCACGACCACAATGGCTTCGACCGTATCGAGTTGGAACGGCGCTGCAGAGATGAGCCCGGTAAAGGCTTGACCGTTGCTGCGCAGGAAGGGCATTTCCAGGTTGTGAATACTGGTGTTCTGGACTCGCTTCAGCAATTCAGGGCCGATGCCCGGTATACCCCATATATCCAGCTCCGTGCCTTTGCGACCAATCACCTGGGCGGCCGTTAAGCCAATTTGATCTTCAAAGGCTTTATTGACCTCCAGCAGGCAGCCATCGGACAGCCGAGCAATGACCAGGATGTCCGGACACTGCTGGAACACTGAAGCAAACTTCTGCTCGGAAAGCTGCAAGGCCTCTTCGGTGCGCTTGGCTTCGCTGATATCAATCATGAGGCCGCGCAGTACCGGTTCATGACCGTGTTCGATCAGGCTGATGATGTCACGCACCCACAGGCAGCGGCCATCGGCGGTGATCACCCGGTAATCGACGCTGTGATCGCGGTTGGCGCGGGTTTCGCGATAACAATAGGTTTCGGTGCGGGTCAGGTCGGCGGGGTGAATGATGTTGCGCCAGAAGCCGGGAATCAGCCAGTGGGCGCGTGGATAGCCGAGAAGGTCCTCGGCGTGGGGCGACACGTAGCTGTAAGTGAAGTCGCTGATGCTGGCTTCCCAGGCAATGGCCGACAAGCTCTCCACCAGGCCGCGGTAGTGGTATTCACTGCTACGCAGTTCCTGTTCAAGGGCGACCCGGCGGGAAATTTCCGAGCTGAGCCGGCGATTGATCCGAATCACGATGGCCAATACGGTGCTCAACAACAGCACGGTGGGCAGGCCATACATCAACAGGTCGTTCCAGAAGGTACGGTTATCGGTGGCACTGCCTACCCAATGTTGCTGGATGGCGTCAGTTTCGGTTGGGCTCAGGTCGGCGAGGACTTTGTCCAGGATGCCCACCAGCATCTTGTCGTCCCGTGGGACACCCATCGCCAGCTGATAGCGGTAAGGCGTTTCGCCACTCACGTAGAGGCCGTCGAGCTTGAGTTCACGCAGGCTCCAGACACTGGACGCCAGGTCGCTGACCACCGCGTCGACTTCACCGGTTGCCAGGGCTTGCAGCGTCGAGCTGACATTAGGCAGCGCCACCAGATTGAGATCGGGGTGATGGGTGCGCAGCAACTCGTGGGGCGCGTAGTTTTCCACCACGGCAACTTTCAGCCCGTAAAGGTCCTTGAGGTTGCGCGGCCGTGCACCGCCTTCGTGGGCAAGAATCACCATCGGGAAGTCGATATAAGGCCGGGTGAAGGCCAGGTAATGCTGGCGTTCCGGGGTCGACATGATGCTGGGGATAAGGTTGAGCTGATTGTTTCGAGCCATTTCCAGGACCGCGCTCCAACTCGGTGACTCGACCAGCTTTATCCGCACGCCCAGGCGGTCCTGGATCAGGCGCACGTAGTCCGCCGACAAGCCGTGGTAGCGGCCATCTTCATCGCGGTATTCAAAGGGGGGCCATGAGGCATCCACCCCAAGACTCAGCTCCTGATGGTCCGTCAGCCAGCTACGCTCATCATCAGTAAGAGTCAACGCGCCAGCCGTTGCGGTCCAGGTCAGCAGCGACAGCAGTATCACGGTCGGCAATCTGGGCATAACGGTCTCGTTATGGCACGGGGAATGGTTCGAGTGTAGACGGGCATTTCAGGGGAGGGGTATTGCGGGGAGTTTTTATCTAGTGGATAGCAAAACCCCCGGCCTGGGCCGGGGGTTCTGGGATCACTCGTCGAGGAAGGAGCGCAGATGCTCGCTTCGCGTCGGGTGGCGCAACTTGCGCAACGCCTTGGCTTCGATCTGACGGATCCGCTCGCGGGTCACGTCAAACTGCTTACCGACTTCCTCAAGGGTGTGGTCGGTATTCATGTCGATGCCGAAACGCATGCGCAGTACCTTGGCTTCACGGGCAGTGAGGCCGGACAGTACGTCGCGAGTCGCTTCCTTAAGGCTCTCAACAGTGGCGACATCGATTGGCGACTGCATGGTCGAGTCTTCGATGAAGTCACCCAGGTGAGAGTCTTCGTCATCACCGATCGGGGTTTCCATGGAGATCGGCTCTTTAGCGATCTTCAATACCTTGCGGATCTTATCCTCAGGCATTTCCATGCGTTCACCCAGCTCTTCCGGGGTCGGTTCACGACCCATTTCCTGCAGCATCTGCCGGGAAATACGGTTGAGCTTGTTGATGGTCTCGATCATGTGCACCGGAATACGGATGGTGCGGGCCTGGTCGGCAATCGAGCGAGTGATCGCCTGACGGATCCACCAGGTGGCATAAGTCGAGAACTTGTAGCCGCGACGGTATTCGAACTTGTCCACCGCCTTCATCAGGCCGATGTTGCCTTCCTGGATCAGGTCGAGGAACTGCAAGCCACGGTTGGTGTACTTCTTGGCGATGGAGATCACCAGACGCAAGTTCGCTTCAACCATCTCCTTCTTCGCGCGGCGGGCCTTGGCCTCACCGATCGACATGCGGCGGTTGATGTCCTTGATCTCGGCAATCGTCAGACCGGTTTCGTTCTCAAGCGCGGTCAGCTTCTGCTGGCAACGGATGATGTCCGGCTGCAGGCGACCAATGGCTTCGGCGTACTTCGACTTGCCCTTGGCCAGCGCATCGCTCCAGCTTTCGTCAACTTCGTTGCCCGGGAACTGGCGCAGGAAGTCGGTGCGCGGCATGCGTGCATCACGCACACATAGCTGCATGATCGCCCGCTCTTGTGCACGCAGGCGCTCAAGGGCACTGCGAACGCGCTCAACCAGGCCTTCGAATTGCTTCGGGACCAGCTTGATTGGCATGAACAGCTCAGCCAGGGCCAACAGTTCGGCGATTGCCTGCTTGTTGGAGCGGCCATGCTTTTTCAGTGCCTTGCGGGTGATTTCCATTTGATCGGAAACCGCACCGAAACGCTGGGCAGCAATAATCGGGTCTGGACCGCTTTCGGCTTCTTCTTCGTCATCGGTGCTGGCTTCAGCCTCGTCGTCGTCGGAGTCGTCGTCCGCTTTCGCGGCTTTGGCATCGACAGGCGGCGGTACTTCGGCAGCAGGCGGCGCGATGCCGTCGTCCGGGTCGATATAACCGCTCAGGACGTCGGACAGGCGGCCACCTTCGGTGGTGACGCGAGTGTACTCGGAGAGAATGTGGTCAACCGTGCCAGGGAAGTGCGCGATGGCGCCCATCACTTCACGGATACCCTCTTCAATACGCTTGGCGATTTCGATCTCGCCTTCGCGCGTCAGCAACTCGACGGTACCCATTTCACGCATATACATGCGCACAGGGTCAGTCGTGCGACCGATGTCGGTCTCCACCGCGGCCAGCGCTGCAGCGGCTTCTTCAGCGGCTGCCTCGTCGGTATCGGCGTCGGCCAACATAAGGGCGTCCGCATCCGGAGCACTCTCGTGTACGGGGATCCCCATGTCATTAATCATGCGGATGATGTCTTCCACCTGCTCTGGATCTGAAATATCCTCAGGCAGGTGATCGTTGACCTCTGCGTAAGTCAGATACTTCTGCTCACGACCAAGGGTGATCAACTCTTTGATACGAGACTGCTGTTGCGCTTTTCCGGACATAACACCCTATCCACTGAAGGTCTTGGCGGGCAAAAAACAAGCCGAGGATTATACCCGAGCTATGACCTCACACGCCAGCTGAGGTCGGGTTTGATGTGCAAACGTTCTGTTTTAAGAGGTCGCGCATCTGTTTTGCTATCTGAATTTGCTCGTCAGCCGATAATCCCGGCTGCCGCGCTCTCTTGATCAGTTCATCGAGGGTCTGCGTATGCTGACCCGCGGATAACCTAGTAATGGTGTCTAAAAACTGTTGTTCAAGGTTGTCGCCGTCAATTAGCCACTCCTTTTCCGCGAGGACTTTCAACAAGCGGCCTTGCTCTGTGCCGTGCCAACGAGCCATCAGTTGAATAGAGTTTAGCTTAGGATTTTTCTGCACGGCCTCGATCAGGGCGATCAGCACTTGAGCATAACTGTTGCTTTCGTTCGCAAAATGATCGGCGCTCTCGACCTTGCCCGCCAGTTGCGGGTGATGAATAAGCGTGCGCAGCGCAATCAGCATGGGCGCTTCTACGGCAACCGGGGTGCGCGGGGCGTAGGCCTCGTCGCGATCACCACGCTTACCGTTCTTGCTCCAGGGTTTCTTATCCCACTTCTTGCCGCCGGCGCCGGGTTTCTTCGGTGTCCACTCCTGCTGAGGCGCATAGGCCTCGTGCGGTTGGTGGAAATCGGCATAGTCCGGCATGGCGTCGTAATCCATGCCGGGGTCGTAGGCTGGCGGCGCGTCCTGGGGGGCGCTGTGCACCAGCTGGCTGACCGCTTCGCCGCTTAAACCGGTAATTTCCAGCAGACGCTGGCGCATCAGGGTGCGCAGGTTGGCCCCTGGTACCTTGTCGATCAGCGGCGCGGCGAGGGTGGCCATATGGGCCTTGCCTTCGAGGGAGCGCGGGTCGGCCTCTTCGGTCAGTTGCTGGAAGAAGTAGTCTGCCAGCGGCTGCGCATGTTGGTTGATGCGCGCGCGGAATGCATCGGTGCCTTCGGCGCGCACCAGGGTATCCGGGTCTTCGCCTTCGGGCAGGAACAAAAAGCGCGCACGACGCCCGTCCTGCAGGCTCGACAGCGTCGCTTCGAGGGCGCGCCAGGCGGCGTTGCGGCCGGCCTGGTCGCCGTCGAAGCAGAACAGCACGCTGGGCACTACGCGGAACAGGCGCTTCATGTGTTCTTCGCTGGTCGCCGTGCCGAGAGTGGCGACCGCGTTACGCAGGCCTTCCTGGGCGAGGGCGATCACGTCCATATAGCCTTCGACCACGATGATTTCATCGAGGTTGCGGTTGTTTTTGCGTGCTTCGAACAGGCCGTAGAGTTCCTGGCCTTTGTGGAATACCGGGGTTTCCGGGGAGTTCAGGTACTTGGGCTTGTCGTCCCCCAATACCCTGCCGCCAAAGGCGATGATGCGCCCACGGCTGTCGCGGATCGGGAACATCACGCGGTCGCGGAAGCGGTCATAGCGCTTGCCGGTTTCAGCGTTTTCCACCAGCAGGCCGGCGTCGATCATGGCTTTTTGCTGGAGGGTGTCGCTGCTCAGGTGTTTGTACAGATTGTCCCAGCCCGGCGGGGCGAAACCCAGGCCGAAGTCACGGGCGATTTCACCGGTCAGGCCGCGGCCTTTGAGGTAGTCGACGGCGGCTTTGCGCTGTGGATGGCTTTTGAGCGCCTGGCGGTAGAAGTCGGCGGCGGCAGTCAGCAGCGGGTACAACGGCGAGTCGGTGGGTTGCCGGGGTTTATGCGGGCGACCACTTTCTTCGCGAGGGATTTCCATGCCGGCGGCTTTGGCCAGTTCCTCGACTGCCTGGGGAAAGTCCAGGTTGTCGTGGTCCATGATGAAGCCGAGGGCATTGCCACCCGCGCCGCAGCCGAAACAGTAGTAGAACTGCTTGTCGGGGCTGACGCTGAACGACGGGGTCTTTTCCTTGTGGAACGGGCAGCAGGCGGTGTAATTCTTGCCCGCTTTCTTCATTTGCACGCGTGAGCTGACAACATCGACGATGTCGGTGCGGTTCAGAAGGTCGTCAATAAAGCTCTGGGGAATTAGCCCGGCCATGGCGTTCTCGTCATCACTGCGTGTAAATGAGGGCCCGTGAAGTGCTCAGGCGCACGTATCAAGTGGCTTGACCATCAATTGTTCGCTTGAGCTGCCAGGAAGTGTATCTGCCGAATAATCGCTGACGTTAGTGCTCGTCAGCATTCGGCGAAGAAAATTTGCCCGGGAGTCCGGTCTTGGCCTATGGGCGGCCTCGGAAGCTCATCGATGGGCACAGTCGACCTGTTGATCGCCTGCTTACAGAATAAGTGTGCTCGTCAGTAGCCTTGTTAGGCTCGTCAGAAGAGACGCGCACCGCTGGCAGAAGAGCCAGTCCTGACGTGTGAAGCAGTTGTCTCGGTCGCGTGTGCGGCGTCGACGATGAAGCATCAAGCGATATCCGCAAATGCCAACAGCCCGGCTGAGGGCCGGGCTTGGCAGAAGCTTGCTACGAACGTCTGTGTATTAGTACAGACGAACGGCGCGGCGCTGTTCGCGCTGAACTTTCTTCGCGTGACGCTTAACAGCGGCTGCTGCTTTACGCTTACGCTCGGAAGTTGGCTTCTCATAAAATTCGCGGCTACGAACTTCAGCCAGAACACCGGCTTTTTCGCAGGAGCGCTTGAAACGACGCAGAGCTACGTCGAAGGGTTCGTTCTCTTTTACTTTGACGGCTGGCATCCAGAGCTACCTTCTTTCATTACCGGGATCAACGTTCTCGTCGCAAAAAATTCGCGGCTGAGGTCGTCGGTTTTTAAGGGTTGCGGATGTTAACCCCTCATTGCCCGGAATGCAAAGCCTCTGATCGAAAACCGCTGGTCGGGAGGGGGAGTGGCGACTATTATGCGCGCCTTCGAATTCAGCCTCTACAAGGCGCAAACCCATGCTAGTACTGGGACTTGAAACCTCTTGCGACGAAACCGGTGTCGCACTTTACGACAGTGAACGCGGGCTTTTGGCCGATGCACTGTTCAGTCAGATCGACCTGCACCGCGCCTATGGCGGCGTCGTGCCGGAGCTGGCCAGCCGTGATCACGTCAAGCGCATGCTGCCGTTGATTCGCCAGGTGCTGGACGATGCCGGTTGCGTTGCGACCGAGATCGACGCCATTGCCTACACTGCCGGCCCTGGACTGGTCGGAGCCCTTCTGGTTGGGGCCTCTTGCGCTCAGGCGCTGGCGTTTGCCTGGGGGATTCCGGCACTCGGCGTGCACCACATGGAGGGTCATTTACTGGCACCCATGCTGGAAAAAACACCGCCGCAGTTCCCGTTCGTCGCTTTGTTGGTTTCGGGCGGTCATACGCAGCTGGTTCAGGTCGATGGGATCGGCCACTACACGCTCCTGGGCGAATCCCTGGACGATGCTGCCGGTGAAGCCTTTGACAAGACCGCGAAGATGATGGGCCTCAATTATCCCGGTGGCCCGGAAATCGCGCGTCTCGCTGAAAGAGGCGTTGCCGGTCGTTACACCTTCCCGCGTCCGATGTGCGATCGCCCTGGCCTGATGTTCAGTTTCAGCGGCCTGAAAACCTCTGCACTCAATACCTGGCAGCACAGCGTCAGCGCCGGGGACGACAGCGAGCAAGCCCGTTGCGACATCGCACTGGCGTTCCAGCAAGCCGTGGTGGAGACTTTGACCATCAAGTGCAAGCGTGCGCTGAAACAGGCGGGCATGAAGCGCCTGGTGATTGCCGGCGGCGTCAGCGCCAACAAGGCACTGCGTGCTTCATTGGAAAAGATGCTCGGCGACATGAAGGGCGATGTGTTCTATGCGCGCCCGGAGTTCTGCACCGACAATGGCGCGATGATCGCCTATGCCGGATGCCAGCGCTTGCAGGCCGGGCAGCACGAAAGCCTGGCGATCAGCGTGCAGGCACGCTGGCCGATGGAGCAGTTGCCGCCGTTGTAAGGCGTTAGCCTGAGCCGGGCTCATCGGGGGTATTTAAAAATGCCGTTCGCGCCCGGCAAACAGGTCGCGTAGATTGCCGCGGTGGCGCCAGACGATCAGCAGTGTCAGCACGCTCATCGGCAACAGCGCCGCCGGTTCTTGCCAGGCCAGCAATGGCAGGGTAAGCGGCGTGGCGATCAGCGCCGCCAGCGAGCTGGTGCGGGTCAGGTAGAACGTCAGCAGCCAGGCGAGCACGGCCAGCAATGCCGCCGGTGGGTAGATCCCCAGGAGCATGCCGGCCGCCGTGGCGACGCCTTTGCCACCGCGGAAGCGAAAGTACAGGGGAAACAGATGGCCCAGGACGGCGCATACGCCCACCCAGGCCTGCTGTTGCAGGGTGAGGCCGGCGAGGCTGGCGATCAGCACGGGCAGCAGGCCTTTGCACAGGTCGCCCAGCAGCGTCAGGACGGCGAGCTTCTTGCCGGCCAGGCGCAACATGTTGGTGGCGCCGGCATTGCCGGAGCCACTCATTCGCGGGTCGGGGTTTCCCGTCAGGCGGCTGAGCAAAATGGCGAAGGACAGCGAGCCGAGCAGGTAGGCGAAAATCGCCAGTGACCAAAACATGCTAACTATTCCGGGCGAGGACGCCCTGATTCTAACGGGGCATTGCGCCCTTGTCGTGCTGCGGAGAAGAGCTTGGACAGAGTGTTTATCGAAGGCCTGGAAGTCGACACCGTGATCGGGGCCTACGACTGGGAGCGCGGGATTCGCCAATGCCTGCGCCTGGACCTGAGCTTCGCCTGGGACAATCGCCCGGCCGCGGCCGGTGACGACCTGACCCTGGCGCTGGATTACGCCAGCGTATCTGCGCGTATCCAGGCCTTTGCCGAGCAGTCCCAGTACCAATTGGTGGAAACCTTCGCCGAGCGCCTGGCCGAGGCCCTGATGAGTGAGTTCCAGATTCCCTGGCTGCACCTCAAGCTGACCAAGCCCGGCGCCGTGCCGGCCGCCAAGGGTGTGGGTGTGGAGATCGAGCGCGGATGTCGCTGACTCAGGTTTACCTTGGTCTCGGTAGCAATATCGAGCGCGAGCCCCATCTGCGTGCCGGCCTTGATGCGTTGGCGACCTTCTTGACGGATATGCACTGTTCGGCGGTGTTCGAAAGTCAGCCGGTGGGCATCAAGAGCGGGCCGTTCTTCAACCTGGTGGTGTCGGCCTACACTGACCTGCCGTTGATGGAGCTGGATCGTCGTCTCAAGTTCATCGAGGCCGACAATGGCCGCTATGCGCCAGATCGCAAGGGCTTGCCGCTGGATATCGACGTGCTGCTGTACGGCGAGCTGGTGGGTAATTTCGACGGCTTGATCCTGCCCAGGGCGGAGATCCTGAAGAACGCTTTTGTGCTGTGGCCGCTGTCGATGATGGTGCCTGATCGCGTGCATCCCGAGGCAGGCAAGACCATGGCTGAGCTGTGGCGTGACGCGCAGATCGATCAAGTGCTGGCGCCTGTCGCGTTTGAGTGGCAGGGCCGACAGCTGACGCCAAGCTCCCTTCTGTAGACGCGAGCTTGTTGCTCCCTCGCCACGAAGACGGTCTTCTACGGTGAGGATTGTTCCTTGTAGGCTTTCAGCGCTTTGAGCCGTTCTCGCTTGAGGGCTTCACCCAGTTGCGGGCCTTTGAAGCCTTTCTCCAGCAACGGCGCCACAGCGACCTCGCGTGCCGCCCGCGCCGCGCCGCGCAAATAATCCGCCTGTGGATAACTACGCTGCTCAAAGCCCTTGCGGCCTCGGGCGTCCATTTCGCAGGCGACCACAAACTCTTCAAAACGCTGCGGCCGGCGGTACACGTCAAAGCTCTGCAGCAACTCCAGCAATGTCGAGGCCTTGAGCTCCAGGGCGCGATGACCATGGGTGTGATATTGGCCAACCAGCAAGGCCAACTCCTGACAATCCCTCGGCACCTTGAAGCGTTCATTGATCGCTTTGATCAGTTTCAACCCCGTGTGCTCGTGGGCAATGTGCTGCGGTAACTTATCCACAGGTGTCAGGCCTTTACCCACATCGTGCAGCAGGCAGGCCCAGCGAACGGTCAGCGGCTGGTTGTGCAAGGCGGCCTGCTCCAGCACGCTCAAGGTGTGTACGCCGGTATCGATTTCGGGGTGATGAGCTTCGGGTTGTGGCACGCCGAACAGTGCATCCACTTCGGGCATCAAGGTTTTCAGCGCATGGCAATCGCGCAGGACCTGGATAAATACCTGGGGTTGATTCTCCATCAATGCCCGGGAGATTTCCTTCCAGCTACGCTCCGGCGTCAGGGCTTCCAGTTCGCCGGACTCGCTGAGTTGGCGCATCAGTTCCAGGGTTTCGGGGGCTACCGTAAAACCCAGGTGTGCATAGCGTGCGCAAAAGCGCGCAACACGCAGTACTCGTAAGGGATCTTCGGCGAACGCGGGGGAGACGTGCCGCAGTATGCGGGCTTCAAGATCGCGCTGGCCGTGGTAGGGGTCGGTCAGGGTGCCGTCATCGTCCTGCGCCATGGCGTTGATGGTCAGGTCGCGACGAATCAGGTCTTCTTCCAGGGTGACGTCGGGGCTGGCATGAAACACAAAGCCGCCATAACCCCGGCCACTCTTGCGTTCGGTGCGGGCCAAGGCGTATTCGTCACCGTTTTTCGGGTCCAGGAACACCGGGAAGTCCGCACCGACCGGCTTAAAGCCCTTGGCCAGCATTTCTTCGGTGGTGGCGCCGACGACCACGCGATCGATGTCAGTGACCGTGATGCCCAGCAAGCGGTCACGCACGGCACCGCCGACTTTATAGATTTTCATGAAAAAGCCTCCATTAGCGCCACAGGATAACGCCTGTGCCCGGTCAATGGAGGCTTTGCCGCTTCAGAGGTGAACGACGGCCAGGTCCAGGCGGCCGTAGTCGTTGTCGTTATGATCGCTGCGTGGCGGTACGTGGTGTGTCTTCATCACTTGGTCGCCTTGCAGGGTTTCCAGGTGAATGTCGAAACCCCACAGTCGGTGCAAGTGCTTGAGTACTTCCTCGGTGGATTCGCCCAGGGGTTTGCGGTCATGTTGCTGGTGACGCAGGGTCAGCGAACGGTCGCCGCGTACATCGATGCTGTAGATCTGCACGTTGGGCTCGCGGTTGCCCAGGTTGTACTGCGCCGCCAGGGTTTCGCGGATGGTGCGGTAGCCGGGCTCGTCGTGGATGGCCGGCACCACCAGGTCATCCTTGAGGTCATCGTCCAGGATGCTGAACAGCTTGAGGTCGCGGATCACCTGGGGCGACAGGTACTGCAGGATAAAACTCTCATCCTTGAAACTGCTCATGGCGAACTTGATGGTGGACAACCAGTCGCTGCCGGCGATTTCCGGGAACCAGCGGCGGTCTTCCTCGGTGGGGTGTTCGCACATGCGCCGGATATCCCGGTACATGGCAAAGCCCAGGGCGTAGGGGTTGATACCGTTGTAATACGGGCTGTCGAAGCCGGGCTGGAACACCACGCTGGTGTGAGAGGTGAGGAATTCCATCATGAAGCCGTCGGTGACCAGGCCCTCGTCATACAAATCGTTCATCAGGGTGTAGTGCCAGAACGTCGCCCAGCCTTCGTTCATCACCTGGGTCTGGCGTTGCGGGTAGAAGTATTGCGCGATCTTGCGCACGATACGCACGATTTCCCGCTGCCACGGCTCCAGCAGCGGTGCGTGTTTTTCCAGAAAATACAGGATGTTTTCCTGAGGTTCGGCGGGGAAGCGTGCATTGTCCTTGTCGCTGTTCTTGCCGGCGCGCTTGGGAATGGTGCGCCACAGGTCGTTGATCTGCTTCTGCAGGTGCTCTTCGCGTTCCTTCTGACGCAGGCGTTCTTCCTCGGCTGAGATCGGATATGGACGCTTGTAGCGGTCGACACCGTAGTTCATCAGGGCATGGCAGGAATCGAGCAGGTCTTCCACCGCATCAATGCCGTGGCGCTCTTCGCACTGCATGATGTACTGCTTGGCGAATACCAGGTAATCGATGATCGAACTGGCATCGGTCCAGGTGCGGAACAGGTAGTTGCCCTTGAAAAAGCTGTTGTGCCCATAGCAGGCGTGCGCCACCACCAGTGCCTGCATGCAGATCGTGTTTTCTTCCATCAGGTACGCGATGCACGGGTCGGAATTGATCACGATCTCGTAGGCCAGGCCCATCTGGCCGCGACTGTAGGACTTCTCGGTGCTGAGGAAGTGTTTGCCGTAGGACCAGTGGTGGTAGCCCAGGGGCATGCCAACCGAGGCGTATGCATCCATCATCTGTTCGGCGGTAATCACTTCGATCTGGTTGGGGTAAGTATCCAGTGCATAACCCGCCGCGATGCGGCTGATTTCCCGGTCATAGGCCTGGATCAGTTCAAAGGTCCACTCGGACCCGGTGGAAATGGGTTGGCGCTTAGTCTCTTTTTTGGCGGTCATGTCACTAACCTGCGCTGGAAGAGTTCACGGAAGACCGGATAGATATCGCCGGCCGAGACCAGTTGCTGCTGGGCGAACGTATCGGCAAAAGCTTCGCCGATGCGCTCGTATTCGAACCACAGGGCCTGGTGCTCACGGGGGGTAATTTCGACGTAGGTGTAATACTGCACGAACGGCATGATCTGGTTGATCAGAATGTCGCGGCAGATCGGCGAGTCGTCGTTCCAGTTGTCGCCGTCGGAGGCCTGGGCGGCGTAAATGTTCCACTCGTTGGCCGGATAACGCTCGGCCATGATCTCTTGCATGAGCTTCAGCGCGCTGGACACGATGGTGCCACCGGTCTCGCGCGAGTAGAAGAATTCCTCTTCGTCCACTTCTCGCGCGCTGGTGTGATGGCGAATGAATACGACGTCGATCTTGTCGTAGTTGCGCTTGAGGAACAGGTACAACAGGATAAAGAAGCGCTTGGCAATATCCTTGGTGGCCTGGGTCATGGAGCCGGACACGTCCATCAGGCAAAACATCACGGCCTTCGAGCTGGGGTTGGGCTGTTTGACCAGCAGGTTGTACTTAAGGTCGAAGGTGTCGAGGAACGGTACGCGGTGAATGCGCGCGCTGAGTTTCTCGATTTCCGCCTCTATTTCCTGGATATCGCCGAAGTTGTCCGGTTCTTCACGTTTCAGGCGCGCCAACTCTTCCTTGGCATCCTTCAATTTGGCGCGACTGCTGCCCGACAGAGCGATACGTCGCGCATGGGCCGAACGCAGGGTACGGATGATGTTGATGCGCGAGGGGTTGCCCTCGTTGCTGATACCGGCGCGCACGGTCTTGAAGGTGTCGGTGCCGGTCAGGTTGCGTTTGACCAGATTGGGCAGTTCCAGGTCCTCGAACATGAATTCGAGAAATTCTTCCTGGGTGATCTGGAACACGAACTCATCCATGCCTTCGCCGGAGTTACCGGCTTTGCCTGGGCCTTTACCGCCGCCACCGCCCTGGGGGCGCTGGATATGTTCGCCGGTGGTGAACTCTTTGTTGCCTGGGTGCACGACGGTCTGTTTCCCGCCTCGGCCGTGGTGCAGCACCGGTTCGTCGATGTCTCTTCCGGGAATACTGATTTGTTCGCCATGCTCCATATCGGTGATGGAGCGACGGCTGACGGCCTCTTCAACCGCCTTTTTGATGTGGTCACGGTAACGCCGCAGGAAACGCTGGCGGTTTACCGTGCTCTTGTTCTTGCCATTGAGGCGTCGGTCGATCACATAGCTCATAGGCCCCTCCGGGGAGCTTCAAGTCGTAAGCTTCAAGCTGCAAGAGAGAGCCCGCTGATGTTCGAATCAGTGGCTTTTCTCTTGCAGCTTGTCGCTGGAAGCTTGCAGCTGCTTCTCTCACTGCGATTTCCGGACCCGTAGGTACCATTCCGACAGAAGCCGTACCTGTTTGTCGGTGTAGCCACGCTCGACCATTCGTGTGACGAAGTCGTTGTGTTTTTGCTGATCCTCCTTGCTGGCCTTGGCGTTGAAGCTGATGACCGGCAGCAGATCCTCGGTGTTGGAGAACATTTTCTTCTCGATGACCACCCGCAGCTTCTCGTAGCTGAGCCAGGTAGGGTTTTTGCCGTTGTTGTTGGCACGGGCGCGCAGCACGAAGTTGACGATCTCGTTGCGGAAATCCTTAGGATTGCTGATGCCGGCCGGTTTTTCGATTTTTTCCAGCTCCTCGTTGAGGGCCACGCGATTGAGGATTTCGCCGGTTTCCGGGTCGCGGTATTCCTGGTCCTGGATCCAGAAGTCCGCATACAGCACGTAGCGGTCGAAGATGTTCTGGCCGTATTCGCTGTAGGACTCCAGGTATGCGGTCTGGATTTCCTTGCCAATGAACTCGATGTAGCGCGGCGCCAGGTATTCCTTGAGGAAGCGCAGGTAGCGCTCGCGGGTTTCGGCCTGGAATTGCTCCTGTTCGATCTGCTGTTCCAGCACATAGAGCAGGTGCACCGGGTTGGCGGCGATTTCGTGGGGATCGAAGTTGAAGACTTTGGACAGAATCTTGAACGCAAAGCGCGTCGACAGACCGTTCATGCCTTCATCAACGCCTGCCGTGTCGCGGTATTCCTGTATCGACTTGGCCTTGGGGTCGGTGTCCTTGAGGTTTTCGCCGTCGTATACGCGCATCTTCGAATAGATATTCGAGTTTTCCGGCTCTTTGAGGCGCGACAGTACGGTGAACTGCGCGAGCATCTTCAGGGTGTCGGGTGCGCAATGGGCCTTGGCCAGGGAGCTGTTGAACAGCAGTTTGTCGTAGATCTTGATCTCATCGCTGACCCGCAGGCAGTACGGCACCTTGACGATATAGATCCGGTCGATGAAGGCTTCGTTGTTCTTGTTGTTGCGGAAGGTGTGCCATTCCGATTCGTTGGAGTGAGCCAGCAGGATCCCGGTGAACGGGATCGCGCCCAGCCCTTCGGTGCTGTTGTAGTTGCCTTCCTGCGTCGCGGTGAGCAATGGGTGCAGCACCTTGATCGGTGCCTTGAACATTTCCACGAACTCCATCAGGCCCTGGTTGGCCCGGCACAGTGCGCCCGAGTAGCTGTAGGCGTCGGCGTCGTTCTGTGGGAATTCTTCGAGTTTGCGGATATCGACCTTGCCCACCAGCGCCGAAATATCCTGGTTGTTCTCATCCCCCGGCTCGGTCTTGGCCACACCGATCTGGTTGAGGATCGATGGGTACAGTTTCACCACGCGGAACTGGCTGATATCACCGCCGAACTCGGCCAGGCGTTTGGTGGCCCAAGGCGACATGATGGTGTTGAGATAGCGCCGTGGGATGCCGAAGTCTTCTTCGAGGATCGCGCCATCTTCCGTGGCGTTGAACAGGCCCAGGGGCGACTCGAACACCGGCGAGCCCTTGATCGCATAGAACGGCACTTTCTCGATCAGTTGTTTGAGTTTTTCGGCCAGGGACGATTTGCCGCCGCCGACGGGGCCGAGCAGGTAGAGGATCTGTTTCTTCTCTTCCAGGCCTTGGGCGGCGTGGCGGAAGTAGGAGACGATCTGGTCGATGCATTCTTCCATTCCGTGGAAGTCTTCAAAGGCCGGGTAGCGGCGGATCACCTTGTTGGAAAAGATTCGCGACAGGCGCGAATTGTTCGAGGTGTCTATCAGCTGCGGCTCGCCTATCGCCAGCAGCAGGCGTTCGGCGGCGGATGCGTAGGTGCTGCGGTCCTGTTTGCACAGTTCGAGATACTCTTGAAGCGTGAGTTCCTCCTGCTGTGTGGACGCGAAGCGTTGCTGGAAGTGGCTAAAAATACTCATGACGTCGTCACCTCGCTCGATACGTGGAGCCGACGCCGGATCAATCAGTCGATGCTGGCAGTCATTGACGATCGCCAATGACTGTTTTCCCCCCAGAACACCCTAAACGCTACCGATGACCCGCACGCCGGTGTACCGGCTCTCCCCTGATTTGGATGGCCTGCGCTTAAGGATAGTCGGAATCGGAGAGGGCAAGGGACGATGAGCAATTAGTTTGGCCGCGCCGTTCGTCAGAAACGGTGCGAGCCCAAGCGTCACGCGGGGTAGCGGGGTGTGAAAAAAATTATTGCGAATCGCCGGAAGAAATTTCCGCGGGATAGGTCGTACGCCACAACTCAAAACCGCCGTCCAGGCTATAGACATCAGAGAAGCCCTGGCTGATCAGGTAGGCGGCGGCGCTCTGGCTGGAGTTGCCGTGGTAGCAGGCCACGATCACCGGTGCGTCGAGGTCGGCGGCGCGGATGAAATCGGCGATGTTGACGTTGTCCAAGTGCTGGGCACCAGTGATGTGAGCGGCCGCGTAGGTCGGCTGGTCACGAATGTCGACGACTACCGCACCTCGCTCGCGCAAGGCCTGGGCTTGTTCGGGAGGGATACGTTTGAATTCGCTCATGGCGGGCTCCTATGGCTGTATGGCGGCCGGCTGTGTAGTGGGAGGGGAGGACTGGCATTGGCACCTGTGGCGCTCGCCCGTGTCGATGTTCATCAGGGTCATGGCGCCACCCCACACGCAGCCGGTGTCGAGGGCGAACACGCCGGGTTCGTCGCATTTGCCTTCCAGGGCCGCCCAGTGGCCGAAGATGATCTTCGTGTCACGGGTCTTGCGCTCCTTGTGGGCGAACCAGGGCTTGTAGCCGGGCAGGGCGGTGTCGGCACCTTCCTTGCTTTTGAGGTCCAGCTTGCCTTCGGCCGTGCAGAAGCGCATGCGCGTGAAGTAATTGGTGATGACCCGCAGGCGGGCAACGCCAGTCAGGTCGTTGTCCCATTTGACTGGCTCGTTGCCGTACATGCCGTCGAGATAGGCGGTGTACAGGCTGTCTTCGGCAAGCGCATGTTCGACTTCGGCGGCGCACTTGAGGGCTTTCTTCAACGTCCACTGCGGTGGGATGCCGGCATGGACCAGGGCCATGTTGCGGGCGTCGTCGTAATGCATGATCTTTTGTCGGCGCAGCCAGTCGAGCAAGTCGGCGTGATCGGGTGCTTCGAGGATTTCGCGCAGGGTGTCGCCCTTTTTCAGGCGCTCGATGTTATTAGCGGCCGCCAGCAGGTGCAGGTCGTGGTTGCCCAGCACGCACACCAATGAATCACGCAGGTTATACAGGTAACGCAGGGTCTGCAGGGACTCGGGGCCGCGATTGACCAGGTCACCCACCAACCACAGGCGATCATGCGCCGGGTCGAAGGCCACGCGTTCAAGCAGGCACTTGAGCGGCTCCAGGCAGCCTTGCAGGTCGCCGACTGCGTACGTCGCCATCAGTGCAGGGCCCCCGGCACGGCGAGGCGGAAAGGCTTGATGATGGCGTCGAACACTTTGCCATCAGTGGCTTTCATCTGATACGAACCTTCCATGGTGCCAACCTTGGAGGTCATGACCGTGCCGCTGCTGTAGGTATGGCTGGCGCCAACGTCGATCAGCGGTTGCTGGCCGACAACACCCGCGCCGCGCACTTCCTCTTTTTGGCCATCACCGTCGGTGATCACCCAATGGCGTGACAGCAGCTTGGCCGGCACCTGCCCGTTGTTCTTCACCGTGATGGTGTAGGCAAAGGCGAAACGGTTGTGTTCAGGTTGCGATTGGTCCGCCAGAAAGCGGGTGACGACGCTGACGTCGATCTGGTAGCGAGGATCGGACATGCAAGAGGCCTTAAAAGCAAAAGCGGAGGACAGCAGATGCGGATCAGTCTAGGCCAAGAGGTGGGCACTAAGCCAGACGTGCTGTCTGGTATGACGCAGTTCAAATGTGGGAGGGAGCAAGTCGAATCGTCGCAGCGCCCCTCCCACATCTGGATCGCGTTGTCCTTCTGCCTTATTCCGCTGCGGGCGCAGGCTGGATGGCCAACTGGTCAGCCAGGCGCACGAACGCGGCCAGGTCCAGTTGCTCGGGGCGCAGGCTGCCGTCGACGCCGGCGGCTTCGATTTCAGCGTTGCTGAGCAGGGCCTTGAGCGTGTTGCGCAGGGTCTTGCGGCGTTGGTTGAACGCCTCGCGCACCACGCGTTCCAGCAGCTTGTGATCCTTGGCCGGGTGCGGCAGTACGGCGTGGGGCACCAGGCGGACAATGGCCGAGTCGACCTTCGGCGGCGGGTTGAACGCGCCCGGGCCGACGTTGAACAGGTGTTCGACGCGGCAGTGGTACTGGACCATGATCGACAAACGGCCCCAATCACCACCGCCAGGGCCGGCGGCCAGGCGTTCCACCACTTCCTTTTGCAGCATGAAGTGCATGTCGCGGATGATCCCGGCGTTGTTCAGCAGGTGGAAAATCAGCGGCGTCGAGATGTTGTACGGCAGGTTGCCCACCACGCGCAGGCTGTTGGGCGCGGCGTTGAGGGTATTGAAGTCGAACTTCAGTGCGTCGCCCTGGTGCAGGTTGAAGTTGGATTTGCCGGCGAACTGCTGGTTGAGGATCGGGATCAGGTCCTTGTCCAGTTCAACCACGTCCAACTGACCACCGCTGGCCAGCAGACCTTGGGTCAGTGCACCCTGGCCCGGGCCGATTTCCAGCAGGCGATCTTCAGGCTTGGCATGGATGGAGCGCAGGATACGGTCGATCACGCCAGCGTCGTGCAGGAAGTTTTGCCCGAAACGCTTGCGCGCCCGGTGTTGGTAATGCTCGGTCATATACGGGTCTCGGCCATCTGATAGGCGGTTTCCAGTGCCACAAGCAGGCTGCCAGTGTCGATCTTGCCGCTGCCCGCCAGGTCCAGGGCGGTGCCATGGTCGACGGAGGTGCGGATGATCGGCAGGCCCAGTGTCACGTTGACGGCGGCGCCGAAGCCTTTGTATTTCAGCACCGGCAGCCCCTGGTCGTGGTACATCGCCAGCACTGCGTCGCAGTGCTCCAGATATTTGGGGGTAAACAGAGTGTCCGCAGGCAGTGGGCCACGCAGGTCCATGCCTTCTTGGCGCAGACGCTCCAGGGTGGGTTCGATAATGTCGATTTCTTCATGGCCCAAGTGGCCGCCTTCACCGGCGTGGGGGTTAAGCCCACAGACCAGGATGCGCGGTTGGGCGATGCCGAATTTGTGTTGCAGGTCGGCATGCAGGATGCGTGTCACACGCTCCAGCCGCTCGACGGTAATGGCGTCCGCAATGTCGCGCAGTGGCAGGTGCGTAGTCACCAGGGCGACGCGCAGGCCGCGCGTGGCCAGCATCATGACCACTTGAGCGGTGTGGGTCAGTTCGGCAAGGAATTCGGTATGGCCGGAAAAGGCGATCCCGGATTCGTTGATCACACCCTTGTGGACCGGGGCGGTGATCATGCCGGCGAAGTCGCCGTCGAGGCAGCCTTGCCCGGCGCGGGTCAGGGTTTCCAGCACAAACGCGGCATTGGCCTTGTCCAGTTGCCCGGCAACCACCTTGGCCTGCAGCGGGGTATCCCACACATACAGGCTGCCCGCCGGTGCCGGCAGGTCGGGCCAGTTGCCTGGCGCGGCGTCCAGCAGGTTGACAGCCACGCCCAACTGCGCGGCCCGCTCAAGGAGCAGGTCGCGGCTGGTAATGGCGATCAGGGGGTGTGGCTGGGGTTGCGAGGCGAGCAGCAGGCACAGGTCTGGACCAATGCCGGCCGGCTCGCCGGGTGTTACCGCGAAACGCTGGGGTTTCACTGTACTGCCTGGTCGGTGCCTGTTTGCTCGGCGCCTGGCAGCTTGTTCTCGACGTAGGCTTCGTCACGGATCTGACGCAACCAGGTCTGCAGCTCTTCGTCGTATTTGCGGTTGCGCAGTACGCTCAGTGCTTGTTGCTCGCGGGCCTGACTGGTGTTGTCAGTGGCGCGACGGCCAAGGACTTCCAGGACATGCCAGCCGTATTGAGTCTTGAACGGCTTGGACAGTACGCCTTGCGGAGTGTCAGCCATCACTTGCTGGAATTCCGGCACCAGGGCTTTCGGGTCGATCCAGTTCAGGTCGCCGCCGTTGAGGGCCGAACCCGGGTCTTCCGAGAAGCTCTTGGCCAGGGTGGCGAAGTCTTCACCGCTTTGGATGCGGTCATAGATCTTCTGGGCCAGTTCCTTGGTTTGCGCTTCGCTGCGGATTTCGCTTGGTTTGACCAGGATATGGCGCACATGCACTTCGTCTTTCAGCGAGGTCTCGCCACCACGACGTTCCAGCAGCTTCAGGATGATGAAACCACCTGGGGTGCGGGCCGGCTGGGTGATGCCACCGACTTCCATGGCGCTCAGTTCGCGGTCGAACGGAGGGGGCAGTTGAGCGGCTTTACGCCAGCCCATGTCACCGCCTTCAAGGGCGTTGTCGCTGCCGGATTGGGCGATTGCCATCTGGGCGAAATCAGCACCGGCCTTCAAGCGCTCATAGATAGCCTGGGTCTTGGCGGCGGCGGCATTGAGCTGCTCGGAGTTGGCGCTGTCCGGGGTTGGAATCAGGATATTGGCCAAGTGCAGTTCTTCGGAAAGCTGCATCTTGCCCAGGTCCGATGCCAGGAAGTTCTTCACTTCCTGCTCGGACACCTGGACCCGCTCGGCCACACGGCGCTGGCGCACACGGCTGATGATCATCTCGCGGCGGATCTGGTCACGGGCGTCTTCATAGGAAAGACCGTCGTGGGCCAGGGCGGCGCGGAATTGATCGATGCTCATGTTGTTGCGCTGGGCAATGGTGCCGACAGCCTGGTTCAGTTCTTCGTCCGAGATACGGATACCGGAACGCTCACCGATCTGCAGTTGCAGGTTTTCGACGATCAGGCGTTCGAGCACCTGTTGGTCCAGCACGCTGGTAGGCGGCACACCACCGCCACGCTTGGCGATGGTTTGCTGAACTTCCTTGACCCGCTGGTCCAGTTGGCTCTGCATGATCACGTCGTTATCGACGATGGCCACCACTTTATCCAGCTGTTGAACCGCGGCGTGTGCCGATGCGGCCCCCAGGAACAGCGCGCCCAGCACGAGCGGGCGCAGACAATCAGAAAGCTTGGTTTTCACGTTCACGATAACCTTCAATGCCTTTGTCGAGGAAGCTCTCTACCTTGGCGCCGGTCAGGCCGCCGAGTCCTTTGAGGACGATTTGGAAGAAGAGCCCGTGGTCACCCTTTTCGTTAAGCGGGGCGAGCTGGCTGTATTCGTCGTTGGCAACCCAGTAACGGTTGATGACGCGCAGTTTCCAGCAGCAGTTGTCGTACTCGAAACCACCGAAGGCTTCCAGGGTACGGTTGCGGGCGTAGTCATACTGCCAGCGTGTGATCAGGTTCCACTGTGGAATGATCGGCCACATCATCGAGAAGTCGTGTTGCTGGATTTTGTAGTAATCCTTCACGAAGTTCGGATCACCCGGCTGACCATAGTCACCACCGAACTGCCATTTACCAGTCAACTGGTTGTAGACCACCTGGTCGTTGCGATAGCGGTAACCCAGGTTGACGACCTTGTTCGGGTTGTCTTCCGGCTGGTAGTGGAACATGGCGCTGCCGGAGCGGGCGCGGTGCTCCTCGGTGTCCCAGTTGTAGTCGGCGGTCGCACGCCAGTCACGGTTGAAACGGAACTCGTATTCGAGTGCGACTGGCGATACATCTGACTGCGCATCGGCACGGTCAGCCGCCAGGATACCCGGCAGTTGCACCTCGCGGTCTTTGAAGTACACGGCCTGGCCGACGCTTACGCGCTGGCGCTCAAAGCCGTTTTCTTCGATCCAGCGACTGGTGACACCCAGGGACAGTTTGTTCTCGTCACCGATCCGGTCGGAACCGCTGAAGCGGTTGTCGCGGAACAGCGAGCTGTAGCTGAAGGTGTACTCGCTGGTATCGAAGATCGGGATATCGCTCTGGTCTTTATTCGGAACATAAAGGTAGAACGCACGCGGTTCGAGGGTCTGGCGGTAGTCTTTGCCGAACCAGTTGGTGTTGCGATCGAAATACAGGCCGCTATCGATGCTGGCAACTGGAACTGCGCGGTCCTGGGAGCTTTTGAATTCGTCTCCCGCGGCCAGCGAATTCTTGCCGATGGTATCGAGGTCGAGGTCGTACTTGGTGTAAACGTATTTCAGTTTCGGTGTGATGAAACCGTACGTTGTTTCAAGCGGAAGCGACATGCTCGGCGCCAGGTTCAGACGCGTGCCGTTTGCACGGGTCAGGCCTCTGACATTGGTATCCAGGCGAGCGGTGGTTACACCGTCTTTATCAGTGAAGTTGCCGTTCTGAAGATCCCGATCAAATCTTACCGCTTCGGTCTCATAGGCGAACTTCAGCCCGCCCGGACTGTACGGCAGCGCACCATTGAAGGTGATCTGCGGCAGCCGGTCATACGGCGTGATCTGGGAAATGGTCGCCAGCTGGTACGCCTGGACGTTCAGCCGTGCCTGATAGGAATCGCCACGATAGGTGACAGCGCCTTGCTGGTTCAGGAAATCCCGGGATTCCACACCGATCTGGTTGGTCTTCAGATCCTGGAAGTAATAAGGATCGCTGATCTCGGTATAGTCGACCAGGGTCGATACACGCGAATCCAACCCACCCTTATGCTGCCAGTTGAGCATGTACCGAGTCTTTTCATAATCGGTCTGCTTCTTGCGCTCGTCGCTGTCGTCGTTCAGGTACGCGCCGCCGAACTGGCCTTCGCTGGACTTGGTGAGGTAGCGGAATTCGCCTTCCATCAACAGGCCGCGCTTGGTCATGTATTGCGGGTACAACGTGGCGTCGTAGTTCGGCGCCAGGTTGAAGTAGTACGGTGTGGTCAGCGTGAAGCCGGTTTCGCTGCCGGTGCTGAAGCTCGGCGGCAGGAAGCCGGACTGACGACGGTCGTCGATCGGGAAATAGATGTAAGGGGTGTACAGGATCGGGATGTTCTTGATCCGCAGCGTCGCGTTGGTGGCCGTACCGAAACCGGTGGCCGGGTTCAACGTGATGTTGTTGCCCTTGAGCTGCCAGGCGTTGCTGTCTGGCTCGCAGGTGGTGTACGTACCGTCCTTGAGACGGATGATCGCGTTTTCGGCGCGCTTGGCGTACAGCGCGTTACCGCGGATACGCGACTTGTGCAGCACGTATTCGGCGTTGTCGATCTGCGCCGCACCGGTGTCCAGCTGAACCTCGGCGTGGTCGCCGACGATCAGGGCACCGTTGTCGCGCAGGCGCACGTTGCCATTGAGCTCGCCGCGGCTCTCGGCCTGGTACAGGCTCGCCTCTTCGGCTTCAAGCTGCATGCTGCCCTGGCGCATGACAACGTCACCGGCCAGGGTTGCGACTTGCTGTTCCTGCTCGTAACGAGAGGCTTTGGCACCGATGAAGGTGGGCGCATCGCTCTTGTTCGTCTTGTCGTTCATGCCAGGACGCGTCGGCTCGATGTACGCACCGCTGCAATAAGGACCGGTTTCGGCCAGCTGGGCCGCGGTCAACTTTTCGCGGGGCACCCAGTCCAAGTGGCTGTAGTCGGCGCTGCGCGAACGCAGGCCACGGCCCTTGGCGTCGGTGACCAGTGCGGTCTTGGGCTCGGCCGCGGCACTGCCACCAGCCTCGGCCTGCGCCGTGCTGTTGGCCGAGCTGACGGCAGCGCCGTCATGCACCGGGCGCGGTGGCAATGGGGCTGCGGCGGTTTTTGGCGCGCAATCCCAGGCACCCGAAGCAGAGACTGAGCAGTCATACTGTTCCGCGGCGACCACGAATGAGGTGGCGAAGGGTTGCAAGGCCAGCAGACTGCCGGTTACCAGCAACGGAAATTTTCTACGAAACGCGGGGGATTTCAATGCCATCTTATTAGTCCGGGCTTCCTGCGTGCCATCTGCCCGCGGTTTGGGCCGCACGCCTCTCGATGGTCTGAAAAAGATGCGTGATAATAAAGCATGCCCCGCTTGACGGCTAGCGCCGTCGGAGACCCTTGTAATGCCCGAGCAAGATCTACGTTTACAACAGCTGGAAGTCTGGCTGGATGAGCAGTTGCCGATCCTTTTCAACGCTCAGGACTGGGGCCCCGTACCCCCGGCCACATTGACCGCGGCCAGCAGCGACGCGAGTTTCAGGCGTTACTTCCGTTGGGAAGGGGGAGGCCGCACCTTCGTGGTGATGGACGCCCCACCCCCCCAGGAAAACTGCAAACCTTTCGTCGATATCGCATATTTACTGGCGACGTCGGGCATAAATGTTCCAAAAATTTATGCGCAAGATCTGCCGCGCGGCTTTCTTTTGCTCAATGACCTGGGCAAAAAAACCTATCTGGACGTGATCGACGAGCAAAACGCCGATCAATTGTTTGCCGACGCCATCGATGCGTTGCTCGCCTTTCAGCAACTGGCGATGGAGGCGCCGTTGCCAAGCTACGACGTGGCGCTGCTGCGCCGCGAACTGGAGCTGTTCTCCGAGTGGTACGTGCGCCGGCACCTGGGTATCGAGTTGGATACACAGCAGCAGGCCCTGTGGCAGCGCGCCAGCGAGCGGCTGATCGACAGCGCCCTGGCGCAGCCGAAGGTGCTGGTACACCGCGACTTCATGCCGCGCAACCTGATGATCAGCGAACCGAACCCCGGTGTGCTGGATTTCCAGGATGCGGTCTACGGCCCGGTCACTTATGACATCACCTGCCTGTTCAAGGACGCCTTCCTCAGTTGGCCCCAGGCCCGCGTGCGTGCGTGGCAGCGCGGTTATTGGGAGCGTGCGGCGAAACTGGGCATCCCGGTGCAGCCAGACTTCGAAGACTTCCTGCGCGCCAGCGACCTGATGGGCGTGCAGCGGCACCTCAAGGTTATCGGCATCTTCGCGCGCATTTGCCATCGCGATGGCAAGCCCCGCTACCTGGCCGATGTGCCGCGCTTCTTTGCTTATATTGAAGCGGTGTTGGCCGATCGCCCGGAGTTGAGTGAATTGGCTGAGCTGCTGAGCAGTCTGCGTCAGCCTGCAGAGGCCGTTGTATGAAGGCCATGATCCTGGCCGCCGGCAAAGGTGAGCGGATGCGTCCGCTGACCTTGCACACGCCCAAACCGCTGGTACAGGCCGGTGGCAAGCGCCTGATCGAGTATCACCTGGAGGCGCTGGCCAAGGCTGGCTTCACCGATATCGTGATCAACCACGCCTGGCTCGGCCAGCAGATCGAAAGCTACCTGGGGGATGGCGCGCAGTTTGGCGTGCGCATCCGTTATTCCCCGGAGGGCGAGCCACTGGAAACCGGCGGCGGGATCTTCCAGGCCTTGCCGTTACTGGGGGATGCGCCGTTCCTGGTGGTCAATGGCGATATCTGGACCGACTACGACTTCACCCAACTCCAGCAACCGCTGCAGGGCCTGGCTCACCTGGTGATGGTCGACAACCCGGCGCATCACCCCTCGGGCGGGGATTTCTACCTCGATCAGGGTTTGCTTCATGATGCCGCGCCCGGTGCCGATAACCTGACCTTCAGCGGCATTTCCGTGCTGGACCCCAAGTTGTTCGCGGGGTGCGGCGCGGGTGCCTTCAAGCTGGCGCCGCTCTTGCGCGATGCCATGGCGAAAGGTTTGGTAACGGGGGAACACATGGCGGGACGCTGGATTGATGTCGGCACGCTGGAGCGCCTGGCGCAAGTCGAAACCCTGCTCGCAGCGGGGCAGTAGCATGTTGTGGCCAGGGACGCTGATCGGCGCGGGGGCTGGCTTTGCCATTGCCAGTATCCCGGGGGCTTTGTTGGGTGCGCTGTTGGGGCAGGCGCTGGATCGCCGCCTGCAATTGCACAGTTGGGCGCAGTTGCGCGAGCGCCTGGGCGGGCGTGCGGCGCTGCGCAATGACGAATTGTTGTTTGTGTTGCTCGGGCGCTTGGCCAAAAGCAACGGACGGGTGGTGGATGGCCATATCCAGCAGGCGCGCCAGGAGATGCGCTCGCTGGACATGACCGAGTCGGCCCAGCGTCGTGCGATCGCAGCGTTCAACCGTGGCAAGGCCGGCTCCGACCGCATACGCAGTTACCTGCGTGTGCTCAAGGCCCAGCCCCATGCAGCGGAAGGGGTGTTACGCGCGTGCTGGCGGATGGTCTGGGCGGACGGCAGGGCGGATGACGCTGAGCGCGACCTGATCAACCTGTGGGGCAAGTGGTTGGGCTGGACGCCACAACAGCTCAAGGCGCTGGCCGCTGACTACACGCCGGAGCGCAAGCCGCTGGTCAACCGCACCGGTACTTATCAGGACGCCTTGCGCCTGCTTGGCGTGACGGCCACGACGGAGCCTTCGGCGATCAAGCGTGCCTATCGCCGCCTGCTCAGTCGTCACCACCCGGACAAGGTGGCCGGCAGTGGCGCCAGCCCCGCGCAGGTGCGTGAAGCCACCGAGCGTACCCGCGAGTTGCACAATGCCTATGCGTTGATTCGCGAACGGCGGGATTTTCGATAGCCCCACTATTTCAGGGATAACCACAATCCCGCATTGGTTGTGTGGTGTATTCGAAGCGTGCGATCAGTCTACCGTTTTCTGGGGACTCAACCACCCGCGCACCCTTCGATACAACTGCTCTTGCTCGGCAGCGCTGTCGCCGGGCAGGGTCTTCAAGGTCACCTGCTTATACCCGTCATTGTTCAAGCGCTTGGCAGCCTGGGCGCGCTCGCGCGCGTTTTTGCGTGATTGAGCGGTGTCCTGGTAGAACACGTCGGCGGTCGGCAGCTTCAGGCCGGGGGCCAGTTGTTGCACATCCGGATGCCGGCCGGTGGGTGTCTGTGCCGCGACCATGACGAACTTCTGTACCTGGGACGGTTGTTTCTCGCTCAGATAGCGCGCCGCCCACCAGGCGCCAGTGCCATGGCCGAGCAGCACCACGCTGCGTGCGCCCTGGGTCTGTGCGAACGCCACGGCGGCATCGATACGGTCGAAGATGCGCGAGGCGTCGGTCTTGTCCTGCTCCTCGGCGCCCGGCACCACGGCCGGGTCGGTGCCTTCGGCTTCAGCGCCGGCGGCCTGTTCGATCGGCTTGTCGGCGGTGCTCGCGTCCTTGCTGCTGGTATCGACGGCGGCTTTCGGCGCTTCCATGACGCGTGGCGGCAGGGTATCGACGCTGACATCCGGCAGCGACAGGCTGAGGGTGCTCCAGTTGGCGTCCGGCAATTTGTGCCGCAAAGGGCCGATTGCTTGCGGCCAGTCAGCATTTTCGCCGGCGCCCGGTACGATAATCACCACACCTTCGGGTTCGGCGCTGTTCGCCGGTTTCCACAGCGCGAGGAATGAATCGCTGCCCGCCTGCAACTGCTGTTGTTGCTGTTGCGGGATGGTGCGCTCCAGAGCGCTGGCCTCTTCCTGGCTGCGCTGGGGCAGCGGCTGGCGTTCGACGGGTTTTTCGGCGACCGGCTCAGGGGTATCGGCGGCCTGTACAGAAAAGGCGCTGGTAAATAGCAGCGACAGGCACAATGCTGGCAGTGCCGAACGGTGAAAAAAGGGCATCGTTAATTCCCGGCCAGAAATGATTCCAGCAGCCTAATGGGTTGCTCAGTATTTGTCAGTGATGTGAGACGTGGATCATGGGTTTTCGCTGTCTGCTGGTTATCGGCTGTTTGTGCGTTGCCTTGATGGCCAACGCCGCCCCCACGTCTGCGGCACCGCAGGCGCAGCTCAATGCGCAGCAGCGTGACTGGCTGGGCCGGCACCCGGAACTGCGGGTGGGCGTGGTGTTGCAGGCGCCTTATGCGCAATACGATCGCCGGCTGCAGCGCTTGTCCGGGGCGAATGTGGAGTTGATGCAATGGCTGGCCAAGGCGCTGAATATCGAGTTGACCTGGCGTAATTTTCCCAGCCAGGAGCAGTTGGAAGCCGCGGTGCGCGACGATGAAGTCGACATTGCCCCAGGTCTGCAACAAACCCCGGCCGGTCTGCGCCTGTGGTTGTTCAGCGACCCGTATATGCGTGTGCCCCAGCATATCGTCGGCATCCGCGAAGGCGCCGCCGCCGTGGAGCTGGAAAAACTCGATGACCAATCCCGCGTCGCCGTGCGCATGCCC
Organism: Pseudomonas lactucae; assembly: GCF_036688725.1. NCBI lineage: Bacteria > Pseudomonadati > Pseudomonadota > Gammaproteobacteria > Pseudomonadales > Pseudomonadaceae > Pseudomonas > Pseudomonas lactucae. Next base: position 26,307 of record NZ_JAQQPT010000016.1, on the reverse strand, counting down.
AGCGCGGTAGCCGATTACTTGCGCAGCACTTACCCCAGCCTCAACCTGCAAGGCGTGCCCATGGAGCGCCAGGCCCTGCAATTGCTGGTCAGCGAGCAGGCGCGCTATGCCATCGTCGATGAAGCGCAACTGAGCCGCTTGTCCGGCGAAGCGGAGTTTGCCGGCTTGGCGGTGGTGGGGGATATCGGCCTGCCGCAATTGCTGCGGGTGGCCACGCGGCGGGATTGGCCGGAACTGGCCGGCATTATGGAAAGCGCGCTGCGCGCCATCCCTGCCCGCGACCTCGACCAACTGCACAGTCGCTGGCTGCAGCCAAAATACTCACGCTTATCCGAATCCAAAGGCTTTTGGCAAAACCTCAGCCTGCTGCTGGGGCTGTTGTTGCTCGCCAGCCTGGCAACGGTGTTCTGGCAGCGCCGCCAGCAACGCGTGCTGGAACACGACCTGTTGGCCGCCCGCGAAGAAAGTGCCGCCCGTGCCGCCGGTGCCGAGGCGTTGCGGCTGACGCAGTTCTCCATCGATCAAAGCACCGTCGGCATCCTGTGGGTCAACTGGGACAGCCATGTGCGCTACGCCAACCGTGCCGCTGAGAGCATGCTCGGCTACGGCCACGGCGCGCTGATCGAGCGACCCTTGGTCGACCTCGACCCCACGCTGGATATGGACCGCTGGCTCAACCTGTGGAAGCGCGCACGGGCGAGCGAAGAGGGGCCGCAGAACTTCGCCACCGATTGCCTGCGCGCCGACGGCAGCGTGCTGCCGGCCAACGTGTCGTTGAGCTTCCTGCGGTTTGCCGAGGCCGAATACCTGGTGGTCTACCTCAACGATGTCACTGAACTGCGCCGCACCCTGGCCGCCCTGTTGCAAAGTGAGGCGCAACTGCGCGAGCTTTCCGCGCACCTGGAAACCGTGCGTGAAGAAGAAAAGGCCCGCATCGCCCGCGAAGTGCACGACGAACTCGGGCAAATGCTCACAGTGCTCAAGCTGGAAACGTCCATGTGCGAACTGGCCTATGCGCAGTTGGACCCCGGCCTGCACGAACGCCTGAACAGCATGAAGCGCCTGATCGCTCAACTGTTCCAACTGGTGCGTGACGTGGCCACCGCGCTGCGCCCGCCGATTCTCGACGCCGGCATTGCCTCGGCCATCGAATGGCAAGCCCGGCGCTTTGAAGCGCGCACGCATATTCCTTGCCTGGTGCAGGTGCCGGAGAACCTGCCGGCCCTGAGCGACGCCAAGGCCATCGGCCTGTTTCGTATCCTGCAGGAGGCGCTGACCAATGTGATGCGCCATGCCCAGGCGCATACTGTGGAACTGACATTGGCCCTGGAGGGCAGCGATTTGCGCTTGACCATCAGCGACGACGGCGTGGGTTTCGTCCAGGCTGAAGGTCGCGCGGTGTCGTTTGGCCTGGTCGGTATGCGCGAGCGGGTACTGATCATGGGCGGACAATTGAGCCTGCACAGCGAGTTGGGGGAGGGCACCACCCTGAGTGTCACGGTGCCGCTGGATGCCAAACAATAAGAGGAAAGCCCTGTGATCCGCGTACTGGTAGCCGAAGACCACACCATCGTTCGTGAAGGCATCAAGCAATTGATCGGCCTGGCCAAAGACCTGCTTGTGGTGGGCGAGGCGAGCAATGGCGAACAGTTGCTGGAAACCTTGCGCCACGTGCCGTGCGAGGTGGTGTTGCTGGATATCTCGATGCCTGGCGTCAACGGCCTGGAAGCGATTGCACGAATTCGCGCGCTGAGCCACCCGCCGGCAATCCTGGTGCTGTCGATGCACGATGAAGCGCAGATGGCCGCCCGCGCGTTGAAGGTGGGCGCCGCCGGTTACGCCACCAAGGACAGCGACCCGGCATTGCTGCTCACCGCTATTCGCAAGGTCGCGGCGGGCGGGCGCTATATCGACCCGGACCTGGCTGACCGCATGGTATTTGAAGTCGGTCTCACCGATGCGCGGCCGCTGCATTCGCTGCTTTCGGAGCGCGAGTTCTCGGTGTTCGAGCGCCTGGCGCAGGGCGCCAACGTCAACGACATCGCCCAGCAACTGGCGCTGAGCAGCAAGACCATCAGCACCCACAAGGCGCGGCTGATGCAAAAGCTCAATATCACCTCGTTGGCTGAGTTGGTGAAGTACGCCATGGAGCACAGGCTTTTATAGCGGCATATCCAAAAACGACACCCCACAGAACACCGCCGGCCCCATTCTTGGCGCTTGCAGATCGCCCTTGCGGCTGCACTGTCCCGTGCCCGTCATCCGTGTAGGGCAATCCCTACCCCCAACCTTCCATCCGGCTGATGCAAATCTCTCCTGGCCCCCGATTTCCGGGGGCTCTGGCGTGGACTACGCTTGTGCCACAGCAGTCCAAAACACAAAGGTGCGGGTATGAGCGAGGTGGATTCAAATGATGTGCTGGTCAGCTTTCGTGGCGTGCAGAAGAGCTACGACGGCGAGAACCTGATCGTCAAAGACCTCAACCTGGAGATTCGCAAGGGCGAGTTCCTCACCTTGCTCGGGCCTTCAGGTTCCGGCAAGACCACCAGCCTGATGATGCTCGCCGGCTTTGAAACGCCGACCGCTGGTGAGATCCAGCTGGCGGGGCGCTCGATCAACAACGTGCCGCCGCACAAGCGCGACATCGGCATGGTGTTCCAGAACTACGCGTTGTTCCCGCACATGACCGTTTCCGAGAACCTGGCGTTCCCGCTGTCGGTGCGTGGGTTGAGCAAGACCGATATCAGCGAGCGGGTCAAGCGCGTGCTCAGCATGGTCCAGCTTGACGCCTTCGCCCAGCGCTACCCGGCGCAACTGTCCGGCGGCCAGCAACAGCGTGTGGCCCTGGCCCGTGCGCTGGTGTTCGAACCGCAGCTTGTGCTTATGGATGAACCCCTCGGCGCCCTCGACAAGCAACTGCGCGAGCACATGCAGATGGAGATCAAGCACCTGCACCAGCGCCTCGGCGTGACGGTGGTGTACGTGACCCACGACCAGGGCGAAGCCTTGACCATGTCCGACCGCGTGGCGGTGTTTCACCAGGGCGAGATCCAGCAGATCGCCCCGCCGCGCACCTTGTACGAAGAACCCAGGAACACCTTCGTGGCCAACTTCATCGGCGAGAACAACCGCCTCAACGGCCGCCTGCACAGTCACAGCGGCGAGCGCTGCGTGGTGGAGTTGGCGCGCGGCGAGAAGGTTGAAGCGCTGGCGGTGAATGTCGGCCAGCTCGGCGGCCCGGTGACGCTGTCGGTGCGTCCGGAGCGCGTCAGCCTCAACGGCTCCAGCGAAAGCTGCGTCAACCGCTTCTCCGGGAGGGTGGCGGAATTCATCTACCTGGGCGACCACGTGCGTGTGCGCCTGGAAGTCTGCGGCAAGACCGATTTTTTTGTGAAACAACCGATTGCCGAGCTGGACCCGGCCCTGGCGGTCGGCGACGTGGTACCGATTGGCTGGCAAGTCGAGCACGTTCGCGCGCTCGACCCACTTCTAGAGGCGAATTGATCGCCCCCATGGCTTCACCAACCCTGCACGTGGAGAGAACAACAATGTTGAAATCCCTTAAGTATTCAGCGCTCGCCCTCGGTTTGATGGGTGCGACACAGGCCATGGCCGGCCCGGACCTGACAGTGGTGTCTTTTGGTGGCGCGAACAAGGCGGCCCAGGTCAAGGCGTTCTACGCGCCGTGGGAAAGCGCGGGCAACGGCAAGATCGTCGCCGGCGAGTACAACGGTGAGATGGCCAAGGTCAAAGCCATGGTCGACACCAAGAGCGTGTCCTGGGACCTGGTGGAAGTGGAATCGCCGGAGCTGTCCCGTGGTTGCGACGAAGACATGTTCGAACCGCTCGACCCGAAACTGTTCGGCGACAGCGCCAACTACGTGAAGGGCGCGATCCAGCCCTGTGGCGTGGGCTTCTTCGTGTGGTCGACCGTGCTGGCGTACAACGCCGACAAACTGGCTTCCGCACCCACCAGCTGGGCGGATTTCTGGGACACCAAGAAATTCCCGGGCAAGCGCGGCCTGCGTAAAGGCGCCAAGTACACCCTGGAATTCGCTCTGATGGCCGACGGCGTAGCGCCGAAAGACGTCTACAAAGTACTGGCCGGCAAGGATGGCCAGGACCGTGCGTTCAAGAAGCTCGACGAACTCAAGCCGTCGATCCAATGGTGGGAAGCCGGCGCACAACCGCCACAGTACCTGGCCTCGGGCGACGTGGTGATGAGTTCGGCCTACAACGGCCGTATCGCCGCTGTGCAAAAGGAAAGCAACCTGAAAGTGGTGTGGAACGGCGGCATCTACGACTTCGATGCCTGGGCCATCCCTAAAGGCCTGGCCAAGGACCGTGCGGAAGCGGCGAAGAAATTCATCGCCTTCTCGGTCGCGCCGCAGCAGCAGAAGACCTACTCGGAAAACATCGCCTACGGCCCGGCCAACACCCAAGCCGTTGCGTTGCTGGCCAAGGAGATCCTCAAGGACATGCCGACCACGCCGGAAAACATCGCCAACCAGGTCCAGATCGATGTGAGCTTCTGGGCGGATAACGGCGAACAGCTCGAGCAGCGCTTCAACTCCTGGGCTGCCAAGTAACCAGCAGCACCGCTGAACCCCTGTGGGAGGGGCGGTGCGACGATTCGACTTGCTCCCGATGGCAGACTGTCAGGCAATACACAGGCTGACTGATCCACCGCTATCGGGAACAAGCCCCCTCCCACAAGGGTGTGCATTTATCTTCAATATCCGGAGTCAGCCATGGCCATCGCCGTTCCCTCGAACGAGGTCAACAGCCCCACCCTCAAGCAGCGCCTGGCGCGTGCCGAGCGGCTTAACCGCTGGAAGGCCCAGGCCTTGATTGCGCCGCTGGTGTTGTTCTTGCTGCTGGTGTTCCTGGTGCCGATCGTTGCGCTGTTGTTCAAGAGCATCGGCAACCCGGAAGTGGTGGGCGGCTTGCCGCGTACCGTGGTGGCGGTGACGGCCTGGGACGGGCGTGGCCTGCCGGGCGAGCCGGTGTACCAAGCCCTCAGTGAAGACCTGGGTGAAGCACGTAAAAACCAGACCTTGGGCGATTTGTCCAAGCGCTTGAACATGGAACTGGCCGGCTACCGCAGCCTGCTGACCAAAACCGCGCGGGCGCTGCCGTTTACCGAAGCGCCGGCCTCTTATAAAGAAGCGCTGGAAACCCTCGACGAACGTTGGGGTGACCCGGCGTACTGGCAGGCGATCCGGCGCAATACCAGCAGCCTGACGCCGTACTACCTGCTGGCGGCCGTCGATCACCGCATCGACGACCTCGGCGAAATCGCCCCGGCCACGCCCGACCAGGCGATCTACCTGGACATTTTCGCCCGCACCTTCTGGATGGGCCTGGTCATCACGGTCATCTGCCTGCTGCTGGCCTATCCCCTGGCTTACCTGCTGGCCAACCTGCCGGCGCGTAAAAGCAATTTGCTGATGATTTTGGTGTTGCTGCCGTTCTGGACCTCGATCCTGGTGCGGGTTGCCGCGTGGATCGTGCTGCTGCAATCGGGTGGCCTGATCAACAGCGCGTTGATGGGCATGGGCCTGATCGACAAGCCTCTGGAACTGGTGTTCAACCGCACCGGGGTGTACATCTCGATGGTGCATATCCTGCTGCCGTTCATGATCCTGCCGATCTACAGCGTGATGAAGGGCATCTCACCCACCTACATGCGAGCGGCGATTTCCCTGGGCTGCCACCCGTTCACCAGCTTCTGGCGCGTGTATTTCCCGCAGACGTATGCAGGCGTTGGCGCCGGTTGCCTGTTGGTGTTCATTCTGGCAATCGGCTACTACATCACCCCGGCCTTGCTGGGCAGCCCGAACGACCAGATGGTCAGCTACTTCGTGGCCTTCTATACCAACACCAGCATCAACTGGGGCATGGCGACGGCGTTGGGCGGATTGCTGCTGCTGGCGACCGTGGTGCTGTACCTGATCTACAACCGACTGGTCGGCGCCAGCCGCCTGCGCCTGAGCTGAGGAGACCTTGCGATGCTGAGCCCTTATATGTCCCCCGTGGAACGGGTGTGGTTCTACAGCTTGCGGATTCTCTGCGGCTTGATCCTGCTGTTCCTGATATTGCCCGTGCTGGTGATCATCCCGTTGTCGTTCAACAGCGGCAGTTTCCTGGTGTACCCGCTGCAGGGCTTTTCGTTGCAGTGGTACCACGATTTCTTTGCCTCGGCCGAATGGATGCGTGCGTTGAAAAACAGCATTATCGTCGCCCCGGCGGCGACGGTGCTGGCGATGGTGTTCGGCACCTTGGCGGCGATTGGCCTGACCCGTGGGAATTTCCCCGGCAAGGCGCTGGTGATGGCCCTGGTGATTTCGCCGATGGTGGTGCCGGTGGTAATCATCGGTGTTGCCAGCTACCTGTTCTTTGCGCCGCTGGGCCTGGGTAACAGCTTTTTCTCATTGATCGTAGTGCACGCGGTGTTGGGCGTGCCGTTTGTGATCATCACCGTGTCGGCGACCTTGCAGGGTTTCAACCATAATCTGGTGCGGGCGGCGGCCAGCCTGGGGGCTTCGCCCTTGACTGCGTTTCGTCGGGTGACGCTGCCGTTGATCGCACCGGGGGTGATTTCCGGGGCGCTGTTTGCATTCGCGACCTCGTTCGATGAGGTGGTGGTCACGCTGTTCCTCGCCGGCCCGGAGCAAGCGACCCTGCCACGCCAGATGTTCAGCGGTATCCGCGAGAACCTCAGCCCGACGATCGCGGCGGCGGCGACCTTACTGATCGCGTTCTCGGTGTTGCTGTTGCTGACGCTGGAGTGGTTGCGCGGCCGTAGCGAGAAACTGCGCACCGCCCAGGTTTAAAGCCAAGCCGAGATCAACATGTGGGAGGGAGCCCCCTCCCACAGGGGTTTTGTGTTGAACTGCGAAGACCATTCAGCCGCTGAATGGCAGACAACCCCAATGCATCAGCTACTCTTGTGCCAGCCCATCACAGAGAAGAGGTCGCGCACATGAGTACTTCCTCATTCAAGATCGCCCACAAACTGCTGACCGGCGCCGGCGCCATCGAGCAACTGGCCGCCGAGCTGACCCGCCTGGATGTGGACAACCCGCTCATCGTCACGGATGCGGTGCTGGTCAAATCCGGCACCGTCGCCTTGGCCCTCGAACACCTGGGCGAGCGCAGCTACGAAATCTTCGACCGCGTGCTGCCCGACCCGGAAATCGCCATCGTCGAAGACTGCATGCAGGCCTACCGCGACGGCGGGCACGACGGCCTGATCGGCCTGGGCGGCGGCAGTGCCATCGATATCGCTAAAAGCGTGGCGGCCTATGCCGGTTACCACGGTGCTCTGGCGGATTTGTTCGGTATCGATCAGGTGCCGCGCAAGGGACCACCGTTGATCGCGATTCCGACCACGGCCGGCACCGGCTCGGAAGTGACCAATGTGGCGATTCTCTCCGACAAAGTCGCGCAGTTGAAAAAAGGCATCGTCAGCGATTACCTGTTGCCGGATGTGGCGCTGATCAGCCCGCAAATGACCTTGACCTGCCCGCGCAGCGTCACCGCCGCCAGCGGCGTGGACGCGTTGGTGCATGCCGTTGAATCCTACCTGTCGCTGAACGCCTCGCCGATCACCGATGCGTTGGCTATCGGTGCGATCAAGCTGATCGCCAAGGCGCTGCCCAAGGCCTACGCCAACCCCGCCCATTTACAAGCCCGGGACGACATGGCCACCGCCAGCCTGATGGCCGGCATGGCCTTTGGTAACGCCGGGGTGGGCGCGGTGCATGCGTTGGCCTATCCGCTGGGCGGGCGTTTCAATATTGCCCACGGCGTGAGCAATGCGCTGCTGCTGCCCTACGTGATGCACTGGAACAAGCTCGCCTGTGTCGAACGCATGCAGGACATTGCCCAGGCCATGGGCGTGAATACCCTCGGGTTGAGTGTCAACGAGGCTGCCGACCGTGCGGTCGAGGCCATGACGCAACTTTGCGCCGCAGTAGAGATCCCGGCAGGCCTGCGCAGTTTCGGCATTCCCGAGGATGCGATCCCGGCCATGGCCGCTGAAGCCGCGGGGATCGATCGGCTGATGCGCAACAACCCGCGCAAGCTCAGCGTGGCGGATATCGAGAAAATCTACCGGGCCGCTTACTAGCCATTGAGCCAGCTCACGGTGCGCGCAACAAAGCATGAGGTATACAATGCGCGCCATCGTGATTTAGCTCAGAAAAGGTGCGTCATGCAGCCCTTCGTCATTGCCCCATCGATTCTCTCCGCCGATTTCGCCCGCCTGGGTGAGGAAGTGGACAACGTGTTGGCCTCCGGTGCCGATTTCGTGCACTTCGATGTCATGGACAACCACTATGTGCCCAACCTGACCATCGGCCCGATGGTCTGCGCAGCGCTGCGCAAATACGGCATCACCGCGCCGATCGACGCGCACCTGATGGTCAGCCCGGTGGACCGCATCATCGGTGATTTCATCGAGGCCGGCGCGACCTACATCACCTTCCACCCGGAAGCCTCGCTGCACGTCGACCGCACTCTGCAACTGATCCGCGAAGGCGGTTGCAAGGCGGGGCTGGTGTTCAACCCGGCCACCCCGCTGGACGTGCTCAAGTACGTGATGGACAAGGTCGACATGGTGTTGCTGATGAGCGTCAACCCCGGTTTCGGCGGGCAGAAGTTCATTCCCGGCACCCTCGACAAGCTGCGTGAAGCCCGCGCGCTGATCGATGCCTCGGGTCGCGAGATTCGCCTGGAAATCGACGGTGGGGTGAACGTCAACAATATCCGTGAAATCGCTGCCGCCGGCGCTGACACGTTTGTGGCCGGCTCGGCCATCTTCAATGCGCCGAACTACCAGGAAGTCATCGACAAGATGCGTGCCGAACTGGCTTTGGCGCGTCCATGAGCGGCTTTGAGCAGTTGTTCCCCGGCAAACTGCCACGGCTGGTGATGTTCGATCTGGACGGTACCTTGATCGACTCTGTGCCGGACCTGGCGGCGGCGGTGGACCAGATGCTGCTCAAGCTGGGGCGCCCGCCCGCGGGGCTCGAATCGGTACGCGACTGGGTCGGCAACGGCGCGCCGATGCTCGTGCGCCGGGCCCTGGCCAACCACATCGATGCCGACGGTGTCGACGAGGTGGAGGCCGAACATGCCCTGGAGTTGTTCAACGCCGCCTATGAAGGCGACCATGAGCTGACCGTGGTTTACCCCGGCGTACGTGACACCCTCAAGTGGCTGAGCAAGCAGGGCGTGGAAATGGCCCTGATCACCAACAAGCCGGAGCGCTTCGTCGCACCGCTGTTGGACCAGATGAAAATCGGCCGTTATTTCCGTTGGATCATCGGCGGCGATACCTTGCCGCAGAAGAAGCCCGACCCGGCGGCGCTGTTTTTCGTGATGAAAATGGCCAATATCCCGGCGTCCCAGTCGTTGTTCGTCGGCGATTCGCGCAGTGATGTGCTGGCGGCAAAAGCGGCGGGCGTGCAGTGCGTAGCCTTGAGCTACGGCTATAACCATGGCCGGCCGATTGCCGAGGAATCGCCGGCGCTGGTGATTGATGACCTGCGACTGCTAATCCCCGGTTGCTTGGGAGCGGGCGCTGAGATAACGTTGCCCGATACCGATCCGTCCCCTTCTGGAAATTCCATCGTGGTGGTCACTCGCAAACTCTGGATGAAAGTCATCAAGGCCCTGGCCCGCTGGCGTTGGCGCGCCTGACTGATCCTGGCCGCGCCATGCGGCACGTTTGCCTACCTGACTGTTAGACCCTCACACCACGAGGCACCTCATGATCCGCGAAGAATTCCTGCGTTTGGCCGCTGCCGGCTATAACCGTATTCCCCTGGCCTGCGAAACCCTGGCCGACTTCGACACGCCGCTGTCGATCTACCTGAAACTGGCCGACGAGCCCAATTCCTATCTGCTGGAATCGGTGCAGGGCGGCGAGAAGTGGGGCCGTTACTCGATCATCGGCCTGCCATGCCGCACGGTAATGCGGGTGCATGACCATCACGTGAGCATCACCCACGATGGCATCGAGATCGAAAGCCATGATGTAGAAGACCCGCTGGCCTTTGTCGAAACCTTCAAGGCGCGCTACAACGTGCCGACGATCCCTGGCCTGCCGCGTTTCAATGGTGGCCTGGTGGGGTATTTCGGCTACGACTGCGTGCGTTATGTGGAAAAACGCCTGGGAAAATGCCCGAACCCCGACCCACTGGGCGTGCCGGACATTCTGCTGATGGTGTCCGACGCGGTGGTGGTGTTCGACAACCTCGCCGGCAAGATGCACGCCATCGTGCTGGCCGATCCGGCTCAGGCGGATGCGTTCGAGAGCGGTCAGGCCAGCCTCGAAGCCCTGCTGGAAAAACTGCGCCAGCCGATCACCCCGCGTCGCGGCCTGGACCTCAGCCGTCCGCCGGCGGCCGACCCGATCTTTCGTTCGAGCTTTACCCAGGATGACTACGAGCGCGCCGTCGACACCATCAAGGAATATATCCTCGCTGGTGACTGCATGCAGGTGGTGCCGTCCCAGCGCATGTCCATCGACTTCAAGGCGGCGCCCATCGACCTATACCGGGCGCTGCGCTGCTTCAACCCGACGCCGTACATGTACTTCTTCAACTTTGGCGACTTCCACGTGGTGGGCAGTTCGCCGGAAGTGCTGGTGCGCGTCGAAGACAATCTGATCACCGTGCGCCCGATTGCCGGTACACGCCCACGCGGCGCGACCGAAGAAGCGGACGTGGCACTGGAAGAAGACCTGCTGAGCGACGACAAGGAAATCGCCGAGCACCTGATGCTGATCGACCTTGGCCGCAACGACACCGGGCGCGTCTCGGAAATCGGCTCGGTGAAACTGACCGAAAAGATGGTCATCGAGCGCTACTCCAACGTGATGCACATCGTGTCCAACGTCACCGGTGAGCTGAAAGCCGGCTTGACCGCGATGGACGCCTTGCGCGCCATTTTGCCGGCCGGCACCTTGTCGGGCGCGCCGAAGATCCGCGCGATGGAAATCATCGACGAACTGGAGCCGGTCAAACGCGGCGTCTACGGCGGCGCCGTGGGGTATTTCGCCTGGAACGGCAACATGGACACCGCCATTGCGATCCGCACGGCAGTGATCAAGGACGGGGAGCTGCATGTGCAGGCCGGTGGCGGGATCGTCGCCGACTCAGTGCCGGCCCTCGAATGGGAAGAAACCCTGAACAAGCGCCGCGCGATGTTCCGCGCCGTAGCGCTGGCTGAACAGACCCCCAATTCCTGAGGTTTCCCCCATGTTGCTGATGATTGATAACTACGACTCCTTTACCTACAACGTCGTGCAGTACCTGGGCGAGCTGGGTGCCGAGGTCAAGGTGGTGCGCAACGACGAACTCAGCGTGGCGCAAATTGCTGCGCTGAACCCCGAACGCATCGTGGTTTCGCCGGGCCCGTGCACGCCGACCGAGGCGGGTATTTCCCTCGAGGCTATCCAGTACTTCGCTGGCAAACTGCCGATCCTGGGCGTGTGCCTGGGCCATCAGTCCATCGGCCAGGCGTTTGGCGGTGACGTGGTGCGCGCGCGCCAGGTGATGCACGGCAAGACCAGCCCGGTGTTCCACAAGAACACGGGCGTGTTTCAAGGTCTTAACTTGCCGGTCACGGTGACCCGCTACCATTCGCTGGTAGTCAAGCGCGAAACCCTGCCTGAATGCCTGGAACTGACAGCCTGGACCCAACTGGAAGACGGCTCCGTCGACGAGATCATGGGCCTGCGTCACAAGACACTTAATATCGAAGGGGTGCAATTTCACCCCGAGTCGATCCTGACCGAGCAGGGCTACGAGCTGTTCGCCAACTTTCTCAAGCAGAGCGGCGGCACGCGCTAAGGACTTTCCATGGATATCAAGACTGCCCTGAGCCGTATCGTCGGCCATCTGGACCTGAGCACCGCTGAAATGAGCGATGTGATGCGCGAGATCATGACCGGTCAATGCACCGACGCGCAGATCGGCGCGTTCATGATGGCCATGCGCATGAAGAGCGAAAGCATCGACGAAATCGTCGGCGCCGTCTCGGTGATGCGTGAGCTGGCGGACAAAGTTGAACTCAAGACCCTCGACGGTGTGGTCGACGTGGTCGGCACCGGCGGTGACGGTGCGAATATCTTCAACGTGTCGACGGCTTCGTCCTTTGTAGTGGCGGCGGCGGGTTGCACCGTGGCCAAGCATGGTAACCGTGCGGTGTCCGGCAAGAGCGGCAGTGCCGACCTGCTGGAAGCGGCCGGCATCTACCTGAACCTGACGCCCGTGCAAGTGGCGCGTTGCATCGATAACGTCGGCATCGGCTTCATGTTTGCCCAGTCCCACCACGGCGCAATGAAGCACGCCGCCGGCCCGCGCAAAGACTTGGGCCTGCGCACCTTGTTCAACATGCTCGGCCCGCTTACGAATCCGGCCGGTGTGAAGCACCAGGTGGTGGGCGTATTCAGCCAGGCGTTGTGCCGGCCATTGGCTGAGGTGCTGCAGCGCATGGGCAGCAAGCATGTGCTGGTGGTGCACTCCAAAGACGGCCTGGACGAATTCAGTCTGGCCGCGCCGACTTTTGTGGCGGAACTGAAGGATGACCAGATCAGCGAATATTGGGTCGAGCCTGAAGACTTGGGCATGAAAAGCCAGAGCCTGCACGGTCTGGCGGTGGAAAGCCCGGCGGCGTCGCTGGAGTTGATTCGCGACGCCTTGGGGCGGCGCAAGACCGAGAACGGTCAAAAGGCTGCAGAGATGATTGTTCTCAATGCTGGCGCGGCACTTTACGCCGCCGACCATGCCTATAGTCTTAAGGAAGGTGTCGCGTTGGCCCACGATGCGCTGCACACCGGTCTGGCTCGCGAAAAGCTCGAAGAGCTGGGAGCATTCACCGCAGTATTCAAGATGGAGAATGAAGGATGAGTGTGCCGACCGTTCTGGAAAAGATCCTGGCCCGCAAGGCCGAAGAAGTCGCCGAGCGCCGTGCCCGCGTGAGCCTGGCCGAGCTTGAAACCTTGGCGAAAAGCGCCGGTGCATCGCGCGGGTTTGCCAATGCCTTGATCGCTCAGGCCAAGCTCAAGCAGCCGGCCGTTATCGCTGAGATCAAGAAGGCTTCGCCGAGCAAAGGCGTGATCCGAGAGCACTTCGTACCGGCTGAAATCGCGGCCAGCTACGAGAAGGGCGGCGCGACTTGCCTGTCCGTTTTGACCGATATCGATTTCTTCCAGGGTTCCGATCTGTTCCTGCAACAGGCTCGCGCGGCGTGCAAATTGCCGGTGATCCGCAAGGACTTCATGGTCGACCCGTATCAGATCGTTGAAGCGCGTGCCCTGGGCGCCGACTGCGTGTTGCTGATCGTCTCCGCACTGGATGACGTGAAGCTGGCCGAGCTGGCGGCCGTGGCCAAAAGCGTCGGCCTCGACGTGTTGGTGGAAGTGCATGACGGTGATGAGCTGGAACGCGCATTGAAAACCCTCGACACGCCGCTGGTGGGGGTGAACAACCGTAACCTGCACACCTTTGACGTCAGCCTGGAAACTACCCTCGACCTGTTGCCGCGTATTCCGCGCGACCGTCTGGTGATCACCGAGAGCGGCATCGTCAATCGCGCCGATGTGGAGCTGATGGAAATCAGCGGCGTGTATTCGTTCCTGGTGGGTGAGACGTTCATGCGTGCCGAGAGTCCTGGGGCAGAGCTGCAGCGCCTGTTCTTCCCGGAGCGTGGTGTGGCGGTGAGTGGTTCGACCCTCGATTGATGTGAAATGCGATCAAAATGTGGGAGGGGCGGTGCGACGATTCGACTTGCCCTCGATAGCGGTGGGTCAGTTAGCAACTTTGAACCTGACACACTGCTATCGGAGGCAAGTCGAATCGTCGCACCGCCCCTCCCGCATTTGGTTTTGTGTCTGGTCAGATAGGTAGGTGTGTGATGGCTCAGCCAGTAAGGATGACTGTTGAAGCGGGGCTTGGCGCCGAACAAGCTTTACTGACAGCCGTCTGTGCAGGCGAACAGGAATACGGCCTGCTGTTCTGGCAACCCAGCGATCAAGCCTTGGTGATGCCAAGGCGTTTGAGTCGGCTGCCGGCATTCGAAACGGCCAGCCAAGTCTCGGCCGAGGCCGGCTGGCCGGTGTTGCTAAGGGAGACCGGTGGGGAGCCGGTGCCGCAGTCGAGTGCCACGGTCAATATCGCACTGGTCTATGCGCCACCGCGCAGCGAAGGCGACCAGGGCCGCATCGAAACCGGTTACCAGCGGTTGTGCCAGCCGATCTGCGACGTGCTGATCGAATTGGGTGGCGATGCTTCTGTGGGTGAAATCGACGGCGCATTTTGCGACGGTCGCTACAACGTCAATCTCAATGGCCGCAAAATGGTCGGCACGGCCCAGCGCTGGCGGCAAAGCGGTGGCCGTCCAGTGGGGTTGGTGCATGGCGCCTTGTTGCTGGATAACGATCGCGAAGAGCTGATTGCTGCGGTCAATCGCTTCAATGAGGCTTGTGGTCTGGAGCAACGGGTTCGTGCCGACAGCCATATCGCCCTGCACGAAGCTTTCCCCGCGCCGGATGCGATCAGCCGGCTGGATACGTTGTACCGTCAGATGCTGGCCAGCTTCCTGCCGGGTTAACGGGTACCGAACACCACCATTGTCTTGCCTTTGACGTGTACCAGGTTGCGTTCTTCCAGGTCCTTGAGCACGCGGCCGACCATTTCCCGTGAACAGCCGACAATACGTCCGATTTCCTGGCGCGTAACCTTGATCTGCATGCCATCGGGGTGGGTCATGGCGTCGGGTTGCTTGCACAGTTCCAGCAGGCAGCGGGCCACGCGACCGGTGACGTCGAAGAATGCCAGGTCGCCTACCTTGCGCGTGGTGTCTCGCAGGCGTTGGGCGATCTGGCCGCTGAGGGCGTAGAGGATGTCAGGGTCTTGTTGGGCCAGTTCGCGGAATTTGGTGTAGCTGATCTCGGCCACTTCGCACTCGACTTTGGCCCGCACCCAGGCGCTGCGTTCCTGCTCTTTGCCCGCTTGTTCAAACAGCCCCAGCTCGCCGAAGAAATCCCCGGTGTTCAGGTAGGCGATGATCATCTCGCGGCCGTCTTCGTCCTCGATCAGGATGGTGACCGAGCCTTTGATAATGAAGAACAACGTTTCGGAGCGCTCGCCGGCGCAGATGATGTTGTGCTTGGCCGGATGGCGCCGACGCTGGCAGTGGGTTAACAGCTTGTCGAGATTTTTGATTTTGGGTATGGGAGTAAGAGCAACCATGGTTGTATCCCGAAAAGGCAGCGCGAAGTGGTTTGAGTTGTTGGATTCAGCGGTATCGGCATTGATACACGCTGTATAAAAGGGTGGCAATACGCCATCGATTTGGCGCCAGCTTAACAGACACATTCTGTCTCGATTAGCCAATTTTCCAGGGAAGTCCTGCTATTGATCACTTTTGTGGGAAACGCTGATGCGGGCAGGCCCTGTGCTAAGCTGGCGACCCTTTTTTAGCAGTGGAGTCTGGGCGATGAAGGCACGCATCCAATGGGCGGGCGAAGCCATGTTCCTCGGTGAATCGGGCAGCGGCCATGTAGTGGTCATGGATGGCCCGCCGGAAGCCGGTGGCCGTAACCTGGGCGTACGTCCGATGGAAATGCTCCTGCTTGGCGTAGGCGGTTGCAGCAATTTCGACGTGGTCAGCATCCTGAAGAAATCCCGTCAGGCCGTAGAAAGTTGCGAAGCGTTTCTGGAGGCCGAGCGCGCCACGGAGGATCCCAAGGTGTTCACCAAGATCCACATGCATTTCGTGGTGAAGGGCCGGGGGCTGAAAGAGGCGCAGGTCAAGCGTGCTATTGAACTGTCGGCCGAGAAGTACTGCTCGGCATCGATCATGCTTGGTGCGGCGGGTGTGGCCATCACCCATGATTACGAGATTATCGAGTTGGGCTGATGACTCATCGGCAAAGAGAAGGGCGCTTTGATAGCGCCCTTTTTTTCATCAGGTTGGGTCAGATGCGGTAGGTGCTTTTGGTCATGACCTTGGCCAGCAGGCTCATGCCAAACCTCACTGGCGCCGGGAAGCGGAAACCGCCGGCATCCAGGGCGCTTTCGGCGTGATGTTCTTCATCGATGCGCATCTGCTCAAGAATCGCCCGGGACTTTTCGTCTTCGGCCGGCAATTGTTCCAGGTGTTCATCCAGGTGTTTGCATACCTGATGTTCGGTTGCGGCGACAAAACCGAGGCTGACCTTGTCGCTGATCAAGCCTGCAACCGCGCCGATGCCGAACGACATTCCGTAAAACAGCGGGTTGAGTACGCTGGGATGGCTGCCCAGTTGGCGGATGCGTTGTTCGCACCACGCCAGGTGATCGATTTCTTCCTCGGCTGCGTGTTCCATGGCCACGCGCACTTGTGGCAGCTTGGCGGTCAGGGCCTGGCCCTGGTACAGCGCCTGGGCGCAGACTTCACCGGTATGGTTGATGCGCATCAGGCCGGCGACATGACGGGTCTCTGTCTCGCTCATCTGCGCGTCTGGCTGCACGATGGCGGGCGACGGACGGTAAGGTTGGCCGCTGAAAGGCAGCAATGTGCGCATGGCCGTGTCGGCTTGCAGCAACAGACGGTCAATTGGCGAGTAGTGACGTTGAGTAGTCATGCTGACCTCCGGAAAGAATCTCGGCGGCCAGTTTACCGCAAGAGAGGGTGAAGCGTTTGCGCTGAGTCAAGGGCACGGAGTCGCAGCACAGTGCTGCGATCCGTTTCAGAGGCCTGTCAGCCCGGCGGCCAGTTCATCTGGCGCTGACCCAGCACATGCATATGGATGTGATAGACGGTCTGGCCGCCCTTTTCATTGCAGTTCATGACGACGCGGAAACCTTCCTCGCAGCCAAGTTCAAGGGCCAGGCGCTGGGCGGTGAACAGGATGTGCCCGGCCAGTGCCTTGTCGTCTTGCGTGAGGTCATTGAGCGTACGGATCGGCTTCTTTGGGATCACCAGAAAATGCACTGGCGCCTGAGGGGCAATATCGTGGAAGGCCAGGACTTGGTCATCCTCATAGATAATCTTCGCAGGTATTTCTCTGTTGATGATCTTTGTGAACAGAGTATCCACAGCTGTTTCTCCATTATGAATGTGCTGGGTGAGTGTACTCAGGCAATCAACGTGGGCAATAGGCCTTGTTGATCGCACCGGCGATCTTGCGGGTCAGCCAGCGTGGGCTCAAGCGCGGGCTGAAGGCCAGCCAGCGGTTGCGTCGTCCGGGAATAATGATGGCTTTGTTCTTTTCCAGCGCCCGCACGGTGTACAGCGCGACTTCTTCCGGGCTCATCAGCTGCTCGCTGCGGTCGAGTTTGGCGGTGTCCATGTGCGCGGTGCCGAAGAACGCGGTGCGCGTAGGGCCAGGGCAAAGCACCGAGACCTTGATGCCACAGGTCCTCAGTTCTTCGCGCAGGCCTTCGGAGAAGTGCAGCACATAGGCCTTGCTGGCGTAGTAGCTGCTCATCCATGGGCCGGGTTGGAAGGCGGCCACCGAGGCGACATTGAGGATTTGCCCGCCGCCATGCAGCGCCATGGCATTGCCCAGGGCGTGACACATGCGGGTCAGGGCGAGGATGTTGACTTCGATCAGGTCCTGTTCGGTCATCCAGTCCTGGGCCAGGAAGGGGCCGCTGGTGCCGATACCGGCGCAGTTCACCAGCAGGTCGATCTGCCGTTCGCCTTCTTCAAGCTCCAGCAGGAACCCGGACAAGCGCAGCGGCTCGCCCAGGTCGCAGGCGCGAAACAGCACCTCGACGCCAAAGCGTTGAGTCAGTTCGAGTGCAATGCTTTCCAACTGATCACGCTGGCGGGCCACCAGAATCAAGCTGCGGCCGCGACGGGCAAGGGCTTCGGCCAAGGCCAGGCCGATGCCGCTGGAAGCACCGGTGATCAGAGCGTAACGGGTCATGCCTTTCTCCATCGCAACGCCCCCATCAATGATGAAGGCATCACGGATGGGGGCGTTTCTTTACTGTTCTTCCGGGGAGTCTACAGGTTCGGCCGCTTCGTCAGCACTTTGCGCGTCTTCTTGCTCGACGATCACGCTGGTGTCGGCGTCTTCATCGGAGGTGATGGAGCTGCTTTCGTAGCTGCTGTCCATGTTGGCTTCGAGTTGGTCGAAGTAGCCGTTCATGCCCAGCGACACTGCGATGATGAGTATTACCGGAATGAACGCCAGCCACAGGGTGGCCAATACCTTTACCGAAGTGGAGTTGCGCGGTGGCGGCGCGCCGTACTGGTTGGCGCCCGTGTTACCCGGCATCACCAGCAGCAGCAGTGGGAAAATGCTGTTCACCAGCGGTACCAGGTTCAGCAGGTACAGCCAGCCGGACCACCCGAGGTCATGCAGGCGTTGTACGCCGATTTGCACGCTCACGACGACTGCCGCGACGAACAACGCGAGACCCAGCAGCACGCCGAGAATGGTGCCTGCCGTCGGCGAAGCGGTGGCCACGGCAAAGCCAACGGTGCTGATGATGCCAGCCGCAACCAGCAGCGCAACGGTCAGTACCAGCGTCCATGCCAGGTACCGCAGGCGACCGATACGCCCGTTGATGGTGAAGACCTTGAGTTCGGCGTACTCCGGCAGGTTCTCACCCACTGCGGCACGCGGCGGTGCGTAGGGTGAGGCGGCCGGGCGTGAGAAATCCGCGGCGCCGGAATCGGTCTCGTGGGTTTCGGCCAGGCTGAATGCCACGGGTTGTTCGGCTTCGATACGCGCATCGACACCGGCGTTTCTCAACGCGGCGAGGTAGGTGTCGGCATCGGGACGGGGCAGGTCGCGTTTCAATGCAACCGGGCGGCCGGTGAAGAGTTTCTCGATTTCTTCAACGGTGCTCTTGAACAGTTCGGCCAGGTTCATCTTGGCCGTGGTGCTCTCGACACCCGGGAGCAAGGCTCCATCAAACACTATCTTGAAACGGTTGTCGCTCATGCGGGCATCCTTGTCATCTAATCAGTGGGGGAGTGCAGGCCCGCTCAAACGGCAGGTCATGCGGTGGGTTCAGCGTGGCCAACGCAACTGTGCCGCTTGCTCGCGCGCCTTGCGGTATTCGGCGTCCAGGCGGGCAACAAGTTCATCGACGCTGGGCAAATCATTTATCTCACCGACGCCCTGGCCGGCGGACCAAACGGTCTTCCAGGCCTTGGCTTCGTCATTCAACGGCTTGAGCTTGGCGCCGAAATTGACTTCGCCTTTGCCTTGCAGGGCGGCGAGATCGAAACCGGCGTTTTCCAGGCTCTGGCGCATAAAGCTTGCAGGCACGCCGGAGACAGCAGGAGTGTGCACGATGTCTGCGGCACGCGATGTGAGCAGCATCTCTTTATACGCATCTGGGGCGTGGCTTTGCGTCGTGCCGATAAAGCGCGTGCCGAAATAGGCCAGGTCCGCTCCCAGCAGTTGGGCGGCGAGTATCTCATGACCGTGGTTCAAGCAGCCGGCCAGCAGCAGGGTTTTATCGAAAAATTGGCGAATCTCCGCGACCAGCGCAAATGGGCTCCAAGTGCCGGCATGGCCACCGGCGCCCGCCGCCACGGCGATCAGACCGTCCACACCGGCTTGCGCGGCTTTTTCGGCATGCCGCCGCGTGGTGACGTCATGGAACACCAGGCCACCATAGCTGTGTACGGCGTCCACCAACTCCTTCACTGCGCCCAGGCTGGTGATGACGATGGGGACCTTGTGCTCGACGCAGATCGCCAGGTCTGCTTCCAGGCGTGGGTTGCTGTTGTGCACGATGAGGTTGACGGCGTAGGGCGCGGGGTTGTCCAACTGCGCCAGGCCCGCTTCGATTTCCTCCAGCCAGGCCTTGAAACCACTGCTTTCGCGCTGGTTAAGGGCCGGGAAGCTCCCAACCACCCCATTACGACAACAGGCAAGTACCAGTTGCGGGTTGGAAATCAGGAACATCGGCGCTGCTACCACGGGCAGGCGCAGACGTTGTTCAAGCAGAGCGGGCAGCGTCATTGGAAGTCCCCCGGATAATTGAAATTAGAACGGTTTGACCACGACCAAAATTACGATAGCCAGCAATATCAGAACCGGCACTTCATTGAACCAGCGATAAAAGACATGGCTGCGGGTGTTTTCGCCACGGGCAAAACGTTTTACCTGGGCGCCGCACATGTGGTGATAACCGATCAGCAGCACCACCAGTGTCAGCTTGGCGTGAATCCAGCCGCCCGTGCTGAAGACGCCTGGGTTAAGCGCGATCAACCAGATGCCAAACACCAGGCTGGCAAGCATCGCCGGGCCCATGATGCCGCGGTACAACTTGCGCTCCATGACGCTGAAGCGTTCCTTGCTGACGGTGTCTTCGCTTTGGGCGTGGTAGACAAACAGGCGTGGCAGGTAGAACAGCCCGGCAAACCAGCAGACGATGCTGACGATATGGAAGGCTTTGACCCATAGATAGAGCATGTTTAGTTATTCCCAGGTTCACGGTAACTGAAGATAGTAGTGGCTCATGCGTCCGTACGTCACGTTGGCGGTTGTCGCAGAACGATGCGGCCCCTATTATCGACGGCTTTCCAGTGGTTCGTTGAGGGCAGGTTTATGGTCAAGGTCGGTATCGTCGGCGGCACGGGTTACACCGGTGTCGAATTGCTGCGTCTGTTGGCTCAGCATCCGCAAGCTGAGGTGGTGGTCATCACTTCTCGATCCGAGGCCGGCCTGGCCGTGGCCGATATGTACCCGAACCTGCGAGGCCATTACGACGGCCTGGCGTTCAGCGTGCCGGACATCAAGACCCTTGGCGCCTGCGACGTAGTGTTCTTTGCCACGCCCCACGGTGTTGCCCATGCACTGGCCGGTGAGCTGCTGGCAGCCGGCACCAAGGTAATCGACCTGTCGGCGGACTTCCGTCTGCAGGACGCCGATGAATGGGCCAAATGGTACAACCAGCCTCACGGTGCGCCGCAGCTGTTGGAAGAAGCCGTGTATGGCCTGCCGGAGGTCAATCGTGAGCAAATCAAGCAGGCGCGTCTGATCGCTGTGCCGGGTTGCTATCCGACCGCAACCCAGCTGGGTTTCCTGCCGCTGCTCGAAGCGGGCCTGGCCGATACTTCGCGCTTGATCGCAGACTGCAAGTCGGGTGTCAGCGGCGCCGGCCGTGGTGCCGCGGTAGGTTCGCTGTACTCCGAAACGTCGGAAAGCATGAAAGCCTATGCGGTAAAGGGGCATCGCCATCTGCCGGAAATTCGTCAGGGCCTGCGCCGTGCTGCCGGAAAGGACGTTGGGCTGACCTTCGTACCGCACCTGACGCCAATGATTCGCGGTATTCACTCCACGCTCTACGCGACGGTGGTTGATCGCTCGGTTGATCTGCAGGCGTTGTTTGAGAAGCGCTATGCCAATGAACCGTTCGTCGACGTAATGCCGGCCGGCAGCCACCCGGAAACCCGCAGCGTGCGTGGTGCCAACGTCTGCCGGATCGCGGTACATCGTCCGCAGGACGGTGACCTGGTGGTGGTGTTGTCGGTGATCGATAACCTGGTCAAGGGCGCGTCTGGCCAGGCGGTACAGAACATGAACATTCTGTTTGGCCTGGATGAAAAGTTGGGCCTGTCCCACGCGGGCATGCTGCCTTAACGGCGGCCGCACGCCGCAAGTTGGCAATGGCAGGCTTGAAGCTTATGGCTTTAAGCTTGCCGCTGCTCCCTTAATAGTTGACCGCTTTTCTAGGAGAAGCGGATAATACCGGCCATTACGCATATGGCGGCGCTACGCCGGGAGATTATCAGCATGAGCGTTGAATCCTTCACCCCCACGGCTTTGCAATTCACCCACGGTGCTGCGCACAAGGTGAAGAGCCTGGTCGATGAAGAGGGTAATGATCGCTTGAAGCTGCGCGTATTCGTTACGGGCGGCGGTTGTTCAGGGTTTCAGTACGGTTTTACCTTCGATGAAGACGTGGCTGACGATGACACCATCGTTGAACGCGAGGGCGTCAGCCTGGTTGTGGACCCGATGAGCTTCCAATACCTGGCCGGTGCAGAGGTGGATTATCAGGAAGGTCTGGAGGGTTCGCGTTTCGTGATCAAGAACCCTAACGCCACTACCACTTGTGGTTGCGGGTCTTCGTTCTCGATCTGATCGATGGTCTGGTCCATAACCGATAGAAACGCCGCTTGGCTTTGAACAGCCAAGCGGCGTTTTGCTGTCTGGCGCTCAGGCGGGGTAGATCGCGCCCAAGATTCGCAAGCCACGTGCGCCAGTGACGCTGGGACGGTTGGCGGCGATGCCTTCCAGGCAGCAATGGGCCAGCCAGGCGAAGGCCATGGCTTCGACCCAATCCGGGTCTACGCCATACTTGGTGGTGCTGCTGACCTGGGTTGAAGGTAGCAGGGCCGCCAGGCGGTTCATCAAGGTCGTGTTATGGGCGCCGCCGCCACACACCAACAGGGTTTCGGTATGAGGCTGCGCCATTTGCAGGGACTCGACGATGGTCCGTGCGGTGAGTTCGAGCAGCGTCGCCTGAATGTCTTGAGGCTGAAAGGCTGGCAATTGGCCGAGGTGCTGTTGCAGCCATTGCAGGTTGAACACCTCTCGACCGGTGCTTTTGGGGCCTTTGGTCAAGAAAAACGGATCGCCGAGCAATGTATTGAGCAGTTGGGGCTCGACCTTGCCACTGCCTGCCCATTGACCGTCACGGTCGAAGTTCTCTCCACGCTGCAGATGAATCCAGGCGTCCAGCAGGACATTGCCTGGCCCACAGTCGAAACCTGCTACGGGCTTGCCGGTTTCGATCAGGCTGAGGTTGCTGAAACCGCCTACATTCAATACCGCGCGTTTCCCTGTGCGTTCGCCAAACAGTGCTTCATGAAACGCGGGTACCAGCGGCGCGCCTTGGCCGCCGGCGGCCACATCGCGGCTGCGGAAATCGCTGACCACGGTGATACCTGTCAGCTCGGTGAGCAGCGCCGGGTTACCGATCTGTACGGTAAACCCTAGAGAAGGCTCGTGGCGGATGGTCTGCCCATGGCTGCCGATTGCGCGAATGGCCTGGGGGTTGAGGTTTTGCTGGGCGAGCAGGGTGTGAATGCCTTGGGCCGCGAGGCGGACCCAGTGCTGCTGGGCAATTGCTGAGCGGGCTATCTCATCCGGGCCGCTGGCGCACAAGCTCAGCAGCTCGGCGCGCAGAGTATCCGGCATTGGCGTGTAGTGAGTGGCGATCAGGTTGATCGCCGAATCCTGTTCGATCAGGGCGATATCCAGGCCATCGAGGCTGGTTCCGGACATCACGCCTATATAGAGCGGCATGGCTTAACGCTTCGCCGAGGCCAGCAGGGTGGAGCGCTCCTGGTCCATGCGCGCCATCAGTGGTTGGCTTTGCTGCATGAAGCGCGCGCGTTCGGCCTTGGCGATCGGGTCGGCCATCGGCAGTTTTTGGCCCAAAGGGTCGACGTGTACGCCATTGACCTGGAATTCATAGTGCAAGTGTGGGCCGGTGGACAGGCCCGTTGTGCCGATATAACCGATCACCTGCCCCTGCTTGACGTTACCGCCGGTCTTCACGCCTTTGGCGAAGCCTTGCATATGGCCGTACAACGTACGATAGGTATTGCCGTGCTGGATGATGACGGTGTTGCCGTAACCGCCGCGACGCCCGGCCAGCAGAACCTTGCCATCACCGGCTGCCTTGATCGGCGTGCCGCGCGGGGCGGCATAGTCGACGCCTTTGTGCGCGCGGATTTTGTTCAGAATTGGATGCTTGCGACCCATGGAGAAACGCGAGCTAATACGAGCGAAGTCCACTGGCGTGCGGATGAACGCTTTGCGCATGCTATTGCCGTCGGCGGTGTAGTAGCTGCTGTTGCCTTGTTTGTTGGTGTAACGCACAGCGGTATAGGTCTTGCCGCGGTTGGTGAAGCGTGCGGAAAGAATGTTGCCGGTGCCGACCACTTTGCCGTTGGCGACTTTCTGCTCGTAGATCACATCGAATTCGTCACCCTGGCGGATGTCCTGGGCGAAGTCGATGTCGTAGCCAAACACACTGGCCATGTCCATGGTCATGTTGTGGGACAAACCGGCGCGGGCGGCCGATTGTGACAGCGAGCTATTGATCACGCCGTGGACGTAGGCAGAGCGCATGACGGGTTTAGTGGTGATGCGGTTGAAGGCAAAGCCTTTGGCGCCCCTGGTCAGGGAGATGCTTTCGAGGTCATTGACGTTGCTGTGCAGGGTATTCAGCTGGCCGTCCGGCGTCAGCTCGAACTCAAGTTTCTGGCCGTGTTTAAGCTGGGTGAATTGCTTGGCTTGCTTGTCGCTGGTCAGCACTTCGTTGACGGTTGCAGCGGGGAGGCCGACCTTCTCGAACAAGGTCGAAAGTGTATCGCCTTTTGCCACGATCACTTCGCGGTGTTGGGCATTCTTGGCGGTGTCTGCTGCGGGTTTCGGTTGGTCCTGCACGGCTTGCTGCGTGTCTTCGGGCGTGCTTTCTATCTGCGCGAACGGCGATTCAGCTGGCGCATTTGTGGCTTGTTGAGCGTCGGAAGCGTCTTGATCTTGTGTCAGTTGTTCAACCGGACTTTCCAAGTCAAGGCTGAGGGATGTTCGTTTGGCTTCTACGTCACTGGAAGGGAATACCAGGAGTGCCAGGCTGAGAAGGGCGGCGATACCACTTGCGGCGAGCAGGTGGGTCTTCGGGTAAAGCGGCGGCGCTTTAGACGGTTCGGTGGTCATAGGTAATTTGACTTTGAAGATGAAATGGAAAAGATGAATGACATGATGAAGATGAAATAACTGTATAAAATATAACCAAATCATCTGTGGCGCAAGCTCGCGAACGCTGGGCTTGCTGAACGGTGTCCGTGCGCAGGGCAAAACTTGTAATTAGTCCCTGATCTTGTATGGTTGGTTCCCTTTTGAATCTGAGCCTTGCGGGTCTGTTATGAAGTCGGTTGAAGAGCAGCTAGCGCTGATAAAACGTGGTGCGGAAGAACTGTTGGTCGAGGCCGAGCTGATCGAAAAGCTCAAGCGTGGTCAGCCCCTGCGTATCAAGGCTGGCTTTGATCCGACGGCGCCGGATCTGCACCTGGGTCATACCGTGCTTATTAATAAGCTGCGCCAATTTCAGGAGCTGGGGCATCAGGTCATCTTCCTTATAGGTGATTTCACCGGGATGATCGGTGATCCGAGTGGCAAGAGTGCCACGCGTCCGCCGCTGACCCGTGAGCAGGTGCTCGATAACGCCGAGACCTACAAGACTCAGGTGTTCAAGATTCTTGATCCGGCCAAGACCGAGGTGGCGTTCAACTCTACCTGGATGGATCAGATGGGTCCGGCGGACTTCATTCGCCTGACTTCCCAGTACACCGTTGCGCGCATGCTTGAGCGTGATGACTTCGACAAGCGCTATTCGACCAATCAGCCGATCGCCATTCATGAGTTTTTGTACCCGCTGGTTCAAGGGTATGACTCGGTGGCGTTGCGTGCCGACGTGGAGTTGGGCGGTACCGATCAGAAATTCAACCTGCTGATGGGGCGAGAGCTGCAGCGTGCGTATGGCCAGGAGGCTCAGTGCATTCTGACCATGCCGTTGCTGGAAGGGTTGGATGGCGTCAAGAAGATGTCCAAGTCCCTGGGTAACTATGTGGGGATCCAGGAGGCGCCGGGTGTGATGTACGGCAAATTGGTTTCCATTCCTGATGCGCTGATGTGGCGTTACTTCGAGCTGCTGAGTTTCCGTTCGATGGATGAGATCAATGCGCTGCGTGCTGATGTTGAAGCAGGCGCCAATCCGCGTGATGTGAAAATCAAGCTGGCCGAAGAGATTGTTGCGCGCTTCCATGGTGAAGAAGCGGCGGCGAGCGCACATCGTGCAGCGGGCAATCGCATGAAGGATGGCGAGCTGCCGGATGACCTGCCGGAAATTGAGTTGGCGGCTGCCGAGGCGATGCCTATCGCTGCTGTCCTTAATAAGGCGGGCTTGGTGAAGAACTCGGCAGTGGCGCGTGATCTGCTGGGTTCCGGCGGCGTGCGTATAGATGGTGAGGTGGTGGATCGCACCTTTATATATGAGCTGGGGGCGACCCATGTTTGTCAGGCGGGGAAGAAGGCATTTGCGCGTATTACGCTCAAATCCGAATAAGTCCTGAATTAGGTGTTGACGGCGAATTATATCTGTCTATAATTCGCCCCACTTCCGGCGCAGTCGAAACGGAAAACTCCTTGGTAAACAATGAGTTAAGTGGTTTTCGACAGCAAGTCGCTTCAGTTCATCGAAGCCAAAAGGAAGTTGAAAAAGAGGTGTTGACAGCAGCGTGTAACGCTGTAGAATTCGC